>NZ_DATMFZ010000161.1:0-8868 GCF_035556675.1 Geminicoccus sp. | reverse complement strand
AGCGCCCACTCCCGGTCCGACAGGTCCGTCGGGTACAGACGACGGTGCTCAGACATGGCAGCAGCTCCGGCGATCATGGATCGCCTGGCGCTACACGAATCCCCTCCGCAAACCGCTACCCATTTCAAAGACCGTTTCTAGACTAACCGTACCTCCGACCGGTCGAACCACGCACATCGCGGGATGCTGCCGATCGAGAAGATGGCGATCCCGACCGAGGAAGGAGTAGCCGGGATCGCCAAGAGTCGCGCGCAGGTTACGTGACGAAAGATCGGCGAAAAAACAGCCCTCCTCGCCCCGTAGCATCATGCTAGAGAAACACTTTGGGCGTTGGGATGTGGTGTTCTGTCACGCGCAAGAGTTGATATCTGGCATTCACACGATGCACCACTGTGATTTCATGCGATTTCCAGATTAGCTCTATTACGGTCACCATGAGATCCTGCGGCCTGCCAGCCGCAGGCCTTGCGAGCCTCACTCATTCCGGCAGTCTGCTGCCGGACGGGCCGCAATTGCCGGTCATGATGCAGTCCATCTCCTGACCGGGCGCATAACCCGGCAGCGGCCGGTCCTGCGCCTCGCCCGGCACCATGGTACCGCGCGGATTCCAGCGCAGGATCCTGCCGGCGTCCTGCTCGCCGAAGGCCAGTGCGAGCACTCCATAGGAGAACGCGTTGCGTTCGGCCGGGCCGAGCGCAGCCCAGCCTGCCTGGACCCGCTCCCAGATCTCGGTCATGTCAGCCAGATCGATCTGCGCGGCTTCAGGCAGACCCGGAAAGCTCCGCGCCAGATGCTCGCGCACGACCGTCCGGTCGGCGGCGAGCCGCCTCGAATCCTGGCCGGCATGTTCCAGGCTGAACACCAGGGCGTCGACATAGGCATCCGCATCGGCCCGGGTCAGGCGGAGATCACCGACCTGGGCCAGCACCTGCTGCGGATCGCCAGTCGCCGCCGCATCGGGCGCGGCCGCCGGCACGGGCGGCTTGGGTGCGGGTACCGGGGGCATGGCGGCCAGGACGGGCGCTGCCCAGAGCAGCGCTGCCAGCATCAGGCTGCAGGCCGGACGGCCAGACCCACCCTGGCCGTTCAGCCGGGCCGTCCTCATGTCGCCTGCGCGTCGTGCCAGAGCCGGCCGTCCAGCACCACCGAATCCAGGCGGAACTTGCGCGCACCGGTCCGATGCTTGCCCTCGACGTCGACGAAGCGGAAGCGCCCCTCGTCGATCCGCAGCACGGTGGCGTCACCGGTCGACCCGACCGCGAGATCGGCGAGATCCGGGCGTCTGAGCAGGTCGGCAGGGGTCTTCGTGACCGCGCGGACAATCTCCGGCACCGCCATGCCGAGGTGGAGGAACTTGGACATCGTCTCGAGATTGTCCCAGGCCGGCCCCTCGATGCACAGGGCGTGGACATCCGAGCTGATCACGTCGGGCGGGAAGCCGCCGGCCAGCATCGCCTCGGCGACCTCGAAGGAGAAGCTGCCCATGCCGTGGCCGATGTCGAACATCACGCCGCGCTCCCGCGCCTGGAAGCAGGCCTCGCGGATCCGGCCGTCGCTGTAGATCGGCGCGTTCGGCCGCGGCCGGAAGCAGTGGGTCAGCGTGTCGCCCGGCCGGAGCACCGCCAGCACGTCCTCGTAGCGTGGCGGCGGCGCATCGATATGGCACATCACCGGCAGGCCCGCCTGCTCGGCCGCCTCGATCGCGAGCTCCAAAGGCGTGATGCCGTTGTAGCCGCTGGCATGGCGCCCGATCCGGACCTTGATGCCCCGCACCAGATCCGGGTTGGCCCGCGCGATGTCGGCGCAGACATTGGCGTCGAGCAGGCGCAGGTCGCAGCTCTCGCCCACCGAGACCCGGTCCGAGAAGCCGTAGATGCCGGCGAAGCTGACATGCAGGTACGCCAGGATCTTGGTCTCGCTTCGGCCGATCACATGCTCACGGAAGCCTTCGAAATTGCCAGGGCCGGCGCTGCCGACGTCCAGCCAGGTGGTGGTGCCGGCCCGGCGTGCCAACTCGTCCGGGCGGATGCCGAGCGAGGTGCCCCCCCAATAGACATGAGTATGGAAGTCGATCATCCCGGGCATGACGATGGCGCCGCTCACGTCCCGCACGATGGCGGCACTGCCGTTCAGCCCGTCACCGACCGCCGCAACCTTGCCGTCCGCGAACGCGATGTCGGTCACCTGGTCGATGCCCTGACCGGGATCGACCACACGGCCGCCAGTGAGGACCAGATTGTAGCTCATTGCCGCTCCCAACTGCAGGCGCGTCCGCGCCATCCGCTTCCCGGTGCTAGGGGAAAGCCCTGTCCGCGGGCCGGGTCAACGGGTTGTTAACCGAATGTGGCTAAGATGAAGGTCATGCCAACCATGTTCGCGCCGCTTTGGCGCGAGGAAAGGTCGACACGCATGGACGTCGTCTTCAAGCGGGCAGCACTGGGCCTGCCGATCGTGCTGGCCTTCGCCGTCATGCCCCTGCAGGGCTCCGACGCCGGCACCAGCACCGCCAGCCTCACGGTCGGCGTCACCGTGGTCAGCAACTGCAAGGTCGCCGCCTCGACCCTGACCTTCGCCAACTATGTGAGTGGCCAGACCACCAACAACGACACCACCACCACGATCAGCTATTCGGGCTGCATGAATGAGAGCCTGAAGTTCGAGCTGAACGACGGTGCGAACCCGCAGGCCTCCAGCCGCGGCATGCGCAACAGCGCCGGCGGCATCCTCAACTACCAACTGTACCGCAACTCCGGCTACAGCGCGCTGATCGGCTCCGGCGCGAATGCGGTGAGCTTCGCGGCACCGGCCAGCGGCACCGGCACGGTGACGGTCTATGGCCGGATCCCGGCCAACCAGACCGCGGCCGCCGGGACCTACGGCGACACGGTGGGGATCACCCTCACCTTCTGAGCGCGAAGGAGCCGGGGGCCGCGCGGCAGGAGGACAGGCCGTTCCGCCGGAACCGCCCGGACCACGCTTCGCCGCTGGCGGGTGCGATACCGAAGCCCGATGCGCGATCACCCGCCGTCCCGGTCATTGGAACCGACGGGCGGGGCCTGGCCACTGTCCCGGGCCTGCCTGCGGTCATCGTCCGCGGGGCCGACATTCCGGCCGGCACGGACCCACCGTGTGACTCACATCTGGCTCTGGGCGAAGTTCTGGATGCCGATCCGGTCGATCAGCTCCAACTCGGTCTTGTTGTGATCCTGATGCTCCTCCTCCTCCTGGAGGATGCCGATCAGCAGGTCACGCGTGACATAGTCGCCATGCCGCTCGGCGATCGCGATGCCCTTGCGGTACTGCTCGATCCCCTCGAGCTCGAGGCGGTAATCGCACTCGATCAGCTCCTTCAGGTTCTCGCCGATATAGAGCTTGCCCAGGTCCTGAAGGTTGGGCAGCCCCTCGAGCAGCAGGATGCGCTGGATCAGCTTGTCGGCGTGACGCATCTCCTCGATGGATTCGTCATACTCCGCTTTCCCGCGCTTGAAGTAGCCCCAGTTCTCCAGCATCCGCGCATGGAGGAAATACTGGTTGATGGCGGTCAGCTCGCCCTTGAGGGACAGATTGAGGGCCGCCAGCACCTCGGGGTGCCCTCGGACCGGGGTCGGGCTCGGCATCGGCGTCGCTTCCTAATGGTTGGCGGACGTAGGGATGCGCCGGTTTTTAGAATTGTTCAAGCCTTCCGGCCAGGGGAATACGAACATGGCCGCTGGGTCGAAGGCGAGACCGATCTCTCCGCCCACCTGGTGCGCCAGGCTGCGCGGGACATGGATATCGCCCAGCCGTTCCCCCTTGGCCGCCAGCTCCACCCGGCAACGGTCACCCAGGTCCCGGCAGGCCAGAACAGTAGCCCGCCAGGGGCTGTTACCGGCTGCGACCGGTGCCAGATCGCGGGTGCGTAGCACCACTTCCACGCCCTGATGACCGTCCCGCGACACCTGTATCGGACCGATCGGCGTCGCGAGCTGCCCATCCTCGGGGCAGCCGTGAAAGCGCAGCACGGGGCCGAAAAAGCCGGCGACGAACCGGGTGGCCGGGCTGCGATAGAGCTGACTGACACTGTCGGACTGCGTGATCCGGCCATCCTCGATGACATGGATCCGGTCGGCCTCGGCGATCGCTTCGTCCGGATCGTGGGTCACCATCAGGACCGGGATGCCGGCTTGGCGCAGGATCGTCAGCACGCTGCCGCGCACTTCCACCCGCAGGCCGGGGTCGAGCGCGGAGAAGGCTTCGTCGAGCAGCACCAGGCGCGGATCCGCCGCGAGCGTGCGAGCCAGCGCCGCACGCTGCTGCTCCCCGCCGGAGAGCTCGTGGGGGAACTTCTCCGCATGGGCTGCCAGCCCCACCATGACCAGCAGCTCGTCGACCCGGCGGCGGCGCGTCGCCGTGTCCTTGCTGCGCAGCCCGAACGCGACATTCTTGCGGATCGTCATGTGCGGGAACAGGGCAACGTCCTGGAACATCAGGCCGATGGAGCGGCGCTCGGGCGGCGTCCAGCGCTCCCGGTCGTTCAGCGTCCGGCCGTCGAGCGCGATGCTCCCGGCAGATGGACGCTCCAGACCCGCCACCAGCCGCAGCACAGTTGACTTGCCCGATCCGGAGGGGCCCAGCAGGCAATGCACCGCGCCCGGTGGCACGTCGAGCGACACCCCGTCCAGGGTGAAGCCCTGCCCGGAGCCGGTACTGTAGCGATGAGCGAGGCCGCGGACGTGCAGGCCGGCTCCGCTGCTCAGGCGAGCAGTACGACCGGCGGCCGGCGCCATCACGCCACCTCGTCGCGTTCCCGCACATCCTGGCCCTGCGCCAGCGCCTCATGACGGGCGCGGACCTCGTCGATGATCGCCTCCATAGTGGGCAGACATCGACCACAGCATACGGTGGCACCCATCACGGCGTGCAGGTCCTCGCCGGCATCGACAGATCGCGCCGCGGCGGCGCGTTCGCAGTCGGCCTCGCTCAAGCAGTTGCAGACGCAGACGATCATGATCGTACGACAGGGCCCCGGCGAGACGTTGACACTGGACAAGTGGGGAAGGTTACCAAGCGGGCAAGATGTGCGCCTGCCCGTCGACGATGGGAACTTCGGGTCTCCGGCCCCTGATGTAAAGGCAGACCCGACCAATGCTTTATTTAGAACAATTCAAGAATGACCTTCCCCCACCGGGTGGCGGCGGCTGGTCCCAGATGCTATCGCCCGCAGGACGGTCAGGCGAAGGACGACGATGAAGCGGTTCTCGGCAGCGCGGATCCTGGACGAGGCCGGGAGCGGTCAGCGCGGCTGGGAGCCGCACTGGCTGGACCGGGGCACCCCTGCCGCCCGCTACGATGTGGTGGTGGTGGGCGGCGGCGGCCATGGCCTGTCCACCGCCTATCACCTGGCGAAGCACCACGGCATGCGCCGGGTATGCGTCCTGGAAAAAGGCTGGATCGGCGGTGGGAACACCGGCCGCAACACGATCACGATCCGCTCCAATTATTTCTATCCGGAGAGCGTCGCCCTCTATGACCTGGCGCTCCGGCTCTACGAGCGGCTCTCCATCGAGCTGAACTACAACGTGATGGTCAGCCAGCGCGGCGTGGTACGCCTGGCTCATTCCGAAAGCGACCTCGAGCTATGCGCGCGCTTCGTGAATGCCATGCGCCTGAACGGGGTGGATGCCGAACTGCTCGACGCAGCACAGTTGCGCCGCGAGATCCCGGCGCTGAACCCGGACGGCCGCCATCCCCTGTTCGGTGGCTACATCCAGCGCCGTGCCGGCACCGCCCGCCACGACGCGGTGGCCTGGGGCTATGCCCGTGCCGCATCGGCGCTGGGGGTCGATATCGTCCAGAACTGTGCGGTCGAAGGCTTCGACATCGAGGGCGACCGGGTTCGGGCGGTGTTGACCAGCAAGGGCCGGGTCGAGTGCGGGACCGTGGCGCTCTGCGTAGCCGGCCATTCCGGCCATCTGGCGGCGATGGCCGGCTTCCGCCTGCCGATCACCTCCATGTGCCTGCAGGCCCTGGTGAGCGAGCCGGTGAAGCCGTTCCTCGACCGGGTGATCATCGACCCCGCGACCGGCACCTATGTCAGCCAGTCGGACAAGGGCGAGTTGGTGGTGGGCGGCGGGCTGGACCTCTATCCGTCCTATGCCCAGCGCGGCAACTGGCCGGTCCTGGAGACCGTGGTGGCGGGCCTGGTCGAGATCATGCCGCGGGTCGGCCAGCTGAAGCTGATGCGCAAGTGGGGCGGCATCTGCGACATCGTGCACGACAGCTCGCCGATCATCGGCCCGGCCCCGGTCGACGGCATGGTCCTGAACTGCGGCTGGGGCACGGGCGGCTTCAAGGCGATCCCGGCCGGAGGCTGGCTCACGGCTCACCTGATCGCCCATGGCGAGCATCACCCGATCAGCCGGCCCTTCGACCTGGAGCGCTTCGAGACCGGCCGGCTGATCGATGAAGCCGCGGCCTCCGGCATCGCCCACTGAGCGAACCCGAGCCCATCGGCTTCAGGAACCGCCGGGCTGGACCGGAAAGTCCAGGAAGATCCGGCGCACGGTCGCATCCAGGTCAGCCCTCGCGAGCGGATCCTCACCCTGCAGGGCCTGGCCGGTCGCCACCCCTTCCCAGACGATCCGCCGCTCCGCAAGATCGATCAGGTCGATCGTGAGCACACCTTCGGTGATCGCCTGGACGTCGGTATATCCGCCATACCAGGGCCGGTAGAAGCCGCCCGGGTACCAGAACGGATCGTATGGATAGGCCGGCCATACCGGAGGCAGGCTGATGACCCTGAGCCGATCCGCCTGCCTGGTCCGGAAGTCCACGAGCAGGTCGGGGGCCGTCGCCACCTCGACGAAGCCCCGCCCCGCCATTTCACGGCGGACCGCTGCGCGCAGGCGCTGGGTCTCCAGGCTGCTATAGCCGGTAAAATCCGTGCCCTGGTGCGCGGGAAAGCCGAAGCTGCGATAGACGGTGAAGTCGACCGTCCGGTCCCAGTCGCTGCGCACCGAAGGCTCGCCGGCACAGGCGGCCAGCCACAATGCCGCTACCACCACCACTGCCCGGATCGGCCCCATCGTCGTTCCTCCTGCCCAAACTACGATTTGCTCCGGGCGGGCCCTCGCGACAAGTTCGCTCGCAGGATCGGGCGAGAGGGCAGGAGCAGCCAGATGACCAGCGGCGAACTCACCCCACGCCAGATCCTGGAACTGGCCGGGCAGGGCCATTCAACAAGCGGACGCCTTCACTCGGGATCAGCGAGGTCGTGGTGAAGGAGCATCTGACCACCATCATGCGGCGCCTGGGGAATTCCAGCCGCACCGAGGCCACATTACGCAAGCTCATGCCCCGCTACCGTCCATGAGTCGTCTTGCACTTCGCCGCCTGCTCGCCTACCTACCGGCAGCCAGGGTCCCCATCGTCTAGAGGCCTAGGACTCCACCCTTTCAAGGTGGCGACACGGGTTCGAATCCCGTTGGGGATGCCAGCTCTTTCAATGGCTTAGGCGCAGCCGAGAACGGCCGCCCTAAGCTGATCCTAAATGGATGCTCCCGGACGGCACTGGATGATCGGGGTCCAGGTGCGGCAGCCTGCCGCACGTCGGCAGGCGTAGTGACGCTCGGCGAGCCACCGCACGACCAATGGCCAAGCCTCAGAATTTTCCCGGCCATCGTTAGAGTCGCGAACTGCCATAACTGCCAGAAGCGTGTGGATACCGGGGCCAACCATGGCTTGTGAGCGTTGACGGATGCTCTTGGGCGATCAAGGATCGCCGGAAATAGCCGAGCTACCCAGCCCTTCAGCACCAGCCAGAATTTCGAGGGGCGACAATGAGACGTACGATCCTGGTGGCGCTCCTCCTGAGCGGGTGCGCCACCGTTGCTCCGCAGAGCCAATTCCCACAGCAGGCGGCCGCGCTTCAGCAGAGTTGCGCGCAGCAGTTCCAGCCGCAGCTTCCCGATGCCCACCAACGTTTCGCGGCTTGCTACAACAGCGGGATCGCACCGCTGCGAGCCCAGTCCGGCTATCCCTATCCGGACCTCGCAGCGCTGGAGGACAACTACCGCATGCTGGTAGCGCAGCAACGTGATGCCGGGGCCATCAATGATGCTCAGGTCGGCGTCTACATGGCAGAGCTGCGCACGCGCATCGCGAGCGAAGAGCAGGCCCGGATGGGACAAGCTGCGTTAGTGGAGCAGCAGGAGCGGCAGGCCGATGCCGCGAGTTGGGCCGCCATCTCGCAAGGCCTCGCGCTGATGAACCAGGCCAACCAGCCGCCGCCGCGCCAGGGCTTCACCTGCACCCAGATGGGCAACACCACGAACTGCTGGTGACGCTCGATGTGACCACTTTGACGGCGGGGGATTTTGTGTGAGCGATAAAGAAGATAGCGATCAAGATCGACCATCAAAGCTGAGCCCTGATAAATCTCAGAAGATCCTCGATCACGTTAAGCAAAAATGGGGCGAAAGACCATGCCCCATGTGTGAAGCTTATTCATGGACAGTTGCCGACGATTTGGTGGGTCCGGTCAACATGAACATGTCTGGTGGAATAATGATAGGCGGCCCCGCATATCCGCAAGCCATGGTGATTTGTACGAACTGCGGGAACACCGTTTACGTAAACGCCGTTCTAGTCGGTGTGGTGTAGCATGTTCGTACGGATGACTCACGCCAACGACCACCTTTCCATCCCGGGGACCGGGCATGTAGGGTACTATAAGAACGACAGAGACGGGGACATGGCCTCACCTGACGCCGAGAGAATCGCTAAGCTTGAGACGCACATGGAATATGTGCGCGAGAGCATGGGCAGGATCGAGAAGAGCTTCGAACGGATCGACGCTCGATTTACGAAGGTCGAAGGCGACCTGTCCGA
>NZ_DATMFZ010000160.1:0-8305 GCF_035556675.1 Geminicoccus sp. | reverse complement strand
GAGCACGGCGGGGTGGTGAACTCCAGTTTCGGGCCGCGCGGGCAGGGAACAGGCCGGCGGTCGTGCGGCGGGAACGATACCCTCCGGATCATCGAGGTATCAGGCCACGCTCGATTGGCTGGCGCCGATGCACGCGGCGAGGTCCGCAGTTGAGTACACCGGCAGTCAGGTTACGCCGGAAGTCGACCAGCGCGTCGATCCCGTCGAACAATATCCCGTGGATGTCACTAACTTGCCACGCAGTGCCCGCTTCGGGTCGCGCCATGCCGAGCGGGTCGGATGGGTCAGCGGCCTCGATTTTTTCTCGATGGACCGCGACGACAGCTTCGCGACACCTCGGAGTCATTCTAGAAGAGGCCATGTTTGCTGGGGAGGCTGATATGCGTTTGACCCGATATGCCGCAATTCTCGCCGTCGTCGCCGGGGCGGTCCTGGCCACCGGCTCGATCCTTGCTGCCGACGGCGTCATCGCCAAGCGTCAGGCCGACATGAAGGCCATGGGCAAGGAGATGGGTGGGATCAAGGACACGCTGGCCGCCAAGGGCGATCTGGCCAAGGTCCAGGCTCATGCCGAGGCGATCCGCAAGATCCTGGCCGAGGTGCCGGCCCTGTTCCCGGCCGGCAGCGATACCGGCCCCACCGACGCCCTGCCGGCGATCTGGTCCGACCAGGCAGGCTTCGACAGTGCGGTCGAGCGCGCCGACGGGCTGGCCGATGCTCTGGGCACGGCCGCCGGCACCGGGGAGATCGCCGCCGCCACCGCGGCGTTCGCGGCACTCGGCAAGAACGGCTGCGGCGGCTGCCACCAGTCCTACCGCAAGCCGCAAGGCTGACCGTTGCGCCTGGCATGTACGACCCTGCTCGCGGCGCTGGGCCTCGCCTGGCCCGCGGCCGGCATGGAACGGGGTGAACTCTTGTTCCACCTGGGCGGCTGCCAGTCCTGCCACTCGCAGGAGGGCGCGCCGCCGCTTTCCGGCGGCGCGCCCCTGGTGACGCCGCTCGGCACCTTCCATCCGCCCAACATCACGCCCGATCCAAAGACCGGGATCGGCAGCTGGAGCGAGGACGACTTCCTGCGTGCCATGGGCGAGGGGATCGCCCCGGATGGCTCGCCCTATTATCCGGCCTTCCCGTTCGCCAGCTATGCGCGGATGACCCAGGACGACCTGCGGGCACTCTGGGCCTACCTGCGCAATGACGTGGCGCCGGCCGAGCGTCCGTCGCCACCGCACGAGCTGATGTTCCCGTTCTCGATCCGCACCGGGCTTTGGACCTGGCGCTGGCTGTTCTTCGACCCGGCGCCGATCGATCCCGATCCGGCGCGGGACGCCTCGTGGAACGAGGGCGCCTATCTGGTGCGGGGTCCCGGCCACTGCGCGGAGTGCCACAGCCCCAGGACCTTCTGGGGTCTCGGTGTTCCGGACCCTGGCCAGGAGCTGGGCGGCAACCCCGGAGACCTGATCACCGGCCGTGCCCCCGCGATCACGCCCGATCCCGAGCACGGCATCGGCAAGTGGAGTCCGGAGGACCTGGACACCTTCCTGTCGCTGGGCATGACTTCCGAGGGCGACTTCGTGGGTGGCGAGATGGCCAAGGTCGTAGAGAACGCCACCGGGCCCATTCCTGCACAGGCGCGCGCCGCCATCGCCTCCTTCCTGCTCACGCCCCGCTAGCTGTATGGTCTCGGGATGTGGTGTGACGGGTCGAGCCTGAACCGGTTGGGCTCTTTCACCCAGGCTTGGCAGATGAACTCGTAGGGTGTGAGGCCACGCAGGGTCTTCAGCTGGCGGGCATGGTTATCGGCATCGACGAACAGCTGCAGGTGCGTTCTGAGCTGGTGGTGGCTGTCGTAGTGGTAACGCTTGACCGTTGCGTCCTTGATCGTGCGGTTCATGCGCTCGACTTGGCCATTGATCCATCGCTGGCCATGATCGGCCAGCAGGCCGATCATCCATCAGCAGCGCTATCCGGTTCAGAAGAACCGGACGGGCAGGCCATCGACCATCTCCTGCAAGGACCGCAGGCAGGAGCCGGCGGGAGGGGGTGGTTCACCTTGGTGAGGCGATGCTCGATGCCATCGCTGTGCGATCCCGGAGGGAGCAGCGGCACAGCCGCTGCAAGGCTCGTCGCACCCGCGATCGAAGATGTGCTGGATGTCCCAGATGTCCTGCTTGCGTGGCGTGAACTGGACATCGTGGTCGGCCAGCACGGTGTGGATGCGGTAGGGCACGGCCGTGATCAGGTCGCGCAGGAACTGGGCCGCCTCCATCTTGCCGGCGCTTTCCACAAGGCGGACGAAGGCGAACTTGCTGGTGCGGTCGCCTCCCGGGCCTGCTGGCCCGGTCTCCTTGGGAGATCGGATCAGCCGTCTGCTGACGGCTGATTGCCACGAACAGGCGCAGCTTGCCCTCTTCGGTAATGGCTTCAGCGATATCAATGTGGAAGTAGCCGATCGGGTAGCTGGCGAAGCACTTCTTTTCAGGCTTGTCGCCCTCGATCTCCGGCAGGCGGCTGATCCCATTGGGCTTCAGCCCGATCCACCGGAGGGATGGCCGCACAGCGGACAGGCCGAGCCAGACAGCGTGCAAAGACGAGCGGGTCAGGTGCGGGATGGTCGGCTGCAGGCTGTAGAGGCAGTCGTCCAGCGGCAGGAGCGTGTGCCGACGGAAGGCGACGATGATGGCCTCTTCTTCGGACGTCAGGACCGTCGAGCGAACCTCTTTCGGCCCCATGGGCGCGTCCGCGGCCGCCGACCGCTTGCGCCACTTCTGGATCGTGGTGGGGCTGACGCCCTAGCGCCTGGCCAGCGCTCTCACGCTGTCTTGGTGTAGCTGGATCGCGACGGACCGCCTTTTGTCGTACGGGTGCTGCCGTGGAGAACCCAGCCCATAGCGCTTCCCTCGCAGCATGCTGATCAACTGCACCACCACACTTCGGGACCAAACAATTTTTTTGAACACGGGGTTCCGGCGGTTCAGCCGCTGGAGCGTCGAGGGCGTCCGGCACCAGATCTTGGTCGCGCTGGCCGAGGATGCCGAGTTCGACGATCTGCTCGTCGACAGGACGATCGTGCGTGCGCACCAGCATGCTGCCGGTGGCGACAGGGGGCTTCAGGGTCAGGCGATTGGCCGTTCCGCGGCGGCCTGACCAGCAAGCTGCCTCTTTCGGTGCGTGGGCTGCCCGACCCGGATCATCCCGACGGCCGGTCGAGCCGGTGATGCGCCCCAAGCACTGTCCCTGATCGCGAGGCAACAGGCAAAAGTGGGGATCGCCGGTACCGCCCATGACACGGACGCCTTCCATGCGGCCATCGCCGCCAGAAGCGCGCGGGCGGTCATCCCGTCCCATCCGTCCCGAGCACAGCGCCTGCCGCTCGACCGGCACTCTTATCAGGAGCGGCACCTGGTCGGGTGCTGCATCGGCAGGCTCGAGCAGTTCCGCCGCGTCGCCACCCGCTACGAGAAGACCACCCGCAACCACCTCGCCATCGTCATCATCGCCGCCGGCATCCTCTGGATCAGACGAGGGTCCCCAGGAGCGAGCACTTCGTCACCGCGAGCCGGGTCGGCAATCCCTCACGTGCCGCGATCGCCGGCACGGGCAATGGAGCGATCACCCAATTATGATCGGCACCGCCATCATCTGGCCAGCCGACACCTTCAGCCGCCAGGGCATTTGGTGCGGTGGGTCGATGACCAAGAACGGTCTGGAATCCGATCGGCCGGCCTCCGGCCTGGGAGGGTTGATGACCATACTTGCCGGCTGGTACGGCGGCGAGGTCATGGGTGCTGTGGTAACCGATCGTTCGGGGCTCAGCACAGGTCGCGTGCGCAGCCCTGCCGTCGCGGGGCGTGCCGGTCGTCGGGTCGAGCTTCAGCGAGAAGGTCCTGTCCACCCCCGCCTGTCGGCCGGCTTTTTCCCGGCCGACAGGCGCTCCGGAGGCACGGAGCGGGCTACCCGGGGCTTTGCGCAGCGGCTAGGTGGGGAGCGATGAGCATGACCAACATCGCGCCGACGACCGCCGATCTGGCAAACCGTCTGCTCGCCGGGGAGCGGGCGGCGCTGGCCCGCGCGATCACCCTGATCGAGAGCCGCAGGGCCGATCATCAGGCGGCCGCGCAGGCGCTGCTGCGCCTGGTGCTGCCGCATGCCGGCGGTGCCCGGCGGATCGGCATCACCGGTGTACCGGGCGTGGGCAAGAGCAGCTTCATCGAGGCGTTCGGCACCAT
This sequence comes from Geminicoccus sp., assembly GCF_035556675.1. Lineage (GTDB taxonomy): Bacteria > Pseudomonadota > Alphaproteobacteria > Geminicoccales > Geminicoccaceae > Geminicoccus. The sequence continues at coordinate 4,076 of NZ_DATMFZ010000160.1, read as the reverse complement.
GCTGACCGGGGCCGGGCACAAGGTGGCGGTGCTGGCGGTGGACCCCTCCAGCACCCGCACCGGCGGTTCCATCCTGGGCGACAAGACCCGCATGGCCAGGCTCGCAACGGATCCTGCCGCCTTCGTCCGTCCGTCGCCATCGGCGGGCATGCTGGGCGGGGTGGCGCGCGCCACCCGGGAGGCCGGCCTGTTGTGCGAGGCCGCGGGCTATGATGTGGTCCTGGTCGAGACGGTGGGGGTGGGCCAGTCGGAGACGAGCGTCGCCGACATGGTCGACCTGTTTCTCGTGCTGATGCTGCCAGGGGCAGGCGACGAGCTGCAGGGCATCAAGAAGGGCCTGATCGAGCTGGCGGACTTGATCGCGGTCAACAAGGCGGACGGCGAGCAGCGGCTCGCCGCCGAGCAGGCGCGGCGTCACTATGCCAATGCGCTGCGCATCCTGCTGCCCGAGGACGCGGCCTCACGGCCGGATGTGCTGACGGTCTCGGCCCTGACCGGAGCGGGCCTGCCCGAGCTGTGGGCGAGCATGCTGCGCTGGCTGGAACGGATGAGGGCCACGGGTCAGCTCGACCAGAAGCGCCGGACCCAGCAGTTGCGCTGGCTGGACACGCTGCTGCATGCCCGGCTCCTGGAACTGCTGGCCCGCGACTCCGGCAGCGCGGTGGAACTGGCACGCTGCCGGGCGGAGGTGGCGGCGGGCGCGGAGACGCCGCTGCGGGCGGTGGAGCGGGTGCTCGCCGCCTTCGCCTCCGCTCAGAAGCCGAACCCGATGCCGACCCCGACGCTGCTGCCGTAGCTGCCGAAGCTGCCGAACCCGCCATAGCCTACGCCGCTGTAGCGATCATAGGCGTAGCGCTCGTACGGGTCGGGAAACAGGCGGTCGCCCACCGCCTGGAGCAGGTCGGCCGCATCCGCCGCCGTGTCTCCGGCGGCGACTGCCCGCAGATGCGCCACCGTGCTCGGGCCGTCGCAGACCAGGGCAGCCACCCGCCGGCCATCGCCGAACCCGGAGCCCAGCACCGCGTCTGGCGCGCAGGCGCGCCAGGGCGAGAGCTGTTCCGGTGGGCCGAACACGAGCAGTACGCGCGCCCCGTCGCTCTGGGCCTCCGGCTGCACAGCGAACTCGGCCCCGCCCACGACCCCCTGCGCCAGGGCCGCCTCCACCTCCGGCGCGGCCAGGCCACCCGGTGCAGAGCCCGTCGTCACCACCGGCATCGGCCCGGTCCGATTGACGTTCTCCAGCAGGATCCGGGCGGAGCGGGGATCACCGTCCGCGACCGGCCCTACTTCCGGCCCGCCGGCGCAGGCGCCGAGCGCCAGCAGCCCGGCCAGGCAGGCAACGCGCAGCGGCAGCGGTCCCGTCCCCGCCGCATCTGTCCCCGCTGTCCGCTCATCCCGCATCGTTGCAGCCCCATCCACCATGCCGCCAAGACCGACCTGGCTATCACGGCGCCGTTTCACTGCCGGCCCCGCGACCCCACATTTACATCAACGCCGGGTGATCTGCCCGGCTCCCTGCCGGCAGGCCAGCGTGCCGGCAGGGCTCTTAACCCTTCCGGACGATATCATGGCCCTGTTCGATCAGCTCCGCTCCGACCGGCTCGCCGCGATGAAGGCGCGCGACGAGGTCGCCAAGAACCTGCTGGGTACCCTGATCGCGGCTGCCGGCAAGGACGACAAGTCGCCGGACGACGAGACGGTGGTGCGCACGGTCCGCGCCTTCCTCAAGAACGTCGAGGAAACCATCGGCCATCTCGCCGGCCGCGACACTTCCGTCCAGGAGCGCGAGCGCGCGATCCTCACCGGCTACCTGCCGGTCATGCTCGACGAGGCTCAGACCCGTGCCGAAGTCGAGGCGGTGGTCGCGGCCCTGCCCGAGCGCTCGCCGCGGCAGATGGGCAAGGTGATGGCGGAACTGAAGGCCCGCCACGGCTCGGCCATCGACCTCAAGCTCGCCAGCCCGATGGTGAAGGCTGCGCTGGAAGGCTGAGTAGCGCCGGCTGGTCCAGGCGGGCACCGGCACCTCGTCAGGCTGCCTGCCGGGGGGGCTGGGCGAAGCGGGCGTTGCGCGAGCGCAGCATGGCCGGGCTGGGCTCGAAGCTGCCGGCTTCCCCGAGCCGGCGGGCGAACAGCTGGCGACGCCGCTCCAGCTCCGGAGTGAATGCGTTGCTGTGCCGGTAGCGGGTGAGCCAGGGATACAGGAAGGCCCCGCCGTGAAAGCCAGAATGGGCGACCAGGCGCGCGGTCGCATGGATCAGCCCGAGTTCGGTCGCTTCCGGCCCGTCGGCCGCCGTTGCCAGCTTCCACCACACCGGCCCGTCCGCCTCACCCGCCTGGTCCGCCCAGGGCAGGATCGGTAGGAACGGCTCGTCCAGGCGCAGTTGCCCCTCCTGCAGCAGGTGCAGGAGCGGACGCATCGCCTCCAGGGCAGCGCCTCTCGCACCGGCGGCGGCCAGCAAGGCGGCCAGGGTGGTCAGCCGGGCCGGGTGGTCCATCAGGTCGACGAAGTCGCGCAGTCCGCCGAGCCATGTCCGGACCAGCCGTCCCGTCCAGACGATCCGCGCCGGCAGCGGCAGGCCTGCCGCCAGCCCAGCCTCGACCCTGCGCGCGAGATCCGGCCAGCCCGGGGGCAGCGGCCCAGGCAGGGGCGGGACGTCCAGCTCAGCCAGTGCCAGTTCTTCGGCATGCGCCAGCAGGCCACGCTCGGCCAGCCCGGCCTGACGCTCCAGCGGGCAGGCGATCAGATTGGAGGTGAAATCGTCCAGGAAACCCGCATCGAGCGGTGCCACTGCGGCGAAGCCCGGCAGGAGATGGTGCAGCGCATAGCCATGTTCTCGGAGCAGCAGGCCGGCCTCGCCGACGGACCCGCCATTGGCCGGGCCGATGGGGAGCACCAGGGTCGGCCGGGACGATTCCAGCAATTGCCGGCCGCCTGCGAGCATGGCGAGCGGATCGGGACCGAGCCGGACCAGCTCGAACGGACCATGGTCCGCGGCCAGGCGGTCCAGCGTGGTGGCCGGCGGCGCGACGCCGATTTCCTCCGGGGAGGCGATCTGGGCAAGAAGGGGGATCAGCGGGTCCAGCCGGTTGCCGGCGCGGATCGCCTGGAGGCGGGCATGTCCTGCCGGCAGCGGATCGCAGGCCAGCACGGCGCCGGAGGGGCCGATCCGCCTTGCCAGGGTCGCCGACAGGATCCCGCAGCCCGGTACCGTGTCCAGCACGCGCCAGCCCGGCTGCACCAGCCGTCGAAGCCAGCCATGCTCAAGCTCGTACCAGTCTTCCTGCTCGAACATGACCCAGGACGCCATCGCGTCCAGGTCATTGGCGGCCAGGATGCGCACGCCGCCCGTGACCTCGATCTCGATCGGCTCGCCGCGTCGCCGGGTCGGATCCAGGCGCAGGTCCGCCTGGCCCGCCGATCGTCGTCTGCCTCGTCCCGTCATGCCCCATCCCGCCGGCCATCACCCGACGGAGCATAGAGGGTGCCGGTTAACGAATTCCTAATGGCTTGCCCATGTGCGGGGTCAGCCCTGGATCTCGCTGGCGAGCACCGCGCCGCGCGACGCCATCAGGTAGAGGCCCAGATGGTGGGTGAGCGCCTGGGGATGGGCGGCACTGTCCGGCAGGCCCAGATGGCGGGCCGTCTCGAGCGGCAGGTCGTAGGTGGCGCAGGCCGGCTCCAGCACCACGATGTCGCGCAGCGTGGACAGCAGGCCGTGGTTGCGTGCCGACAGCATGGTCACGACGAAATCCAGCACGCAGATGTCCGTACAGATCCCGGTGACCACGATCGAGCGGAGCCGATTGAGCGCGATCCAGTCCACGACCCGGTTATGGGTGACGCCGTGACCGGGATGGGCCGGTTCAATGGCGCCGACGAAGCCGTTGATGCAGTCCTTGCGGATCAGGGTGGCGATCGGCTCGCCGTCCAGCCATGCCAGCTCGTCGACCAGTTCCTCATGACCGCTGCCACGCTCACAGTGCGGCGGATAGGGCGGCTCGAGCCGGCCAGGCTCGTGGGTGTCGAGGAATGCCAGCAGCGGACGTCCGGCCGCGACGAAGCGGCGGGCGAGATC
>NZ_DATMFZ010000159.1:0-3972 GCF_035556675.1 Geminicoccus sp. | reverse complement strand
GCGGGGAGAGCTGGCGCTGGTTGCCGGCCTGCAGCTGGCTGTCGGGGATGCAGCTGATGCCGACCCCGTTGAGCAGGTAGCAGGTGACGCCGCGCTGGCTGTCGTGCTGCACGTCGATGACGTTCTCGGTTGCGCTGGCGCCGGTGGCCAGCAGCAGGAGGCAGAGGGCAAGGCGGGTCATGCCTGGGCCTCCTGGCGCTCGCTGGCAACCATATCGATGAATGCTTGGGGTAGCTCAACCGCTTCGTAGCCTGGCGACCATGACAATGGCGGACACTTGGCGATCATTTCGTTGAGCAGTTCGAACGCGGCCAGCAGCTGATCGTCATTCACCTCGCCGTCTTCCGGCAGGTCATCGCAGAAGTGGTCGTTCGGATCAATCTGACTGGGGTAGTTCGGGGTGCAGAACACCAGCTTCAGGTCGGCCAGGTCCACCTCATGCTCAATGAGGTAGTCCCGGAGGTCTTCCTCGTCGAAGAAGTACTGGTCGCCGTCGTACTCGGTGATCACTTCGCCGGCCCATACACGGCTCGGCATGGCTGCGAACTTGGCCGCCCGGCTCTCTGCGTGACAGGTCGCGCACCACCCGTTTGTGGCATGGATAGGGTGCTCTGGGTTCTTCGCGCAGTGGCGGTGGGTCGACCCGCAGTAGCGGGCCATGTGCTCGTCCTTGCCCCAGAACCGGCCGGAAGGGTCGACCCAGCCGGTAACGGTCTGGATGCTGGCGGCTTCGGGGGATTCGTACATCACGACTTTTTCTTTAGGCATGACTTCGTCCTTGGCCGCCATATCGCGGCAGTGAGTTGTAAAAGGGGTTGGGTTCGGTCCAAGAAAATCGGCCGGTGGTCCGATTCAGTTCTCAAGCAGCGATACCGCGATTGCGTCTCGCCTCGCTTTGGCTATGGTGAGAGTTCACCTGTGGCATACAACTAAACTCGTAGGAGGTCGACATGAGGATTCGCGGTGAGGTTTTTTGGGGGTGGGCTGATCCAACGCTTCACCACCGTACTCACGACGAAACCCTCAGCGATGGAACGCATATTGATGTTCAGGTGCGACTGTCGCGGGGAGGCACGACGCAGATGTTCATCGGGGTTTATGCCCCTAGCGGTATGGCTATCCATGAGGAGGCCTTCGATTCGCGACCAGGGGAGTCGATGACTCGAGCTCTGGCCTGGGGGGTTGGTCGTGCTCGCCGTATTGCCTCTGATGGCCCTCCCGCCGCTGATCGAATCGCCGCCTCGAAATAATTGGGAGAGGGGTTACAGCTGGATGGAGTACAGATGTGCTCTTTCGGTCATGCGGCCTTCATCAAGGCCTCGATGACTCGCTGACCGGCCAGCGGTGGTACCGCATTGCCGGCCATGTGCATGGTCAGCCGGTGATTGTCCGGCCGTAGGGTGTCAGCTGGGAATGACATCGCGGCCAGGGCCTCGCTGGCGCTGAGCATCCGCATGCGGTCGCCGTCGACCAGAGCCCATCGGTCTAGGGTGGTAATGGTGCCGATCGGCCGGTTGATGTCGCGGCCGGTGGTGCCGGAGCCCTTGCCGTAGTAGGGCATGATGAAGCGATCTCCGAAGCGTTGGCGCCCGTTGCGCACTCGGTCGAGCGTGGCCTGGGCCCGGCCTAGCTTCTCGATCTGTGACCAGCGCCCGGCGTCGAAGTCGAGGAAACTGGCGGCTGACACATGCCGTTCCTGCGGCAGCTGCAGCATCAGCGGGGCCTTGCTGCGCGTCAGGACCATGAACAGGCGCACCCGGTGCTGCGGCACACCGAGGTCAGCGCAGTCCACGATGTGCGGCGCTGCCTGATACCCCAGCGCCTGGATGGCTTGCAACCAAGCCGGGTAGAGCACCCAGTCGGTGAACTCCGGTACGTTCTCGATGATGGCTGCCTGCGGCCGGTGGAACTCAAGGGCCGCTACCGGCGCCCAGGCCGTCGAGCGCGATGCGTCATGCTCAGGGTTCCCCGATTTCTTCCCGCGGGCCTTGGCGTGCCCCTGGCAACACGGCGAAGCGAGCAGGATGTCGTGAGCAGGTACCTGCTCCCAGCGAGCCTGGTGCAGATCCTGGCAGACATGCTCGGTGTTGGGATGGTTGGCTGCATGCCATTTCACGGCATCTGGCCAGTGGTTTGCCGCCCAGAGAACCTGGACGCCTGCGGCGCGCGCGCCGGTGCTCCATCCGCCGAGGCCGGCGAACAGGTCGATTGCTGTGGTCATAGTGGTCTCGGTCGAGGATCAGTCGAACAGGTGCTCGCGGCGCCCGGTCTCGTGGTAATGCAGGTCCTGAATGGCCTGCTGCTGGTCGATGGTGAACATCGGGTTGCAGGTGGTGCAGTGGCCGGCGATCTTGATTGCCTGGAACGACAGCGTGATGGATGAATGGTCCCTGTAGCAGGATGGGCACTTGATCGAGTCGCTTTCGCAGCACAAGCGCGCTTCGTCCTCGCCGTCATGGATGGTCTTGCATACCGGGCATTCGAACATCTCCTCCACTTCTGGCTGGCAGCACTCCCGGGCTCCATCTTCATCGTCGTGGATGTCGCCACAGAAGCCGCACTTGTAGAGCGTCCTGATCTGAACCTTCATGGTGTCTCCAGGCAGGCGCCGCCATCTCCGGGGAGGCGTTCATCGTTTGAGAGGGGAAGGCGCTGGCGGGCAGCGCCGGAGGGTCAGGCGGCTTTACGTGCGTTGAGCACCCGTTGGCGAGCTGTTTCGTACTCGCTGCTGACGATCTCAACCAGGCCGTCGACATCGCCGTCAGCGGCTTTACTGCCCAGGTTCAGGTACACGGTTTCGCCGTAGGTAAAGCACACCCCGCCGCTGAGCCAGATGCCGCCGCGCTCGACGCCGATGGCCTCCCACATTTCGTCGCGGTCGATATCGTCCGGGCAATGAGCTTTCCATAGGTCTTCCAGGCGCTCGTGCTCGGCCTTCTCGGCCGCACGCACCTCCTTGCCCGCGCCCTTGGCATGCTTGGGCGCCCGGCGCAGCGAGCGGTAGCCGTATTCGTCGGGACGGCACCAATGCACATCAAGGTCGCGGCTGGCGCTGAGCTTGATGCCGCCGACGTAGTTGCGGGAGCCGCTGTACATCGGCGATGCATCGGCGCCGAAGGCTTGGCCCAGTTTCTCGCGTTGGGCGTTCCAGGCCGCTTTCTTCTCGTCCCAGGCGCGCACTGCGGCCAGGACCTTCGGCGATTCGGTCTTGTAGAAGTAGCTCATGGCTTTCTCCAAGCATGCGCCGCCCTCCGTGGCTGGGCGGCATGGTGGCAATTTGGTTTGGGATGGGGTATTACGGGTGACCGGCATGGGGCCGGCTCAAGGAGAGGCAATTGAACTATTGGGATTCGTACGATTATCCAGAGGGAGATCCAAAGGTCAGGATCACTTTCGGCGCACAGCATGCCGGGACGCCGGTTGTCGCGTGGCTCGGCCTTTACGGGAAAACGGTTGTACCGCCAAAAGTTAATGTAGAGGCTGAGTACAGCATACATGCCACTGACGAAGCAGAAGCCAGAAGGATCATGAATGCTCATGCCGACGACTTCATCAGAGAGCGCAATATAGGCTCAGTCGCGGGGAAGCCGTAACGCCTCTCGTGCCCTGAAATTCTCAAGCTTCCGCACCACAGATGGTGACACCGTGATTTCGTGGCGCGGAGGTGTTAGCAGCGGCAGCGCGCCGCCCGGCCCAAGCCCATGCAGGTGATGAATCATCAGCGTCATCGCCTCGCCCTGTTCCTCGATCCCGGCCCACTCCATCAGTTCCAGCAGGGCCTGTTTAGTCCCTGGTCGAACCTTCAAACGCAGGTCTTCTTCCTGCAACCGGGCGGCTTTGGCGCGGCGCTTCTCGTCGCGTTCCTTGGGTGACATCGCCATACGGCACCTCCATGATTCCGCTGGGCGGGATGTGTATGTGCAGCTGGCGGCGACGCTGCTGCGTGAGCTTCTGGATGCGTCTCATGGGTGG
>NZ_DATMFZ010000158.1:0-8110 GCF_035556675.1 Geminicoccus sp. | reverse complement strand
CGTGGCGAACATCTCCGGCACGGCTGGTGCGGATACGCTGGCAGGCACTGCCGGCAACGATGTGATCAACGGTGCGGCCGGCGCCGACGTGCTGCGCGGCCTGGGCGGCAACGACGTCTACACGTTCAAGCCCGGCGACGGGATGGACGTGATCCAGGACACAGGCGGCATCGACCAGATCCAGCTGAGCGGCGTCGATCCGGCCAACGTGTTCCTGTGGCGCGGCGACGGCCGGGCCTATGCGACGCTGGGTGCTACCGCCGAGCACCAGCTCTTCATCTTCTACAGCCTGACCGACGTCATCCGGGTCGACAATTTCTTCAGCGGCAGCGGCAATGGCCGGATCGAGAGCATCCGCTACGCCGGCACCGGCCAGGTGCAGCCGCTGACCGCGGACAATCTGACGTTTACCGGCTCGGCCGGGGTCGACCATCTGCTGGGTTCGGACGACGACGACAATATCGTCGGCGGCGGCGGTAACGACCGGCTGGAAGGCCGCGCCGGCAACGACCGCTATTATTTCAGCGCCGGCGACGGGTTCGACACGATCGTCGAGACTGGCGGCCAGGCGGACACCATCGTGTTCGGCCAGAACGTGGCACCCTCGGCGGTCACCTATGGACGCGGGCAGGCCGCCGACGGGCTGGACAGCAACGACCTGGTGATCAGCTATGGCGGCGGCAGCCGCATCGCGATCCTGGACTATTACAGCAATGTCGCGGCCCGGGTGGAGTTCGCCCGCTTCGAGGCGAACGGCTCGGAGATCATGCTGCCGGGTGCCCGTGCTGCCACACGGCCCACGACCGAGGGTGCCGACGTGGTGGCCGGACGCGACGGCGACGACGTGATCGACGGCAAGGGCGGCAACGACGTTCTGTTCGGCGGTGCCGGCAACGACATCATCCTGGGCGGGCTCGGCCAGGACCTCCTGGCAGGCGGCCAGGGCGACGACCGTCTGCTGGGTGGTGCCGGCAACGACACGCTCGATGGCGGTGCCGGCAACGACTACCTGGCCGGCGACGACGGCGACGACTTCCTCAAGGGCGGCGAGGATGACGATGAGCTGCACGGCGGCAGCGGCCGGGACCTCCTGTTCGGCGGGGTCGGCGACGACGTGCTCTACGGCGACAGCGGCATCGACCAGCTGCGCGGCGGAGTCGGCGACGACCTGATCTATGGCGGTGCCGACGACGACGACCTGGACGGGGGCAGCGGCAGCGACACGGTCTTCGGCGGTGCCGGTAACGACCTGATCGCCGGCGGTGCAGGCGACGACATCCTGCACGGCGATGCTGGTGACGACGTGCTGCGCGGCAGCTTCGGCAACGATCAGCTCTACGGGGGCGACGGCAACGACACGTTGCACGGCGGCACGGGCGACGATGTGCTGAACGGCGGTGCGGGCACCGACATCGCCCTCTTCAACGGACCGCAGTCCAACTACACGATCGTCAAGCAGGACGGCGGCAACTTGGCGGTGCTGTTCGTCGGTGACGGCGAGGTCGACTACGGCTTGAGCGTGCTCGTGAACGTGGAGTGGATGCGCTTCGGCAATGGCGGGCTGGTCTCGACCAGCTGAGTGCAGCAGGGAGTACCCCGTCACACAGCCGCGCCGCCCGGGGCAGGAACCACACTTATTTTGGTTGGTTATTTCCCCGTGGCCTATGCCCCGGTCCACCCGACGGCGGTGGCCGGAGCGCGATCGGAGTGCTGTTCATGCTCGGTACGATTCTGCTGATCATCCTCATCCTGCTGCTGATCGGCGCCTTGCCGAGCTGGGGCTACAGCCGCAGCTGGGGCTATGGGCCGACCGGCATCCTGGGCGTGATCCTGCTGGTGGTCCTGATCCTGGTGCTGATGGGACGGATCTGAGCCGGCCCGCCCGCTGTCCGCGCCCCTCGGAGCGGGGGTGGGCAGCGGGCGGGGGACCCAAGCCTACTCGCCGGGCGTGCCGGCGCGCAGCCGCTCCGAGGCCGGCGGCGCATAGGTCGGCTCGCTGTCCCAGGGAAACAGGATCCAGGTATCCTGGCTCACCTCGGTGATGAAGGTGTCGACCAGGGGGCGGCCCAGCGGCTTGGCGTAGATCGTGGCGAAATGCGCCTTGGGCAGGAGCTGGCGCACGATCTTGCCGGTCTGGCCGGTGTCGACCAGGTCGTCGATCACCAGCCAGCCGCTGCCATCGCCGGCCGCCACGCTCGGCTTGACGATCTCGGGTTCGCGCTGATCCTGATGATCGTAGGACGAGATGCCGATCGTATCGATCATCCGCACGTCCAGCTCCCGGGCGATGATGTGTGCCGGCACCAGGCCGCCGCGGGTGACGGCGATGATGCCCCGCCAGGGGCCGAGGCTCGCCAGGCGCCAGGACAGCGCCTTGGCGTCACGATGGAGCTGGTCCCAGTGGACCGGGAAGTAGCGGCGCGCCGGTTCGGCCATGATCGGACTCCAGGATGCCCGGGCCGGCCGGGGCCGGGCAGGGGGGCGGTGCAGGACGTGCCCTCGAGGGGCTGGCCACTCGCGAGCATTGCCATCGCCACCTTGTCAAGTTCGACGGCGCGGCCGACTATCCGCGCCCGGGCAGGATCAGGTGAGGAGACCATGCAGGACGACGACGAGCCACGGTTCCGGCGCACGCAGGACCTGACCGTTCCAGGTGATCTCGCCCGCCTGTCGGTGGAGGAGATGACTAGGTTGCGCGACCGGCTGAAGGTCGAGGTCGGGCGGCTGGACGCCGAGATCGCTCGCCGGGACGACGTGCGGCGTGCAGCCGACGCGCTGTTCAAGAAGCCGGCCGGCTGAACCGGACGTGCGCTTCTGTGCCACCTGCGGCGCCGATGTCGTGCTGTCCCGGCCCGAGGGCGACGATCGTGAGCGCTTCGTCTGCACCCGCTGCGCCACCATCCACTACGTCAATCCCAAGATCGTGGTAGGTTCGGTGTGCACGCTGGGCGACCGGCTGCTCCTTTGCCGCAGGGCCATCGAGCCGCGGGTCGGCTACTGGACGATCCCGGCCGGCTGGCTCGAGACCGGCGAGACCGTGGAGCAGGGTGCCGCGCGCGAAGCCTGGGAAGAAGCCTGCGCCCGGATCGAGATCGAGGGCGTGCTCGCGGTCTATTCGATGCCGCGGATCGCCCAGGTGCAGATCCTGTTCCGGGCGAGGCTGGTCGATGCCGAGGTGGCGCCCGGCCCTGAGAGCCAGGAGGTCCGACTGATCGGCTGGGACGAGATTCCCTGGGACGAGCTGGCGTTTCCCACCGTAGGCTGGGCATTGCGCCGTGCCCGGGAGCTGCGCGGCCAGGACCAGTGGATCACCGGCCTCAATCCCGAGCCGATCTAGCCCTGCACCGATCTCGATCGATCCTTCCGCCCGCTTGGGCACTTCATGTCCAGGAGAGTCTGCTTGTCCCGCTTCGACCTCGTGATCTTCGACTGTGACGGTGTCCTGGTGGACAGCGAGTTCGTGTCCATCGGCCGCGAGGTCAAGGCGCTGCATCTGCTCGGCTGGCCGATCGAGCTGGACGAGGCGCTGGAACTGTTCGTGGGCCTTTCGCAGAAGAGCGCCAACGAGATCATCGAGCGCAAGCTCGGCAGGCCTCTGCCCGAAGACTGGGGCAAGCAGCTGCAGGCCGAGGTGGTCGAAGCGTTCGAGACCGAGCTGGTCGCCATTCCCGGCATTGCCGAGTGCCTGGACCGGCTGACCCTGCCGCGCTGCGTTGCCTCCTCCTCCCTGCCGGCGCGCATCCGCCGCTCGCTCGAGATCACCGGCCTGTTGCCCAAGCTCGACCCGCATCTGTTCAGCTCGTCCATGGTGGCGCGCGGCAAGCCGGCCCCCGACCTGTTCCTGCACGCCGCGGCGACGCTCGGCCATGCGCCTGAGCGCTGCGTGGTGATCGAGGACAGCCCCGCCGGGGTCCAGGCCGCGGTGGCGGCCGGCATGACGCCGCTGGGCTTCACGGGCGGCCGCCATGCCGGCAGCGAGCGCTGGAAGCAGCGCCTGCGCAATGCGGGCGCCGAAATCGTGTTCGGGGAGATGCTCCGCCTGCCCGATCTCCTGGACGAACTGCAGTCCGGGAGTTGACAGGTGCAGGAACTGGCCCGATACGCCCAGAGCATGTACGACACGCTGTTCCTCCTGTCGTGGGATCTGCGACGACGATTCTGATACGGTGAGCCCGAGCCGGCCTCGCCGTCCTGCCGCATGCGCCCCGGAGGGCCTGCGGTCCGAGCGTCGTCCTCCCCCCAGGTTGGGGAACAGCCATGTCCTCCTTGTCGGTCCGGCCCGAGGCCCCGTTGGATGGGCCTGCCATCGAACTGCTGCTCGACCGCTCGTTCGGCAGCGATCGCCGGCGCAAGATCTCCTACCGCTACCGGTTCGGCGTACCGCCCGTCCGATCCTTGTGCCTGGTGGCGCTGGACGACCGTGCCGGCATGGTGGGGGCCATCCGTTACTGGCCGCTGCTGGTGGGCGCCAGGGCCTGTCTGCTGCTGGGCCCCCTGGCGATCGACCCGGCCCGGCGGGGGCAGGGGATCGGCCGGCTGCTGATGGCGCGCAGCCTCGATCGGGCCGCTCAGGAGGGCTGGCAGCACGTCTATCTGGTGGGCGATCCCGGCTATTATCGCCAGTTCGGCTTCGAGCTGGTGGCGCCGGGCTTGGTGATGCCGGGCGAGAACCCGGCCAGGCTCATGGGCCGTAGCCTCGGCAGCGTGAAGCTGCCGGAAGCGGGGGTGCTGCTACCCTGGCCCGCCGGCCGGCAGCTCGTTCCCGGCCAGCCGGTCCAGCCGGGTGAGCAGCGGCGGGCCCATGACGTGGAAGCCCTTGTAGCGGGCCATCCGCTCCGGCCTCTCGCGGATCCGCTGGGCCAGAGTCCGGGCGTGGCCGGGCCGGGCGACTGCGGTGCCGAAGGGCATGACCGTGGTGTGGATGGTGAACAGGATGTCGCCGGGACGCTGCAGCCGGCGCAGGGTCTGGCGTTCGATCCGAAGATGAAGCTGGCATTCGACCGGCTGCTCCGGATCGAACGGACGGCGCGCCCGATGGGCCGGTAGGAACAGTTGGTCGGTCTCGCTCTCCCAGTTGATCCGCCCGACCGGCCGCTCCGCGGTGAACGAGGCCAGGAGCCGGTCGGCGGTAGGGGCCAGACAAGGGTGAGTACTTCGGGGGTCCGCTCTCTCCATTCGACTTGTCGAGAGCGAAAATAGCCGAGATCTTGCTCAAACCGTGAGCAGCACCTTGATCGCGCGCCGCTCATCCATGGCACGGTTAGCCCTCCGTGACTTTCGCTAGCGGCAGCTCGAGGTCGAAGACCTTGCTGGGATTGATCCCGCCCTGGAGCACCCGGTCCATCAGGTCCGGCAGGAAGCGGCGAACGGGTGCCGGTCCGCCGAGCATGCGCTTTTGGCCGAAGAAGAGCTGCTGGCCGTCGAAGGAGACGCCATGCGGAGCGCCGACATAGCCGATGCCGCCGCCGGGGCGCGCGCAATCCAGGGCCTGGGCGAAGGATTCCATCGTGCCGACGCATTCCAGCACCGCATCGGCGCCCACACCCGCCGTCAGGTTCATGACGCGCGCGATCCCCTCCTCGCCGTGCTCGAACACGATGTCGGTGGCACCGAAGTCGCGGGCGAGCTTCTGGCGGCTCTCATGACGGCTGATGGCGATGATGCGCCCGGCACCCATTTCCTTGGCCGCCAGCACGGCCATCAGCCCACTGCACCGTCGCCGACCACGACGACGGTCGAACCGTCCCGCACCCCGGCGGCGTCGGCCGCATACCAGCCGGTGCTCAGCACGTCGGAGGCGGCCAGCAGGTCCGGCACGAAGGCGGAAGGAGCTTCCGTGGTGGCGACGAGCGTGCCGTCCGCCAGTGGGACGCGGGCGTAGGGTGCCTGTGCGCCGCTCATGAACTCGTGCTGCACGCAGGACGACTGGAAGCCGAACCGGCAATGCGGGCAGGTACTGTTGGAGATGCAGAAGGATCCCACCACGAACTGCCCGGGGCGGACGGTCCGCACGTCACTGCCGACCTCGACCACGGTACCGCAATATTCGTGGCCCATGTGCATGGGCTCGTCCATGGGCTGCAGGCCGCGATGGCGACGTCCTCGCAGCGGATGTCCGCGGGCCGTAGAGAACGGTTGCCAGCATTTCCTGTCCTTTCGCTCGATGTCCGGTGGAATGGTCAGGTGTCGTGCTGGTGTCGGTGACGTGCTCCATCCAGCCGACGGCCCTGCGTCCTTCATCTCCTGGATCGCGATGTGGGCCATCACGGTTTGCGGCAATGGCCCCTGCCAGTGCTGCTCGCCCGGGGCGAACCAGACGACGTCGCCAAGTCGGATCTCCTCGACCGGGCCGCCCTCGCGTTGCGCCCGGCCGAGGCCCGCCACGACGATCTGCGTCTGACCGAGCGGGTGGATGTGCTAGGCCCGTATGGGTGCCGGGCTCGAAGGTCGCCCGGGTCCTTGCACGCGCTCGGCATCGAAATGGTTGAAGAGCGGGTCGATCGGGACGGTGCCGGTGAACCAGGCTTCGGGACCTTTGCTGAATGGCCTCGAGCCTGCGCGGGCAATTTCATGGAGTGGTCTCGGAAGCTGCGGTCACCGGCGCTCGATGCGAAGCGGGAACTCGCCCGGCACGTGCAGGGCCTCATGGCCCTCCTCGGAATGGCCGAGCCGGACCAGCCCCTGGGGGCAGGGCAGCCACTGCAACTTCCGGATCTGGTTCTGGAGCGCCCGGTAGTCGGAGGCAGGCACCACCATCTCTTCGGCACCGGTGGGCGGCGCTCCAGTAGCGTCACCGCTGCACCGAGATGATGATCTCAACGCGATCCAAGGAGCTGGTCATACGGTTGGCCATAAGCCTCTACCTCCCTAGGCGCGAGACTCTGTCCGGTCAGTTCAGGGGCAATCCCATTGGAGTTGCCCCCGTCAGACCGGACACGTGGCAGATTGGGACGTAGCTCGTCGATACTCGCTGGGTGAGCGATAGGCGAGCCGGCTATGGGGATGGACCTCGTTGTAGTCGATCATCCATCCGTCGATGGCAGCCAGGGCGGTGGCGGCATCAGGGATCGGGTTCACCCGAACATAGTCGCGCTTGAAGGTCTTCACGAACGCCTCGGCGATGCCGTTGCTTTCCGGGCTCTCGACGGGCGTGAAGCATGGGGCAAGCCCAAGTGCCGTCGCCAGCTCGATGGTCTTGGCTGCGGCATAGGCCGAGCCGTTATCGGACAGCCATTGGATCGGATGAGGCGTCCGGATGGCCGCGAAGCGCCGCTCGACGCACGCAATCATCAGGTCACGGATGAGTTCGCCGGAGATCCCAGCCGTGGTGGCTGCCCAGGCGATCACCTCGCGGTCGTGGCAGTCCATGGCGAAGGCGATCCGGATCACCTGGCCGTTCCAGCAGATGAATTCCATCGCATCCGAACACCAGCGCGTGTTCGAGTGCAGGGTCACCACCTTGCCGTCATGAGTTTGCTGGCGACGGCGACCGGTATGTCTGGCGAGCAGCAGGCCGTGCTGCTTCATCAGCCGGTAGACGCGCTTGTGGTTGATCGCACCGCCAGATGGCGGCGCTCGCTTCAGCAGCGCGGTGATCCGGCGATAGCCATAGGTCGGCCGTGCATCGACCAGGCGGCGGATCTCGGCGGCGAGTTCCAGATCCCCATCCCGAACCTGCGGACCGCGCTTGGCGCGACTGCCCTTCAGGCGCTCGACGAGGTTGGAGCGGGCCACGCCCAGCGTGTCGGTCACGGCCTTCACCGCGAACCGTCCTTGGACGCAGAGCTGGACCGCCAGATCGGTTTTTTTGACCGGCTCAGCTCGAGTGCCTCTTTGAGGATCTCGACCTCCATTGTCTTCTTGCCGAGCAGCCGTTCCAGATCACGCACCCGTTCCTCGAGCCGACGTGCTTCCGCGGCCGGAACGACCTCGTCATCGGCACGGATGGCTTCTCGGCCACCTTCGCTCATCAGCCGCCTCCAGCGGAACACCATGCTCGGCGAGAGCCCGGGCTGGCGGGCCACGTAGCTGATCGACATGCCGGGCTGCATCGACTCGGCCACGAGGGCCAGCTTCTGCTCGGTCGTGAAGCGGCGCCGGCGGGCAATCC
>NZ_DATMFZ010000157.1:0-16435 GCF_035556675.1 Geminicoccus sp. | reverse complement strand
CTTCGTCGACCTGATCCAGGAAGGTTCTGACATCGCCCTGCGCAGCCACGCGGCACCTCTGGCCGATTCCGTGCTGACGCAGCGCCGCCTGGCGGAAGCGCCGGTCGTGGCGGTGGCGGCGCCAGCCTATCTGGCGGCGCACGGCCATCCTCACGAACCTTCCGACCTTGCCGGCCATGCTGGGCTGCTGTCCGGGCCACAAGCCACGGTCTGGCGGTTCCGCCACGAGGACGGCCGGGAAGTGCCGGCGGAGCCCGGGCCGGTCATGGTCCCGGACGAATCGACCATGCTGATCGAGGCGGCGGCCGCCGGGCTGGGCATTGCCTGCCTGCCCGCGGACATCGTCGCCCCGGCCGTGGCGGAGGGCAGGCTGGTGCGGCTCCTGCCGAGCTGGCATGCCGGGACGATCACGGCCACGATCCTGATGCCGCCGCGGCGCAGCCAGCTGCCGGGCGTACGGGCGGTGGTCGAGTTCCTGTGCCGGCCGGGCTGAACGGCTTGGTGAGTGAAGTTGCGGGGAGATGCTGCGTGCCGGAATTCCGTGAGGCCGAGGAGGCGGACCTGGCCGCGATCATGGCCCTGCTCGCCGATGACGATCTGGGCCGGGGCCGGGAGGCCCACGTGCCGGATGCCTACCGACGGGCGTTCCGGGCCATGGCGCGCCAGGAGGGCAACCGGATGGTCGTGGCGGTAGCGGACGGCGAGGTGGTCGGCTGCATGCAGGTGACGGTCATCCACGGCCTGAGCCGGCAGGGTGCCAGCCGCGCGCAGGTGGAGGCGGTGCGGGTCCGGCGCGACCGGCGGCGGCAGGGCATCGGCCAGGCGATGCTCGCCCATGCCGTGGCGCTGGCCAGGGCGGCCGGCTGCCGGCTGGTGCAGCTCACCACCGACCGGCGGCGCGAGGATGCGCACCGCTTCTACGAACGGCTGGGCTTCGTCGCCAGCCACTACGGGATGAAGCTGGATCTGCCTTCCTAGACGTGCTCAGGCCGCGGCCGGCACGCTAGGCTGGTACTGGCGGTGGGCCAGGTCGATGCCGACCTCGTCGAACCGGGCGAGCAGGCGGCGGTTCAGCTCGCGGCCGACCGCCCATTGCTGCAGCGGCCGGGTGCGGATGCCGCCTTTGAGCACGATGCCGTCCGGGTTGACCTCGTCCACGCCCCAGACGTCCAGCGGCAGGAGGATCAGGGGTGCATAGGCCGGGTCGCGCAGCAGCGAGTTGCCGACCTCGCGCATGGTGTCGATCGCCTTCTGCGTGTCGGCATGATGGTCGATCATCACCGTCACCGTATAGACACCGAAGTCGCGCGAGCGGTTCTTGACCGCCTTGATGCTGGAGAACGGGATCGAGTGCAGGGCACCCTCGCCGTCGCGGATCCGCACGGTGCGGATGGTGAGCGCCTCGACCGTGCCGGCCCGGTCGCCGGTGTCGATCACGTCGCCGATCGAGATCGTGTCCTCCAGCAGGATGAACAGGCCGGTGATCACGTCCTGGACGAGCTGCTGCGAGCCGAAGCCGATGGCGAGGCCGACCACGCCGGCGCCGGCGAGCAGCGGGGCGACGTTCAGGCCGAGATTGGCCAGCACCACGATGACGGTGAGCACGGACAGGGTCACGAACACGAAGTTGCGGAGCAGCGGCAGGAGGGTCTTGACCCGGTTCGACATCGGCCGCGGCCGGCCCAGATGGTCGGTCGGCACCAGCGCGCCGGCGATCCAGCTGTCGATGAAGATCCAGGCCAGCCAGGCGGTGATCAGGGCGAAGCCGATGCCGGAGAGCGAGCTCACGATCGTGCGCCCGGGCTCGCGCTGCAGCCAGGCGACCAGATCAAAGCCCCACAGCCGGAACGCGACCACCACCACCAGCACCGCCAGCACCACCTGGCCGATCACCGCCAGGAGCCCGATCATCCGGGCGGCGACGGCACCCCTGGTCGTGATCCGGCGCTGCTGCATGCGCTCCTCGGCGATGTGCGCGCGCTTGCGCAGCCAGGCCGCGAGCATCGTGCCGACGATCACCAGCACCAGCGAGAAGGAGACCTGCAGGATGAAGCTCTGGCTGCGCGTGCCGAGCAGCCGGGCGATCACGTTGAACGCCAGGAAGGTGATCGCGACCAGGTGCCATCGGCGGGCGAGCCCGACCAGCGCTGCCTCCACCTGGCCGACATCGATGCCCTTGGCCAGCCGGCCCCGGATCAGCAGGGCGCGGATCGTCGCCTTGTGCCGGAGCACGAACATCAGGGCGGCGATGTTGTAGAGCAGGTCGAACAGCAAGGAGACGATGTCGGCGGTCGCCAGGCCGATGGAGCTGCGCAGGCTCGGGTCGCGCAGGACGGCGCTGAACACGGCCAGCCCGACCAGCCAGGAGATCCAAGGACCCATGCGCTTCTGGGCATAGCCGACCAGGCGCCAGCCGCGTGCCGGTGCTGCGAACACCAGGAAGTGGTGGAAGACCTGGCGGGCGAGCATGCCCCACCACAAGGGCGAGGCGAGCAGGAGGAAGATCAGCCGGCCGCGCGGGCTCATGCCGGTGGCGACCGGCCAGATGAGCAGGACCGCGGCGGCCACGACCAGCGGCAGGATGCCGAACAGGGTGCGGATCAGGACCTCGCGCACCAGCCTGCCGCCGCGGCTGCGCTGGGTGGCGATCGTACGGCGCTGCACGGCGGGCAGCTTGGCCACCAGGAACAGGATGCCGAAGCCCAGCACCCAGCCGCCGATCGACGCGATCAGGAAATATTCGAGCGCATCGCGGAAGCCCGGGTCGCTGATGCGCGAGTGGACCTGCTCCCCGGCCAGGTGAAACCGATCGATGATCGAGCCGCCGCCCAGCGCCAGGCGCGGCAGCTCGTGGCCGACATCGCTGGCCCAGTCGCTGAGCACGCCCACCAGGCCGTGCTCGGTCAGGATCGCCTCGGACGGGGCGGGTTCCGCCTCGGGGGCCGGCTCGGCGGCCGGAGCCGGGGCAGGCTCTGCCGCAGCGGGCGGCGCCTGCCCTGCCCCAGCCTCCGCTGGCGCGCCGTCCTGAACCGGAGCGACCTGCCCTGGAACGGTCTGGTCCGGGCTAGCCGCAGCCGGTGGCGCCCCTGCCGCCTGGCCGGTGTCCGGGGACGGCTGGACCTCGAGCTGGGCGCGCAGGCTCTCCAGATCGGCGATCACCGCCTGGCGGCCGGCATTGTTCTTCAGGAGCTGCAGGGCCCGGTCGATGGTGGCGAGATCGTCGGCCCCGTCGGCGGCGGGTGCGGCGGCCGTTGCCGGCGGCTGGACCTGCTGGCCTTGCGCGTTCTGGGCGGCGGAGGGGGAAGTCTGGGTGACCAGCAAGACGAGCAGCAAGGCGAACGCGCGAAGCAGCATGAGCAGGAATGATCCTCTGCCGGTGACTGGCGCATCCGGGGAAGACCTGTCTTCGGACCTGCGCCACTAGCCGGACTCTGCCTGTCTGGCAGGTCCGCGCCCCGATCAGGTAGCGGGCAGGTGCCGGCAGGACCAGGGCGATCAGGCGGGATGAGGAAATGGTCAGGATACCGGAAGGCGGCTCGGGCACTCATCGACGGGCGAGACCGCAGCCACTCAACTGATCGGCGCGCTTGACATGACCGCGGCAGAATGTAACCGATTTCGGGAGATCAGGATGGCAAGTTCGAAGAACAGCAGTGCCGTGCGCATGGACAAGTTGTCGATGCGCTTGGCTGCGCATCCAGACAATAATCAACGATAGCCCTCAATACCGCCGGAGTCATGCCGATGAAGCTGCATCTCCTTCTGCCCTGTCTGCTGAGCGGGACCCTGGCAAGCGCGGCCCTGGCCGACGAGATCACCGTCGCCTCCGGCGGCGGTGTCTATCAGGATGCCCAGCGCGCCGCGTTCTTCGACCCGACGGCCAAGAAGCTCGGCATCACCATCAAGGAGGCGACCACTTCCGGGCTTCCGGAGATCCGCGTCCAGGTGCAGAGCAAGGCGGTGGGCTGGGACATCGCCAACACCGCGGCGGAGGAATGCGCGATCGGCAGCAGGGAGGGCCTGTTCGAGCCGCTCGACACGAGCGTGGTCGACACCTCGGGCATCGACCCCAAGCTGGTCGGCAAGGACTGGGTGGCGAACCTCTATTATTCCACGGTGATCGGCTGGAACACCGACACGATCGGTGCGGACGGCGAGGTGCCTACCAGCTGGGCCGACTTCTTCGACACCGAGAAGTTCCCCGGCGACCGGGGCATCTACGACCATCCGCGCGGCAACCTGGAAGCAGCTCTGCTCGCCGACGGCGTGCCGCCTGACCAGCTCTATCCGCTCGATGTGGAGCGCGCCTTCAAGAAGCTCGAGGAGATCAAGCCGGACATCACCGTGTGGTGGACTTCCGGTGCCCAGTCCGCGCAGCTGATCAAGGACGGCGAGGTCGACCTCATCCAGATCTGGAACGGCCGGATCGACGGGGCGATCAAGGACGGTGCCAAGGCCGACTTCACCTTCGACCAGGGCATCCTGATGGCCGACTGCTTCGTGATCCCGAAGGGCGCGCCGCACAAGGACCTGGCGATGAAGGCGCTGGCCCTGTTCATCGCGCCCGAGCAGCAGGCGCTGCTGCCGCTGCACATCGCCTACGGGCCGATCAACCAGAAGGCCTTCGACCAGCCGGTGCTGACCGACGAGCTCAAGGCCAAGGTCAACTCCTCGCCCGAGAACGCCGCCAAGCAGTTCGTGCTGGACGTCGCCTGGTGGGGCGAGCACGGCGCCGAGATGATGGAGCGCTGGCAGAACTTCAAGCAGCAGTAAGCCCGCAGCTGATGGCATCCTCGATCACCATTCGCGGGCTGTCCAAGCACTATGGCGCGTTCGCGGCGCTTTCGGACGTCTCGATCGACATCCCGGCCGGGCAGTTCGTGACCCTGCTGGGCCCGTCCGGCTCGGGCAAGACCACGCTGCTCATGAGCATCGCCGGTTTCGCCCACCCGGACCGGGGCAGCATCCGCATCGACGACCAGGAGATCCTGGGCCTGGAGCCGGACAAGCGCGACATCGGCGTGGTGTTCCAGAACTACGCCCTGTTCCCGCACATGTCGGTCGAGGAGAACGTCGCCTATCCGCTGAAGCTGCGCAGGGTGCCGGCGGCCGAGCGCGCGGCACGGGTCAAGCACGCCCTGCAGGCCGTGCAGATGGAGGGGTTCGGCGCGCGGCGCATCCACGAGCTGTCCGGCGGGCAGCGCCAGCGCATCGCGGTGGCGCGCGCCATCGTGTTCGAGCCGCGCATCATCCTGATGGACGAGCCCCTCTCGGCGCTCGACAAGAAGCTGCGCGAGGAGATGCAGATCGAGCTGAAGCATCTCCACCAGCGGCTGGGGCGGACGATCGTCTACGTCACCCACGACCAGAAGGAGGCCCTGACCCTGGCTGACCAGGTCGTGGTGATGGACAAGGGCCGGATCGTCCAGAAGGACAGCCCGCGCGCGATCTACGAGCAGCCGAGATCCCGCTTCGTCGCGGACTTCATCGGCAACTCCAGCTTCCTGCCGCTGTCCGGCCCGGCTGCCGCCTCGGTCGAGGCGCTGGTGTCCGATGGGTTCCGCCGGCGCCAGCTGGACGGGCTCGCCCGGCCGCTCCTGGTGATCCGCCCGGAGAAGCTCGAGATCGTGCCGGCCGGAGAGTCAGAGCCGGGATCCTTCTATCTCGACGCCACGGTGGGCGAGGTCCTGTTCCAGGGCGACCTCGTGGTGGTGTTCGCACAGCTGGGCAACGGGGAGACGGTGCGGCTGCAGCGCGGCACGCGCCGCACCGCACTCAGCACCATCCCGCCGGAAGGCGCGCCGGTCCGCCTGGCCCTGCACGAGGAGGATGCGGTCGTGGTGGAGGAGGACGCGTGACCACCGGCGTGGCCGCCGGCAGGGCCGCGGCACCCGCCGCCGATCGCGGCCGGTCCCTGCACCCGCGCCACTGGCCGTTCGCCGTGCCGGCGGTGCTGGTGACGCTGGTGGTGCTCCTGCCCTTCCTCTGGCTGGGCCTCCTGTCCTTCACGGACGGTGGCGGCCTCTCGCTCGTCCACTACCAGCGCATGCTGGAGAACCCGAGCTACGCCGCGATCCTGGGCGACACGGTGCTGCTGAGCCTGCTCGTGACCGCCATCGTGATCGTGCTGGGCATCCCGACCACCTATTTCATCGTCCGCCAGCCGCCCTGGCTGGCCACGCTGATGCTGGCGGGCGTGGCCATCCCGTTCTGGACCTCGCTCCTGGTGCGCACCTATGCCTGGATGGTGCTCCTGCAGCGGCGCGGCCTGATCAACACCTGGCTGGTGGACCTGGGCATCATCGACCGGCCGCTCCGGATGGCGAACAGCTTCACCGGCACCACGATCGGCATGGTCCACATCATGCTGCCGTTCTTCATCTTCCCGCTCTACTCGGCGATGCGCCAGATCGACCCGGACATGGTCAAGGCCGCACGCAGCCTGGGGGCCAGCCCCAGCCGGGCGTTCTGGGACGTGTTCTTGCCGCTTGCCACGCCCGGCATCATGGCCGGCGGCCTGCTGTCCTTCGTCCTGTGCCTGGGCTTCTACGTCACGCCGCAGCTTTTGGGCGGCGGCAACGTCACCACCATCTCCATGAAGATCCAGCAGAACGTGACCATGTACAGCGAGTGGGGCGCCTCCAGCGCGCTGGGCGTGGTGCTGCTGGTCCTGGTGGTGCTGTGCTTCCTGGCGGTGCAGGGGCTGGTGCCGCGGAGGCTGCGCCAGTGAGCCGTGCCTGGCTGGGAATCGTCGCCTTCGCCGTGCTGGCCTTCCTGCTGGTGCCGGTGGTCATCGTCGTGCCGATGAGCTTCTCGGACGCCTCCTATCTGGAGTTTCCGCCGCGCGCCTGGTCCCTGCGCTGGTACCAGGCCTATTTCGGCTCGATCGAGTGGATGGCGGCGACCCGGACCTCGTTCGCGGCGGCGTTCTGCACCGTGCTGATCGCCACCCCGATCGGCTTTGCCGGCGCCTACTGCATCGACAAGCTGGAGGGCCGGCCGCGCCACCTGCTGATGGCGGTCCTGCTCTCGCCGCAGCTCATGCCGGTGATCCTGCTCGCGATCGGCCTGTTCTTCCTCTACATCCGGCTGGGCCTGGTCGACAGCTTCCCGGGCATCGTGCTGGCCCATGTGGCGCTCGCCATCCCGTTCGTGGTCACCACCGTGGTGGCGGGCCTCAGCCGCTTCGACCGCAACCTGGAGAACGCCGCGCGCAGCCTGGGTGCCTCGCGCCTGCGCGCGATCGTCGACGTGGTGCTGCCCCAGGTGAAGATGTCGGTCATGGCGGGCGCCCTGTTCGCCTTCGTCAGCTCGCTGGACGAGGTGGTGATCGGCCTGCTCGTCGCCGGCGGGCCCAACACCGTGCTCACCCGCAAGATGTTCATGTCGCTGCGCGACCAGGTCGACCCGACCATCGCCGCGATCTCCACCCTGCTGATCGGGATCTCGCTGGTCGCGGTCGCCCTGTTCCTGGTCATGGAGCGGGCGGCAGCACGGAGTGCCGCCAGGTCCGGCTGAGTCTTTTCCCTCAACCCTTCCCCAAGGAAGTCGACGGCAATCATGGCTGCTTCCGTCCTGGCGTCGAACCTCAAGGCCACGCCCTACTGGTGGGAAGGTCACGACCTCCCTGCCCATCCCTCCGCCGGCAGCCCACCGGAGCGGGCCGAGGTCGTGGTGATCGGCAGCGGATACACCGGCCTGTCCGCCGCCCTCACCCTGGCCCGTGCCGGCCGGCAGGTCGTGATCCTGGACGCCGAGCAGCCGGGCTTCGGCTGCAGCACCCGCAACGGCGGCCAGGTCGGGCCACGCTTCGGCCCGTCCTTCGCCGAGCTCAGCCGGGCCTATGGCGTGGACAAGGCGCGGCGGCTCAAGCGCGAGAACCATGCCGCCTACGACTACCTGACCGACCTGATCGGCACCGAAGGGATCGACTGCGACTTCAAGACCACCGGCCACCTGCTCTGCGCCCATGCAGCCGATCGCTACGAACCCGCGGTCCGCGCCGCCGAGACCGAGCAGCGCGAGTTCGGGATCGAGGCACATGCGATCCCGAAGGCCGAGCAGCACCGGGAGGTCGGCTCCGACGCCTTCCATGGCGCGGTCCTGTTCCCGGGCGGTGGTGCCCTGGATCCGATGAAGTATCACCGGGGCCTCCTGGCGCGGGTGCTGGCGGCGGGCGCCACCCTGTTCACCGGCCAGCGGGTCACCGGGGTCGAGCGCGACGGCAAGGGCTTCACCGTGAAGCTCGCGGGCAGGAGCATCACGGCGGGTGACGTGGTGCTGGCGACCAACGGCTACACCAAGGACGCCACGCCCTGGTGGCAGCGCCGGCTCATCCCGATCGGCAGCTACATCATCGCGACGGAGGAACTGGACCCGGCGCTGATGGCGAAGATCTGCCCCAAGGGCCGGATGCTGAACGAGACCCGCAAGGTGGTCTATTACTACCGCCCTTCGCCCGACAACCGGCGCATCCTGTTCGGCGGACGGGTGGCGCTGAGCGAGACCGACCCCAGGGTGAGCGGACCCCGGCTGCATGAGGCGATGGTGCGGGTCTGGCCGGAACTGCGCGACGTCAAGGTCACCCATAGCTGGATGGGCTTCGTCGCCTTCACCTTCGCTCACCTGCCCCATGTCGGCGTGCAGGACGGCGTGCACTATGCCATGGGCTATTGCGGCAACGGCGTGCCGCGCTCGACCTTCTACGGCCACAAGGCGGCGCTGAAGATCCTGGGCCATCCGGACGGGGCCAGCGAGATGGACCAGCTCGATTTCCAGACCCGCCCGCTCTACTACGGCCGGCCGTGGTTCCTGGCGCCGTCCATCGCCTACTACAAGCTGAAGGACCGGCTCGCGGCCTGAACGGGCCGGTCAGCCTTCCTGCTTGGTGGCGGATGCGCGGCGCGGCCGGATCACCTCCTGGCGGCGGGCCGGGCGGCGGGCACGCATCTGGCTGCGCAGCGCCTCGAGCTCGGCTTCCTTGGCCCGCATCTGCCGCAGCGACAGGATCCACAGCCCGGCCAGGACCAGGATGGTGAATCCGAACGCCGGCCATACATATGCCGCATAGCCGCCCATCGCGAGGAACTCAGCCATGGACCGATCCTCCGGTACCGGCACTTTCCGCGGCGGGCCTGGCAAGGTATGCCGCGCTGGGCGGCACGAGCGGCAAGAGGCGGTTGGAATTGGACGCGAGCACCGGAGCTCCGGTCGAAAGTCATGGCAACGCGGCGCGGCTGGTGCCCGGTTCCGGCCAGGATCCGCAGCGGACCGCCCTTGCGCGTAGCACGACTGCCGCCGCAGCTCCAATGTTGCCCGATGCCGGCGCCATCCGCGCCCAGGTACAGGCACTGGGGGCGGCCGGTGCCGCCGACATTCCGGCACTCACAGCGGCCTTGAAGCGCATCCATGGCGATGCCCGCGCCCTGGTCCGCGCCGCCTTCGAGGCGGGCGGGTCGGCCGAGACGGCGGTGGCGGCGCTCAGTTCCATCACCGACGGGCTGATCCAGGGCCTGCTGGACCTGGCCAGCACCCATGTCTACCCGACCCCCAACCCGACCAAGGGCGAGGGCCTGGCGGTACTGGCGGTGGGCGGCTACGGCCGCAGCGAGCTCTGCCCGCATTCCGACATCGATCTGCTGTTCCTGGTCCCCTACAAGCGCACGCCGGCCGGCGAGCAGCTCACCGAGTATCTGCTCTACCGGCTCTGGGACCTGGGCTTGAAGGTCGGCCAGGCGACCCGTTCCGTCAGCGAGTGCATCAAACTCGCCCAGCAGGATCTCACCGTGTCGACCGCCCTGCTGGAGGCGCGGCTGCTGTGGGGGGATGCAGCTGCCGCCGCCGACCTGCAGGAGGGCTATCGCAAGGAGATCGTGCAGGGCCACGAGGCGGCGTTCATCGAGGCGAAGCTCGCCGAGCGCGACGAGCGCCATCAGCGGGTCGGCGACAGCCGCTATCTGCTCGAGCCCAACGTCAAGGAAGGCAAGGGCGGCCTGCGCGACCTCCATACGCTCGGCTGGATCGCGCGGTTCGTCTATGGCGGGACCGATCAGGCCAAGCTGGTGCAGAGCGGGCTGATCACCCGGCGCGACCTGTCCACCTTCCGGCGCTCGCGCGCCTTCCTCCTGGCGGTGCGCTGCCACCTGCACTGGCTGACCGGGCGGGCCGAGGACCGCCTGACCCTGGACGTGCAGCCCGAGATCGCCGCGCGCATGGGTTTCCGCACCCGGACCCGCTCCATGGGCGTGGAGCGCTTCATGAAGCGCTACTATCTGGCAGCGCGGGAGGTCGGCAATCTCACCCGGATCGTCTGCGCCGCCCTGGAGGAGCAGCACCGGCGCCGGCCGAGATTCGCGCTGCCCCGCTTCGGCCTCGCCCGCAAGCGGGTGGACGGCTTCCTGATCCAGGGCAACCGGCTGGCGCTGGACGACCCGAAACTGTTCCAGGCGGAGCCGATCAAGCTTCTGCAACTGTTCCAGACGGCCGATGCCCGCGGCCTGGACATCCATCCCGCCACGCTGGCGGCGGTGGGCCAGGCCCTGCCCAGGATCGATGCCGAGCTGCGCAACGATCCGGAGGCCAACCGGCTGTTCCTGGAGATCCTCACCTCGCGCAAGGACCCGGCCGGAACGCTCACCCGGATGAACGAGGCCGGCGTGCTCGGCCGGTTCGTGCCCGACTTCGGCCGGATCGTCGGCCAGATGCAGCACAATCTCTATCACATCTACACCACGGACGAGCACACGATCCGGGCGATCGGGTTCCTCCGGCAGATCGAGGACGGCCAGCTCGCCGCCGATTTCCCGCTCGCGACCGAGCTGTTCCCCAAGCTCCTGTCGCGCCGTGCCCTGTTCGTCGCCCTGTTCCTCCACGACATCGGCAAGGGCCGGGGTGGCAGCCATGCCGAGGTGGGCGCGGTCATCGCCCGCAAGCTCTGCCCGCGCTTCGGCCTGCTGCCCGAAGAGACCGAGACGGTCGTCTGGCTGGTCCGTCACCATCTCTTGATGAGCGACACCGCCTTCCGGCGCGACCTGGAGGACCTGAAGACCATCCAGGACTTCGTGGAGGTGGTGCAGTCCCCCGAGCGCCTGAAGCTCCTGCTGGTGCTGACCGTGTGCGACATCCGCGCGGTCGGCCCCAATGTGTGGAACGGCTGGAAGGGCCAGCTCCTGCGCGAGCTGCACGGCGAGGCCGAGGCGGCGCTGCAGTCCGGTGATCCGCGTGGCCGCCGTGCCAGCCGGGCCAACGCGGCGAAGGCCGAGCTGGCGCAGGCGCTGCTGGCGGAGCCGGACGGCTGGTGGACGCAGGAGCGCATCGACCGGCACCTCGCCCGGCACGACCCGCGCTACTGGCTGGGCTTTGCCACCGAGGACCTGGTCCGCCATGCCCGGCTGATCCAGCATACCGAGAGCCAGTCCCTGCCGATCGGCATCGACTTCCGCGTCGACAAGTTCCGTGCCCGCTCCGAGCTGCTGCTCTACGCCCCGGACCATCCCGGCCTGTTCATGAAGGTGGCAGGAGCGATCGCCTTGGGCGGCGCCAGCATCGTGGATGCGCACATCTTCACCACGACCGACGGCACGGCTTTGGACATGCTGGGCTTCCAGGACGCGGGCAAGCAGGCGGCCGTCGACGATCCCGAGCGCTTCCAGCGCATCCGCGACAACCTGATCCGCGCCTTGTCCGGCGAGATCTGGCTGGAGAAGGCCCTGGCCGGGCGGCGCAGCCTGCCGGCGCGCGCGGACGTGTTCCGGGTCGAGCCGCGCGTGCTGCTCGACAACAATGCCAGCCGCACCCACACCGTCATCGAGGTCAACGGCCGGGACCGGCCGGGCCTGCTGTTCGACCTGGCCAAGGCGCTGAAGGAACTGGGCCTGGTGATCAGCTCCGCGCATATCAGCACCTATGGCGAGCGCGTCGTCGACGTGTTCTACGTCAAGGACGTGTTCGGCATGAAGGTCACGGTGCGCAGCAAGGTCATGAAGGTCCAAAAGCAGCTCACCGAGGCGCTGAGCCTGACCTGACTCGATCGGGAAGAGTGATTGGGCTGGCTGCGCGCATCCTCGATCGTCTCGGCTGCGACCCTGGCCTCGCGCCTCCTGGGCTTCCTGCGCGACGTCCTCCTGGCGCAGGCCTTAGGCGCGGGCGTGGCCGCCGACGCCCTGCTGGTGGCACTCAAGCTGCCGAACCTCCTGCGCCGGCTGTTCGCCGAGGGCGCCTTCTCCGCCGCCTTCGTTCCACTGTTCAGCCAGATCCTGGCCAGTGACGGCAGGCCCAGGGCGCTGGCCTTCGCCAGCCGGGCCCTGACCGCGCTGGGCCTGGTGCTCATCCTGGCCACCGGCCTGGCGCTGGTCGCCATGCCGCTGCTCATCCTGGTGCTGGCCCCCGGCTTCGACCCGCTCGACCCGCGCAGGGACCTCGCGGTGGAACTCGCGAGGCGCACCTTCCCCTTCATCCTGTTCGTGTCGCTGACCGCACTGCTGGGCGGTGTGCTGAACGTGCTGGGCCGCTTTGCGGTAGCGGCGGCGGCTCCGGTGATCCTCAATCTCGTGATGATCGCGGTGCTGGTCTGCTACCAGGGCGACCCGGTGGCGCTGGCACGCATGCTGGCCCTGGCCCTGCCGGTGGCGGGAGCCCTGCAGCTCCTGCTGCTCTGGCAGGCCTGCCGGAGCGCCGGCGCATCGATCCGCCCCCGGACAGACCTCGCCGACCCGCAGCTCCGCCCACTGGCCCGTCGTATCCTGCCCGGCATCGCCAGTGCCGGCGTCTACCAGGTCAACGTGGTGGTGGTGACGGTGATGGCGACTGCCCTGGCCCCTGGAGCGGTGTCGTTTCTCTATTTCGCCGACCGGCTGGCCCAGCTGCCGCTGGGGCTGATCGGGGTCGCCATCTCCACGGCGCTGCTGCCGATCGTGGCGCGGCGGATGGCCGAAGGCCGGCTGGAGGAGGCCCGCGCGGTGCGCGACCAGGCGGTCGAGATCGCCCTCCTGCTCACCCTGCCGGCCGCGGCCGGGCTCACCGCGCTGGCCCTGCCGATCGTGGGCATCCTGTTCGGCCGGGGTGCGTTCGACGCAGAGGCCACGGTCGCCACCGCCGCGGCCCTGCAGGCCTTCGCCCTGGGCCTGCCGGCAGCGGTGCTGGTCCGGATCATGGCCGCCACCCTGTTCGCCCGGGGCGACCTGCGCACGCCTCTGGTCGGCGCCATCGTGGCGCTGGCGGTCAACCTCGCGGTGGGCCTGGCGACGCTCGGCAGTCTCGGCCATCTGGGGCTGGCGGTGGCGGCCAGCCTGTCCAGCTGGACCAATCTCGCCGTGCTGGTCCGCCGGATCGGCCGGATCGAAGGGCGGGCCTTTTCCCGGCGCACCAAGCTGCGTGCGCTGGGCGGGCTCGCCTGTGCGATCGTCGCGGCCTCGGTCGCCGTCCAGGCGCTGCGCGAGATGCAGCACCTGGAGCCGCCCATGGCACTCGGCGGTGCGATCCTGGTGGCGGCGCTGGCCTTTCTCGGGATGGTGACGGTGGCACGGGTGGTCCGGCCGCAGGAACTCGTCGCACTGTTCCGGGACCGAGCTTGACGCATGGGCCGCGAGCGGCCATCCAACCGCGCTCGACCGTCCGTACCGTCCCGCTACGAAGGCTCGTCCATGTCCGGCCGCATCTTTTCCGGCGTTCAGCCGACCGGCGCCCTGCATCTCGGCAACTATCTGGGCGCCATCCGGCACTGGGTCCATCTGCAGCAGGATTACGAGGCGATCTACTGCGTGGTCGACCAGCACGCGATCACCCTGCCCCAGGATCCGAACGAGCTGAGGGGCGCCATCCGCGAGGTCGCCGCGGCCCTGATCGCCTGCGGCATCGATCCGGACCGCTCGATCCTGTTCAACCAGTCGACCGTCCCGGCCCATGCCCAGCTCGCCTGGGTGCTGATGTGCCAGACGCCGATCGGCTGGCTGAACCGGATGACTCAGTTCAAGGAGAAGGCCGGCAAGCAGCGCGACAATGCCTCGGCCGGCCTCTACACCTACCCGGTGCTGATGTCGGCCGACATCCTGGCCTACAATGCCACCCACGTGCCGGTCGGCGAGGACCAGAAGCAGCATCTGGAGCTGGCGCGCGACACGGCCGGCGCCTTCAACCGCCAGTTCGGCGTCGAATTCTTCGTCCTGCCCGAGCCGATGATCCTGGGCGAGGCCACCCGGGTCATGTCGCTGCGCGACGGCACCAAGAAGATGAGCAAGTCGGATACATCCGACTACAGCCGCATCAACCTGACCGACGATGCCGACACCATCGCCCAGAAGATCAGGAAGGCGAAGTCCGATCCGATCGAGGGGATGAGCTACGATGTGGCGGGGCGCCCGGAGGCATCCAACCTCCTGACGATCTACGCAGCATTGGCCGACCTGCCGCGCAGCCAGGTCGAGGCGGAGTTCGCTTCCGCCAATTTCTCCGCCTTCAAGGGGCGGCTGGCCGACCTGTGCGTCGAGAAGCTCTCGCCGATCACGACCGAGATGCGCCGTCTGCTGGCGGATCCGGCCGAGATCGACCGGATCCTGGACCGGGGTGCCGAGAAGGCCGATGCCATTGCCGGCCCGATCCTCCGGCAGGTGTATGATATCGTCGGCTTCCGACAGGCCTGAGCCTTCCAGCCGCCGGGGTGGCGCGCCATCTGTCCCGGCAGCTTCCGTTTCACTCCAAGGACTGATGATGGCCGTCTCGGACCCCTCCGTCTCCGCCAGCCGCCCGCTGCTGCGGCGCGCGCTCCTGGGCCTGCCGGCCCTGATCGTGCTGGCCGTGGCGGGCTGGTACCTGGTCGGCATGGTCGTGGTGCATCGGATCGACGACGATCCGGACTTTGCCATGGCCACCAGTGCGCCCGAGGGCGGCTCGCGCGCGGTGGCGGCCATGGCCGACCTGGTGTCCCGGGAGATCGACCAGAACGAGTGGACGCCGAACGAGCCGTTCTTCAAGCCGGGCGTCCTGCTCGACAACATGCCGAACTACCAGACCGGCATCGTCGCGGCGGTCCAGCGCTTCGGCGTGTCGGTGCGCGACCGGCTGGCCCGGGCGCGCGGCTCCTCGCAGGCGGACGCGGACCTCACCCGCGCCATGGGCCTGTTGGCCTATCCCGGCAATGTCTGGGTCTGGAACCCGGCGAATTCCTGGGCACCCACCGCCACCACCGAGAGCCAGTACCGCCAGGCCGTGGCCGCCCTGCGCGCCTATAACGGCCGGCTGGCTTCCGGTGAGGCGACGCTGGAGCTGCGGGCGGACAACCTGCTGGAAAGCCTGGACGCGATCGCCTCGGATCTTGGCTCCACCTCCGGTGCGATCTATCAAGCGATCGACCTCAGCAGGAACCGCTGGCTCGACTTCACCGCCGACGACCTGTTCTACACCGCCAAGGGCCAGCTCTACGCCTACTACATCCTCCTGCGCGAGCTGGGGCTGGACTATGCCGACGTGATCCGCGAGCGGGGTGCGGCCTCGAGCTGGACCGAAATGCTCGACAGTTTCCGACTTGCTGCGACGCTTCAACCGTGGGTAGTAGTGAACGGAGGACTGGAAAGCCAGTTCAAGCCCAACCATCTGGCCAGCCAGGGCTTCCTCCTGCTTCGCGCACGCACGCAGTTGCGTGAGGTGACCAACATCCTCTTGCGTTAGTGGCACACGGTCGCCACCTCAGGCGCAAGGAGAAATATCTCATGTTCATCCAGACCGAGCAGACACCGAATCCGGCGACCCTCAAGTTCCTTCCCGGCCGCACCATCGTCGAGCAGGGGCAGGTCGAAGTCCTCGACGCCGACGAGGCGGAGCAGGTCTCCCCGCTGGCGCGCCGGCTGTTTGCGGTGGACGGGGTGCGCTCGGTGTTCATCACCCGGGATTTCGTCGCCGTTACCAAGCAGGCCGCGGCCGACTGGTATGTGCTGAAGCCGGCCGTGCTCGGCGCCATGGTCGAGCACTTCATGTCCGGCGAGCCGGCGGTGGTCCAGGCCGAGGCGGGAGCGTCGCCGGCTGCCCATGCGCCCGAGGACGACGAGACCGTGACCAAGATCAAGGAACTCCTGGACACGCGCGTCCGCCCGGCCGTGGCCAATGATGGCGGCGACATCGTCTTCCACGGCTTCGAGCGCGGCGTGGTTTACCTGCACATGAAGGGGGCCTGTGCCGGCTGCCCGTCCTCGGTGGTGACACTGAAGAACGGCATCGAGAACCTCCTGCGTTACTACGTGCCGGATGTCGTCGAAGTCCGCGCGATCGACTGAGCCCCCGGCTGGCCCGGTGCGCGTTCTGGCGATTGGCGGGAGCGGGTCGGTCGCGGCGGCCGCTTGCCTGGTTGACGCTGCTGGCACGACCGTGACCGGCCGGGCGATGCGGGCCGCTGCCGCCGAGGCCGATCTGCTGCCGGGCCAGGTCCAGGCCTGTCTGGAGCAAGCAG
>NZ_DATMFZ010000156.1:0-5227 GCF_035556675.1 Geminicoccus sp. | reverse complement strand
TGGATCCGCATCGAGGCCGCCGATGCCGACCAGGCCCTGGCCCTGCTGGAGGAAGGCAACATCGACGTCGCGGTCATCGACTTCAACATGCCCGGCCGCAACGGGCTGGAACTGGGCGAGGAGATCCGCAAGCAGTTTCCCAAGATGCCGGTGGCGCTGGCCACGGCCAATGTCCAGGACGAAGTGATCGCGCGCGCCCGTGCGGCGAACATCGCGTTCGTCAGCAAGCCGATCACCGAGGAAGGCTTTCGCGGCTTTCTGTCCGGTGCTGTCCTCAAGCTTCGCTCCGCGCGCCGATGATCGGGACGAGCATCGCCCTGGAGGAGCTCGAGCGCGACGCGCTCACCGAGCTGGTGAACATCGGCGTGAGCCGGGCCGCCGTGAGCCTGCGGACGATGGTGGGCGAGCAGGTCTTCCTTTCCGTCCCCTCCCTCCAGGTCGTCGACCGCGTTCTGGCGGCGACGCTCATCCGGGAACAGGAGTGTGCTCCGCTGATCGCGGTGCGGCAGGATTTCGAGGGTGCGTTTTCCGGCCGGGCCCTGCTCATCTTCCCGGAAGCCAACAGCCTGGAACTGGTGCGCGCCGTCACCAGCGACGAGCTTTCCAGCAAGGAAGCCCGGGAGATCGAGGAGGAGGCCCTTCTGGAAACCGGCAACATCGTTCTCAATGGTTGCCTGGGCACCATTGCGAACATGCTGCGCAAGCCCTTGACCATATCCTTGCCTCAACTGCTGCGGGGTGATAGCCAACAGCTTTTCGACACGTCGACGCCATTGGGCGATGATGGCGTAGTGTTGTTTCTCTACATCAATTTCGCGATCAGCGATCGTGACATTCGTGGCTATATTGCGATGATCATGGACCTGCCGTCCCTGCAGACCCTGAAGGCCCTGATCGCCGAGTTCATCGAGCATGTCATCGGGTCGGAAGATGTGGCTCATGAGGGCTGAGCCGGTCGGCCTTTCGAGCGGGCAGCGGGTCTGGTGAACCAACCAGGACCTGAGTTCGACCCAGGTGCTCCTCTCACGGCCAGGCTGGCAAGGTTGCAGTCGCTGTGCGGGACGCTGCTCGACAGTCTGGCCCACTCGGGCCAGGCGGTCGCGGTCACCGATCATCGGGCAGCGGGCCAGCCGCTGATCTTCGTGAATGCCGCGTTCGAGCAGCTCACGGGCTACCGTCGCGACGAGCTTCTGGAACGGGACTGGCGACTGCTCCGCTCGGCCGAGGCCGATCCCGCCGCCCTTGCCCTGCTCGAGGCTGCGGTGGCCGAGGCCCGCCCGGTCACGGTCGAGCTGCGCCATGCGCGGAAGAACGGCGAGATCTTCCGGAACAGGCTGCACCTCACGCCGATCTGCGACGAGACGGGTGCTGCGGTCTTCCTGCTGTCCATGCATGCCGACGTGACGGCCAGGCCGGACCGGCAGGAGCCCGATCCCCGGCGCGAGGCGCCTCATGAGCAGCAGGGCGTGGCGAACGAGCATGCCCGTCGCGCCAGGACGGTGGCGCGGGCAGCCGGAGGATGGGAATGGGACGTGCCGGGCCGGCGGCTCTATGCCGATGCCCGCTTCGCCGAACTCTACGGGCTCGCCGCGGACGCTGCCGCAGACGGCCTGTCCACCAGTGCCTTCTTCGCCCCGGTTCATCCCGCGGACCGCATGCGCCTGCGGATCGCGGTGGCCGGCATCATGCACGGGGCGGACATCTTCGCGAAGGACTACCGCATCATCAACCCGGACGGCTCGGTGCGCTGGGTGGCGGCGCGCGGCGGCACCCGGCGGGGGGCCGACCATGAGCTCCTGTCCTTCGAAGGCATCCTCACCGACATCACGGATCAGAAGCGGGTCGAGGAACAGCTGCGCATCGTCCAGACCGCGGGAGGGGTGGGGACGTTCGAGCATGTGAGCGGGTTCGGGACCGTCTCGGTATCCGATCAGTTCTGCCGGCTGCTCGGCCTGCATCCCTGCGAGGCCCTGCCGGTGCGCACCGTCAACGGGGTGGTCCATCCGGATGACCCGCCGCTCATCGGCGGCCAGGGCGACGATTCCTCCTACCGGGAGTTCCGGGTCATCCATCCCGAAAACGGGGAGGTGCGCTGGCTCGCCCGACGCGGCGAGCACCGCGACGAGGGCCACGCCCTGGGCGTCCGGTTCATCGGTGCGATCTACGATGTCACCGCCGCCAAGGAAGCCCAGGAGAAGCTGCGCCAGTTCGCCGAGACCCTGGAGGCCCGGGTCCGCGAGCGTACCAGGGAGCGCGATCGGGTATGGAACAACTCGCGCGACCTGCTGGCGGTGATCGGCGAGGACGGTATCCTGCGGTCGGTCAGCCCGTCCTGGACCGGGTTCCTGGGCTATCGGCCGGACGAGCTGGCCGGACGGCGGGTGCTCGACCTTCTCCATCCCGACGATGTCGCCATCGCCCGGGCAGCCTTGCAGATGGATGCCCGGCCGCAGAACCTGTCGGACTTCGAGCTCCGCTTCCTGCATCGGGACGGGACCACGCGCTGGACGTCCTGGCACACCTCGCACGAGGACGGGCTCGTCTTCGCCTATGGACGTGACATCACCCTGGAGAAGGCCAGGGCGGAGGATCTGCGCCGGGCCGAGGAGCAGCTGCGCCAGGCGCAGAAGATGGAGGCGATCGGCCAGCTCACCGGCGGCATCGCCCACGACTTCAACAACCTGCTCCAGGCGGTGTACGGCAATCTGGACCTGATCCGCCGCAAGCCCCAGGATAGCACGAGGGTCGGCCGCTGGGCCGAGAACGGCCTGCAGGCGGCCGAGCGGGGGGTCAAGCTGACCGCCCAGCTCCTGGCCTTCTCCCGCGCCCAGCGGCTGGAACTGCGGCCGGTGGCGATAAGCGCGCTGCTGCGGGACATGGAGGACATGCTGACGCGCACGCTGGGGCCGATGGTGCGGGTCAGGCTGGACCTGCTGGAAGGCGAGCAAGGTGTGTTCGCCGACCCGACCCAGCTCGAGATGGCGGTCCTGAACCTCGCGATCAATGCGCGGGACGCCATGCCCGACGGTGGCAATCTCAGGATCGAGACCCGTCTCCGTACCGTCGTGCACGATCTCGAGCTGGTGCCTGGCGACTATCTGGAGCTGCGGGTCATCGACGACGGCATCGGCATGTCGCCGGAGGTGAAGGCGCGCGCCTTCGATCCGTTCTTCACGACCAAGGACGTGGGCAAGGGCACTGGACTGGGCCTGAGCCAGGTCTACGGCATGGTCCGCCAGGCCGGCGGCGCGACGCGCATCCAGAGCACGCCCGGCCTGGGCACCGTGGTCACCCTCCTGCTGTGCCTGGCCGAACTCGCCTCTGCCGCACCCCCCCAGGGCGAGCAGGCCGGCGACGGCGCCGCCGCCAGGGCCGCGACGGTGCTGGTGGTCGACGACGATCCCGACGTGCGCTGCTTCCTCGTGAACTCGCTGGCCACGCTGGGCTACCTGGTCGTCGAGGCCAAGGATGGGCAGGCCGCACTGCAGGCACTGGACGAGGTGAACCCCGACCTCATGCTGGTGGACTTCGCCATGCCGGGCATGAACGGCGCTCAGGTCGCGAGCATCGTGCGCAAGCGGCGGCCCGACCTGCCGATCGTGTTCGCGAGCGGCTATGCGGACACGGCCGAGATCGACGCCGTCGGCATGGGCACGGCGGTGCTGCGCAAGCCGTTCAAGATCGAGGAACTGGAAGCCGCCGTCGCGAGTGCCCTGGCCCGTGTCTAGCGGGATGCGCCGGGCGCCGCCCCGGAGGACGGCGACGGTTCCGCCGGCCTAGCTCAGGTGGCGGGACAGGTGCTTGTTCATCTCGAACATGGTCACCTTCTTCTTGCTGAACACCGCCTCCAGCTTGTCGTCCGCCATGATCTCGCGGCGATTCTCCGGGTTCTGCAGCTGGTGCTGCTTGATATAGTCCCAGACCTTGCTCACCACCTCGCTGCGCGGCAGCGGATCTGCGCCCACCACCTCGGCCAGCTCCTTGGAAGGCTTCACCGGCTTTTGCAGCGCATTGGGCTGCTTCGACCCGGCCGCCTTCTTGGCGCCCGCTTCGCTCGAGGCAGATTTCTTGGTCGGCATGGCAGTCGTCCTTCCGCTTGGCTCAGCTCCGGTGCCCGCGAAGCCCGCTCTTCCGGCAACGGCACTGTTCTGCCAGGAGAAAAGGCCGCTGCACGAGAAAAATACGTCACAGGGTGCAGGTTCCCCGCGACCGTGGTGTGCGTGGCGAAGGGGGAGGGAACGCAGGGAAGGCTCCGACGCTGCTGTCGGAGCGGGGCGGGTGCTGGTCGGCGCCCGGCATCCCGCAGGACGGCCACCAGAGGCATGAAGGGTCACCACCATGTTCGGCAAGCTCGACTGGCGCTGGATCGGGATCGGCGTGGCGATCATGTTCGGGCTGAACATCCTGGCGAGCCTGATCCTGGTGGCACTGATGGGCGACCACCTGCCCGCGGCCACCACCGATCCACAGGATGCAGCGCAAGCCATGGGCGGCGGACGTCTCGCCCTGGTCGCCCTGATCGGCATCGCGAGCTTTGCCGTCGGTGGCTACATCGTGGGCCGCAAGTCGCCCGGCCGGACGATCCTCGAGCCCGGCATCTCGGCGGCCATCGCCGTGCTGATCGGCCTGCTGCTGAGCGGCGCCTTCACCCTGGGCAACCTGCTGACCGGCGGGCTGCTGCCGTTCCTGGCCGGCCTGCTGGGCGGCTATCTGGGCGAGCGGCAGCAGGCGCAGCGCGCCGTGGCCGATCGCTAGGCGGTGCGAGCGAGCGGCGGCGGACCATGCCGGCCCGATCCGGCGCCCGTAATGCTGCATCTGCAACACGATCACCTCCGGTCTGAAGCGCATCCGAAACCGTCACCCGGATATCCGTGCCGCCGCCTTACGGAACGGAGATCGAGATGCTCGGCGACGGCCAGCTGAACTTGCGACATGAAGTGGCGATGGCGGGCAGCGTCCTGTCCGTCGTCGAGACGGGGCAGGGCCTGCCCGTCCTGCTGGGCCACGGGTTCTTGTGGGACTGGAGGATGTGGCAGCCGCAGCTGCGCGTCCTGTCCTCCCGCTGCCGGGTCATCGTGCCGGAACTGTGGGGTCATGGCGGGTCGGGGCCGTT
The DNA here is from genome assembly GCF_035556675.1 of Geminicoccus sp. GTDB lineage: Bacteria > Pseudomonadota > Alphaproteobacteria > Geminicoccales > Geminicoccaceae > Geminicoccus. The sequence goes on along the minus strand of NZ_DATMFZ010000156.1, from coordinate 114 downwards.
GCCGCACGGCACGCGCACGCTGGCCGATCTGGCCCGGCACATGGTCGAGCTGCTGGACCGGCTCGAGATCGGGCGCTGCGTCGTCATCGGATCGTCGGTCGGCGGCATGTGGGG
>NZ_DATMFZ010000155.1:0-29437 GCF_035556675.1 Geminicoccus sp. | reverse complement strand
CCGGGTATTCGATCGATCTTACCCGATTGGCCCAGCAGCCCATGACAGTTCGGTTTTTCGTGATTGGGGCGAAATTCAGAAAATTCGATCCATTTCCGCAGCTTCGTCACTGTCGAGTTCATCCAACAGCAGCGGTTTCATCGCCCAAGCGAGTTCTATTGTCTGGAATTCAACCACCGATATATTCCGTTGCGTGAAGACGATGTCGCCACAACGGCAGCGCAGCCGGTCCTGGTCCCGCTGCCGCCGGACATCGCGCCGCTTCGAACCGCTACGCGTCATGGGGGACTTTCGATGAGCAACTACCGTGCGATGGCCGACTGCTTCGAGCCGGCGCAGCACCAGGGTCTGGCCGAGGCCGCGCCCGCCTGGACCGGCCTTGCCGTCGACAGCATCCACGACGCCGTGGTGAGCGCCGCGGTGCTGACCAGCGCCGCCTTCAGGATGCGCGACGAGGGCGCGCTGATCTCGGCGCTGCGTGGTCTGGCCAATGCGGTGGCGGACCTGGAGCTGGCGCATGCCAACGACAATGGCTGATGAGAGCGGCTGACGACAGCGGCTGACGGCAACAGGGCCGCGCCATCGCTCCAACCACTTCCCAGCCCGCTGCGCACCGGCCCGCCCCAAAGCGGGCCGGTGCCGCGTTTTCGGCTTGCCCGCCGTGTCCACCCGTTGCAGTGCAGCGGCGCGTCCCCCACCTGAAGCGCCTGCGGGGGAACTCGAAGGAACGACGCGTTGACGGAAAGCTGGCACGGCACGACGATCCTGTGCGTGCGCAAGGGGCCGATGGTGGTGATGGCCGGCGACGGCCAGGTCTCGCTCGGCCAGACCGTGATCAAGGGCAACGCGAAGAAGCTGCGCCGGGTCGGCGACGGCCAGATCCTGGCCGGGTTCGCCGGGGCCACGGCCGATGCCTTCGCCCTGCTGGAGCGCCTGGAGGCGAAGCTGGAGCGCCATCCGGGCCAGCTCGCCCGCGCCTGCGTGGAGCTCGCCAAGGACTGGCGCACCGACCGCTACCTGCGCCGCCTGGAGGCGATGATGACGGTGGCCGACAAGGACGTCTCGCTGGTGCTGACCGGCCAGGGCGACGTGCTGGAGCCGGAATACGGCGTGATCGGCATCGGCTCGGGCGGCAACTATGCGCTGGCCGCGGCCCGGGCACTCCTGCCCGTGGAAGGCCTGGACGCCGAGGAGGTCGCCAGGCGCGCCATGGCGATCGCTGCCGACATCTGCGTCTACACCAACACCCAGCTCACCGTCGAAAAGCTCATCCTGTCATGACCGCGCTGACCCCCCGGGAGATCGTCTCCGAGCTCGACCGCTTCATCGTCGGCCAGCATGCCGCCAAGCGCGCGGTCGCGATCGCGCTGCGCAACCGCTGGCGGCGCCAGCAGATCGACGAGCACCTGCGCGAGGAGGTGCTGCCGAAGAACATCCTGATGATCGGCCCGACCGGCTGCGGCAAGACCGAGATCGCGCGCCGCCTGGCGCGCCTGGCCCAGGCGCCGTTCCTCAAGGTCGAGGCCACCAAGTTCACCGAGGTCGGCTATGTCGGCCGGGACGTGGAGAGCATCGTCCGCGACCTGGTCGAGATCGCGATCAAGGAGACCCGCGAGCGGATGCGCCGCGAGGTGGCGGCCAAGGCCGAGACAGCCGCCGAGGAGCGCGTGCTCGACGCGCTGGTCGGCGCCCAGGCGTCCAAGGACACGCGCGAGGCGTTCCGCCGCCGCCTGCGGGACGGCCAGCTCGCCGACAAGGAGATCGAGGTCGAGGTCGCCGACCAGCCCGGTGCGGGCATGCCGCTGTTCGACATTCCCGGGATGCAGGGCGCCCAGATGGGCATGGTCAATCTTGGCGACATGCTGGGCAAGGCGCTGGGCGGGCGCACCAAGCGGCGCAAGATGACCGTCGCCCAGTCCTACGAGATCCTGATGGCCGAGGAGAGCGACAAGCTGCTCGACCAGGACGTGGTGACCCGGACCGGGATCAAGGTGGCCGAGCAGAACGGCATCGTCTTCATCGACGAGATCGACAAGATCACGTCCCGCGAGGGCAAGGCCGGCGACGTCAGCCGGGAGGGCGTGCAGCGCGACCTCCTGCCGATCGTGGAAGGCACCTCGGTCGCGACCAAGCACGGCATGGTCCGCACCGAGCACATCCTGTTCATCACGTCCGGCGCCTTCCACCTGAGCAAGCCCGCCGACCTGCTGCCCGAGCTGCAGGGCCGCCTGCCGATCCGGGTCGAACTGGACCCCTTGACCGAGGCTGATCTACGAAGGATCCTTGTGGAACCGGAGGCCAGCCTGATCCGGCAGTACGTGGCGCTGCTCGGCACGGAGAACGTCACGCTGGAGTTCGGCGAGGATTCGATCGATGCGATCGCGCGCCTGGCCGACGACATCAACCGGAGGGTCGAGAATATCGGCGCCCGCCGGCTGCAGACCGTGATGGAGAAGCTCCTGGAAGACGTCAGCTTCAGCGCCACCGACATGGGCGGACAGACCGTCAAGGTCGACGCGGCGCTGGTCCAGGAGAAGGTCGGCTCGCTGCTCGGCAGCCACGACCTGTCGCGCTTCATCCTGTGAAGCGCCGGCACCGGTGAGCGAGGGCGCCCGGGCGGCACTGCTCCGCAAGGCGCAATGCCTTTCCGGCGCCGCCGCCAAGATCCGGCTGGCGGTGCCGGCCGACTTCCCGGCGATCGCCCTGGTCGAGCGGGCGGCGGCACGGATGTTCGCCGGCACCCACATGGAGTGGGCGGTGGACGCGCCGCCGACCGATCCCAGCTGGCTGGCGGCCGCCTGGGGCCGCGGCTGGCTCTGGGTCGCGGTGCTGGCAGCCGATGGGCGGATCGCGGGCTTCCTGATGGCGGCACCTCTGGCCCAGGACCTGTTCGTGCAGGAACTGTCGGTGCACCCGGACCTGCATCGCCAGGGCATCGGCACCGCCCTGCTGGCGCAGGCGGCCGCCGCCGCGCGCAAGGCAGGCTGCGCCGGCATGGCGCTCACCACCGACCGCACCCTGCCCTGGAACGCGCCGTTCTATGCCAGGCTGGGCTTCGTCCTGCAGGAGCGGCCGGCACCGGCGCTGCGCGAGCGGCTGGCCGCCGAGCGCCACGCGGGCATGGACCCCCGCCAGCGCTGCGCGATGCGCCTGGATCTCCGGGAAGCGCCGCCGGATAGGGGCGGAGCTTCCGCTTAGAATACTGGCCGGTGCCTTACGGATGGCACGGCCTTCCCGAACGGGCGCTGCAGCCCTGTCCGCGCCAGTTCCACCGCACGCGCACCGGCGCTCCCTGCCTCATACCGAACAATCCGTCGCGGAGCGCAGGCGCCCGGCCGGAGCCTTGTCCCCGGAGTGCCGCGGGTCGATCCCGGTGGTGGTGATGGTGGTGGGCGAGATGCCAGCTGCTGCCGGGCCTGCTCCGGACGAGTCACAACAACCAGCGTCAACCGAGCCGGCAGCAGCGAGGTTCCGCAGGATGATTATGTTCATCCAGACTCACCACGCAAGAAACCACAGAGAATTCGTTGGACAAGGGCGTCAATGCCGCGCTGGCCAGCGAGGAACACCGACCAATCGCTATGTGATCGAGCGCTGCTTACTGAATGTCAGGTGGGTGGATGCCCGGCCGGTCGGCCGTTTTTCTCCGGATGTTCGGAACGAAGCGCGGGAATCGCCGTTCTAGCGACCAGAGGCCGTGGAAACAGCCGGCTTCCGACCACTGCAACGGGCGGGCCCCGGGCCCGGGAGGATGCTTCATGCGCAAGATGCTCACGATGACGGCTGCCTTCGCATTATTGCTGCTGCCGAGCTTGGCCATGGCACAGGCTAGTGGCGGTGGCGGCGCCGGCGGCGGCACCAGCGCTGGCGGCGATGCTGGCGGCACCGGCAGCGGTGCCGGCACTGGTAATGGCAGCGGTACCGGCACTGGCACTGGCACGGATACCGGCAGCGGCAGCGGCAGCGGCAGCGTCGGGACCGACGGCAATGACAGCGGCAGCGGCGACGCAAGCTCGGATCCGAGCGGCAGCGGTGGGCCTGACAGGGGCCAGGGCACGGCAGGCGGCAACGGCACCACGACGGATCCCGCAGGCCCGGCCGACACTGGTGCCGCCACTGGCCAGTCCACTTCTCCGCCGAGCGATCTCGGCACCGGCGACTGCGCGCCGGGTGCGGTCGGCTGCGAGGACGGCGCGACCCCGTAATCCCGGCTTTCTCCGAGGCCCCGCCCGACCCACGGTCGGGCGGGGCCTTGCCGTTCAGGCTCAGGCCGTCTGGCTGGAGCGCTGCAGCCGGCCGGCGATGAACCGGGCCAGGAACGGTCCGAGCAGCAGGACCAGCAGGAAGCGCACGGTCTGCAAGGCCATCACGAAGGCTAGGTCGACATCGCTGGACGCCGCGATGATCGCCACCGAATCCATGCCGCCGGGACTGGTCGCCAGATAGGCCGTCAGCGGATCGATCCCGACCTGCCAGGTGAGCAGGGCGCCCAGTGCCGCCGAGAACGCCATCAGCGCCAGGATCGAGACCACGATCTGCGGCAGGGCGCGCGCCGCATGGCGCAGGATCCGGCGGGTGAAGCCCAGCCCGATGCTCCAACCGAGCACGGCATAGCTGATCGCCAGCAGCCATTCCGGCAGCACCAGCTCGACTAGGCCGAAGCCGTTCAGCAGCGCTGCCAGGACCATCGGCAGCAGGAGTGCGCCGGCCGGGAACCGGGTGAGCCTGCCCAGCGCCACGCCGCCGAACGCGATCAGCAGGGTGAGCAGGAACTGCGCCGGGTCGAGCGGCGGGAACCACACGATCGCCGGCAGCGTCGCACCGGACGTGTCGACCCAGAACCGCGCCACCAGGGAGGCGGCAGCGGCGACGAACACCACCCGCAGATATTGCATGAACGCCACCAGCCGGGCATCGGCGCCATAGGCCTCGGACATCAGCATCATGGCCGAGGCGGCACCGGGCGAGGAGCCCCAGACCGCCGTGGTACCCGGCAGGATCCGGCTGCGGCTCATCAGCCAGCCGAGCGTGCTGCTGGCGGCCACGGTCGCGGCCACCACCGCCAGGAACAAAGGCCAGCGTGCGAGGAACAGGTCGAGGAACTCGGCATGTACGGCCGCGGCGATCATGCAGCCGATGATGCCCTGCGCCGCCCAGTAGGGCAGGCGCGGCACGTGCAGGGCCGTGCCGTTCACGCCCAGCACCGCGCCGGCCAGCATCGGGCCCAGGAGCAGGGCCGCCGGCAGGCCGAACCATTCGAGCAGGGCCGCCAGCAGGGCGGACAGGACCAGGAGGACGGTCCAGTGCAGCAGCAGGTGCCGCCGCATGGCCGGCAGGTAGCGCGACAAGGGCATCGATCTCCGCACGGTCCAGGCGGACCGCTGGCCCCAGATGCGCCCTCCGGCCGGCCCCGGCAAGCCGGGCGTGACGCCGATGCTCAGGCCGCGCGGTTGCGCAGGCGCTGGGCGTAGACGTTGATGACCAGCGCCAGGAGCAGGATCAGGCCGCGGATCAGCACCTTCAGGAAGCTGTCGATGTCGATATGGTCCAGGCCGTTGTTGAGCACGCCCAGGACCAGGAGGCCCAATATGGTGTTGGGGATGCCGCCCTGGCCGCCGAACAGGCTGGTGCCGCCCACCACCACCGCGGCGATGGAATCGAGCAGATAGTCGTCGAACTCGTTCTGCTGGGCGCTGCCGTAATAGGCCACGCCCAGCATGCCGGCCACGCCGCAGCAGACCGCCGAGATGATCATCACCGCGGCGATCACCAGCTTGACGTTGACGCCCGAGAACTCGGCCGCCTCGCGGTTGCCGCCCACCATGTACACATAGCGGCCGAAGCGCGTGTAGGTGAGCACCAGGTGGCCCACCAGCAGGAACAGGCAGGCCACCACCACGATGGAGGGGAACGGCCCGATCGAGCCGGAGCCCAGGAAGCGGATCGGGTCGGGGATGGCGTAGGCGATCTGGCCGCGCACCAGCAAGGCGGAGATGCCGGCACCGATCTGCATCATGGCGAGCGTCATGATGAAGGACGGAATGCCGATGATGGTGACGCCCACGGCGTTCACCGTGCCCAGCGCAAAGGCCGCCATGAGGGCGAACAGGATCGCGACCACGCCCGGCATCGGCACGTTCGCGATGTTCACGTAGGTTTCCTGCAACGTGAAGTAGGCGAGCACGATGCCCACCGCGTTCGCGATGCTCGCCACCGACAGGTCGATCTCGGCGGTCAGGATCACGAAGGTCAGGCCGGTCGCGATGATCGCGGTGATCGAGACCTGGCGCATGATGTTGCCGAGATTGTCGAGCGTCGCGAACGACGGCGCCATCAGGCTGAACACCAGGCACAGGAACAGGAGGGTGACCAGCGGCGCGAGATTGGTCAGCCGGCTGGCCACCCAGCGGCCCACACCGCCGCCCTCACGCCCCGCCGCACTCGCCACATCAGCATTCATGGGATCCGACTTCCTTCAGGCGGCCGCGAGCAGCTGGTCCTTGCTGACGCCACGCTCCGCGAATTCCTGCGCGATCTGGCCCTTGCGCATCACCAGGATGCGATCGGCCATGGTCAGCACCGTCTCGGGCTCGGCGGAGGCCACCACCACCGCAACGCCCTTCTCCTTCAGTCCCTTGACGATCTTCACCACGTCGTCCTTGGCGCCGACATCCATGCCCTTGGTCGGCTCGGACAGGACCAGGAGGCGCGGCAGATGGGTCAGCCAGCGGGCCAGCGCCACCTTCTGCTGGTTGCCGCCCGACAGCTTGCGCACCTCGGGCTCCACCGAGAACGGGCGGATCCGGAGCGCATCGACATGGCCCTGCGCGATCCGGCGCTCCTCGCCCGGCTTGAGCAGGAGGCGGGAGATCCGCTCCAGGATGCTGATCGAGATGTTCTTGTAGACCGGCTCGTGGCCGAACAGCATGGCGCGCCGGCTTTCCGGCACCAGTGCGATCCCGGCTTTCTTGGCATCCGCGGTGCTGCGCAGGCGGATTTCCTGGCCACCCATGCTGACCGTGCCGCCATGCAGCCGGGCCTTGCCCATCAAGGCCCGGGCGAGCTCGGTCTGGCCCGAGCCCATGAAGCCGTACAGGCCCACCACCTCGCCGGCCTTCACGTCGAAGCTCACGTCGGTGAAGCTGCGCGGCCGCGACAGGCCGCGCGCCGAGAACATCACCGGGGCGTCCTTCGGGCTTTCCAGCCGGATCTCGCCCAGCATGGCGTCGGCCAGCTCATGGTGGCCGGCCCCGATCATCTGCTCGATCACCCAGGCCTTGTCGACCGAGGCGGCATCGACCGTGGCGACCTTGCGGCTGTTGCGGAACACGGTGACCCGGTCCGAGACTTCCAGGATGTCCTCCAGGAAGTGCGAGATGAACACGAAGGTGGTGCCCTTGGCCTTGAGCCGGCCCAGCACCTCGAACAGGTGCTTCACCTCGGGCGGGGACAGAGCCGAGGTCGGCTCGTCCAGGATGACGATGCGCGCGCCCGAGAACAGGACCCGGCCGATCTCGATGAGCTGCTGCATCCCGATCGGCAGGGTGCCGGTCTCGCGGGTGGGATCGATGTCGATGCCCAGCAGCTGCAGATGCTCGCGCGCCTCGCGCTTCATCCGGCCCCAGGAGACGACGCCCAGCCCGTTGGTCGGCTGCACGCCCAGGAACACGTTCTCGGCCACCGAGAGCTGCGGGACGATCGACAGCTCCTGGTGGACCATGCCGATGCCGGCGGCCAGCGCGTCGCGGGCGGAGCGGAAGTTCACCGCCTGCCCGTCGATGCGCATCTCGCCGTCATAGCCGTGATGGACGCCGGCGATGATCTTCATGAGCGTCGACTTGCCGGCGCCGTTCTCGCCGACCAGCCCATGCACCTCGCCGCGCCGCAGGTCGAAGTCGATCCCGGTCAGTGCCGTCACGCCGCCGAAGCGCTTGCCGATCCCGACCATTTCCAGGATCGGGGTTTCCTTGCCTTCGCTCATCGCGCGATCCGGCCCTGCCGCCTCATGAACCTCGTCAATTCTGTCAGGAACGGCGCGACCGGCGGGCCGGCCGCGCCGCCCGTTCCGTCAGATCAGGAAGTGCCGCTGCATCCAGAGCATGCCCTCGGCATTGTTCTTGGTGACGACCGGGCCGTCCGTGACGATGCTCTTGGGGATGCCCTCGCCGGTCTTCTCGCCGCCGACCACCGCGGCCACGCCGGCCATGATGGCACCGCCATGGATGCGGCAGGACGGGTTGCGCACCGTGGCGTGCATCCGGCCGTCCAGGACGGCTTCCACTGCCGGCGGCATGGCGTCGACGCCGCCCACCAGGATGTTCTCGCGGCCGCGCGCCTTCATGACGTTCTGGGCGGCCAGCGCCATGTCGTCATTGTGGAAGAAGGCGGCGTCGATCTCCGGGTACTTGGTCAGCAGGCTGTCCCAGATCCGGGTGGCCTTGGTCACGTCCCAGTCGGCCGGCTGCTCGTCGAGCACCTCGATCTCCGGGAACTTCTCGACCACCGACTTGAAGCCGCGGGCGCGGCCCTGGGCACCGGTATGACCGAGCGCACCCTGGGTCATCACGATCTTGCCCTTGCCGCCGATCGCGTTGACCAGGGCCTGGGTGACCGCGGCGCCCATGAACTCGTTGTCCGGGGCCAGGAAGCTGTGGACGTCGATCTGCTCCAGCGGGGCGATCAGCGTGTCCATGTCGATCACCGGGGTGCCGGCGTCGATCATCCGCTTGACCGGGTCGGTCAGCGTGCCGATGCCGAACGCCTGGATCGCCACGAAGTCCCACTTCTGGGACGCCATGTTGTCGATGGCGGCGCGCTGCTTGGGTGCGGAGAGCTCGCCGTCGAACCAGGTGACCTCGACGTTGAACAGCTTGCCCCAGTACTCGGCCGCCTGCTTGCCCTGGGCGCACCAGGTCGCCTGGAGGCCGGCATTGGAGAAGGCGGCCTTCAAGGGCTTTTCCGAGCGGCCCATCTCCTGGGCGAGCGCTGCGCCCATCATCGGGCTCATGCCCATGCCGCCGAAGATCGCCGCCGCCGCGGCGCTGGAGCCAGTCACCTTGTTGATGAACGAGCGACGAGTTTCCGGCGTGACGCCGAACTTCCGGGTCATCGGTTCCAACCTCCCTGAAGGCGGCCTTCTCGGTCCGCTCTGCCGCCAAACTCTTGAGCGAGCCATGCGTAGTTGGCAAGCGGGTCCCCGCGGAAAGCCGGGGCAAAAGTCATACTTTAGCCGCACCGTTTGCGAAAGCGGTCGCGGCGGCTTCAGGCGGCCGGTTCGGCGGCCGCCGCCACGGCGCGCCGGCGCCCCCAGGCATCCAGGGCGGTGCGCAGGAAGAAGATCAGCAGCCAGCCGCAAAAGGCGCCGGCCGTGTTGGTGATCACGTCGTCCACCGAGGGGACCCGGCCCGGCACGGTCAGCTGGATGAACTCGATGCTCCCGCTGATGGCCAGCCCGGTCGCCAGCACCGAGAACAGGGTGGCGCCCGGCCAGATCGCCGCCACCATGCCGAGCGGGACGAAGCCCAGCACGTTCTCCCAGGCATCGCGGGTCCAGATGTCCTGGAACGGGACGAGGCGCGGCTCGCGGTCGAGGAAGACGATGCGGTGCGGGCGGGACAGCACGCCCAGCGCCAGCAGGTCATGGGTCCGCTCGCCCACCTGCACCTCGGCCCGCGTGATCTCGCCCAGGAAGAAGCGGCGCATGTTGATGTCGCTGCCCAGCGCCAGCTTGTAGCTGGCAATCCAGCGCCGGCGGGGATCGGCAGGGTAGCGGTGGCGGATCACCGTCCGGCCGTCCACCTGCACGGTCAGCTCCGGCCCCACCAGCGCCAGCTCCAGGCGCAGCGGGCGGCCCTCCTGGAACACGCCATGGGCGCGCAGGGGCGGGTAGCCGTCGAGATTGGTGCCCTTGGCGCGCAGATGCACCAGCAGGACGTCGTGGTCGCGGTCGATCGAGAGCAGGCGGCCGTGCCAGCCCAGCGTGATGGCGAACAGGCGGCCGAGGAAGCGCGGATGGGGCGGGCCGGGCAGGACGTCCAGCCGTACCCGCAGCGGCGCGCCCCGCTTCACCTCGGCCAGCCATTCCGGTGCCGCGTAGGTGCGCAGCACGCCCGGCCGGTCGAACAGGGCCTGGCCCTCGGCGCCGATCTCGGCCTGGTTCAGCACCTGGCGCGGCAGCCGCCATTCGAGCGGCCAGAACACGGCGAAGAAGTAGCTGACCAGCACCACGACCAGGGCCGCGATCCGCACCGGCGGGGTGAGGACCACGCTGATCTCCTCGTGGCGGAGGAAGCGGCGGAGCAGCCGGCGCGGCCGGTGCGCGGCGAACTGCATGCGCACCATGCGCAAGGGGCGCCGCCAAGCGGCGCCCCTGCGGCTGCTCAGGCCGGGACTGCTCAGGAGAGCGCCTTGGCCAGCCCCTTGTCGAGGGCATCGAGGAAGCCCGTGGTGGTGAGCCAGGGCTGGTCGGGGCCGATCAGCACCGCCAGGTCCTTGGTCATCTGGCCGTTCTCGACCGTGTCGATGCAGACCTTCTCCAGCGTCTGGGCGAACTGCTCGACGTCCGGCGTGCCGTCGATCCGGCCGCGATAGGTCAGGCCGCGGGTCCAGGCGAAGATCGAGGCGATCGGGTTGGTCGAGGTCTGCTTGCCCTTCTGGTGCTCGCGATAGTGGCGGGTCACCGTGCCGTGCGCGGCCTCGGCCTCGACCGTGCCGCCGTCCGGCGTCATCAGCACCGAGGTCATCAGGCCCAGCGAGCCGAAGCCCTGCGCCACCGTGTCGGACTGCACGTCGCCATCGTAGTTCTTGCAGGCCCAGACATAGCCGCCCGACCACTTCATCGCCGCGGCGACCATGTCGTCGATCAGCCGGTGCTCGTAGACCGTGCCCGCCGCCTTGAACTTGTCGGCGAACTCGGCGTCGAACACCTCCTGGAACAGATCCTTGAACCGGCCGTCATAGGCCTTGAGGATCGTGTTCTTGGTGGACAGGTAGAGCGGCCACTTGCGCTGCAGCGCGTAGTTCATCGACGCGCGGGCGAACTCGCGGATCGATTCGTCCAGGTTGTACATGGCCATCGCCACGCCCGAGCCCTGGAAGTCGTAGACCTCGTGCTGGATCGGCGCGGAGCCGTCCTCGGGCTGGAAGGTGATGGTGAGCTTGCCCTTGCCCGGCACCTTGAAGTCGGTGGCGCGGTACTGGTCGCCGAAGGCATGGCGGCCGATCACGATCGGCTGGGTCCAGCCCGGCACCAGGCGCGGCACGTTCTGGCAGATGATCGGCTCGCGGAAGATCGTGCCGCCCAGGATGTTGCGGATCGTGCCGTTCGGCGACTTCCACATCTTCTTGAGGCCGAACTCCTGGACCCGCGCCTCGTCGGGCGTGATGGTCGCGCACTTCACGCCGACATTGTGCTTCTTGATCGCCTCGGCGGCCTCGACCGTCACCCGGTCGTCCGTGGCGTCGCGATGCTCGATGCCGAGGTCGTAGTAGAGGAGCTCCACGTCCAGATAGGGCAGGATCAGCTTGTCCTTGATCATCTGCCAGATGATCCGGGTCATCTCGTCGCCGTCGAGCTCGACGATCGGGTTCTTGACCTTGATCTTCGCCATACTTCGCTCCTCTATCGCCGCAGGTCCGGCGTTCCACGCGCGTCGCGGGCCTTCTAGTCGCCCGAGGCGGCCGGGCTCAAGCCGCGTTCCACAAGGCGTCCTTGATCTTGCCGACAAACGCGGCGTGCGCGGCCAGTTCCTCAGGGGTGGCTGCATGCGGCCTGGCCGGGCGGAACGGCCGCTCGGCCGGACCGGCCGCCGCCAGCCCGGAGCGGGCGTCCATCGAGAAACTCAGCGCCGCCTGCCGGCCGCCCAGCAGGTGCACATAGACCTCGGCCAGCAGCTCGCAGTCGAGCAGCGCCCCGTGGAACACGCGGCCGGAATTGTCCACCGAGAAGCGCCGGCACAGGGCATCCAGGCTGGCCGGCGCGCCCGGGAACTTGCGCTGGGCCAGCATCAGCGTGTCGACCGCCCGGTCGAACGGCAGCTCCGGCCGGCGCGCGCGGAACAGCTCGGCGTTCAGGAAACGCATGTCGAACGGCGCGTTGTGGATGATCAGCGGAGAGTCGCCGATGAACTCCAGGAACGCGTCGACCATGTCCTTGAAGCGCGGCTGGCCCGCGAGCTTGTCGGCGGTGATGCCGTGGATGCGCGCGGCCTCCTCGGGCACGTCGCGCTGCGGGTCGATCAGCGTGTAGAACGTCTTGCCGGTCGGGACCTGGTGGACCAGCTCCAGGCAGGCGATCTCCAGGATCCGGTGGCCGTCGCGCGGGTTCAGCCCGGTGGTCTCGGTATCGAGCACGATCTCACGCATGTCGGGTCCTCTCGCTGAGCCGGCTGGTCATCGCATAGCGCCCGGGCCAGACGCCACCGCCCCGATGGCGCAGCCCGCCGAGAAAGCCGGCCAGGCGGCGCTGCACCTCGCCCCGGTCATGGCCCGACGGGATGAACAGGTCGGCCCGTCGGCGCTTCTGCGCCGTCGGGACCTGCTGGGCGCGGATCCGGGCCAGGCGCTCGCGGGTCATGCCCGGCCGGCGGAGCGCCCGCTGTTCCTGCAGGGCATCGGAGCAGCCCACCACCACCACGAAGTCGACCCGCCGCTCGCCCCCGGTCTCGAACAGGAGCGGGATGTCCAGGACCACGAGCGGCGTGGCGTTGCGGGCGGCCCGGGTGAGGAAGCGATGCTCCTCGGCCCGGACCAGCGGATGGACGATCCCTTCCAGACGGCGCAGCGCCGCCGGATCGCCGAACACCTGCCGCCCGAGTGCCGCGCGGTCGATCCCGCCATCGGCGGCGGCCACCGTCGGGAACTCGGCCAGGACCGGTGCCACCGCGGCCCCATGGGGGCGGAACAGGAGATGCACCGCCAGGTCCGCGTCGAACACCGGCACGCCGAAGGCGCGGAACAGCCGGGCGACATGGCTCTTGCCGGTGGCGATCGATCCGGTGAGGCCTACCAGGATCATGGGCGCAGCCTCACGCCGCCAGCACCCCCTGGTCGCGCAGCGCCTGGAGCAGGGGCAGAAGCGGCAGGCCCTGGATGGTGAAGTGATCGCCCCGGACTCTGGCGAACAGTTGGGCGCCCAGGCCTTCCAGATGGTAGGCGCCCACCGAATGGAGCACCGCCTCGCCCGCCTCTGCCAGATAGGCGTCGATGAACCCGTCCGAGAGCGGCCGCATCCACATCTCGGCCGGCTCGACATGATGCCAGATCCGGCTGCCGGAGCGGAACAGCACGGCGGCGCTCCACAGGCGATGGCGCTTGCCGCGCAGCTCCTGGAGCTGGCGGCGGGCCGCGTCCAGCACCTCCGGCTTGTCCAGCCAGCGCCCGTCCACCTCCAGCATCTGGTCGGCACCCAGCACCAGCACGTCGCCGGCATGGCGGGCGGCGACCCGCTGCGCCTTGATCTCCGCGAGCGCCACGGCGGCGTCCTCGACGGCGACCCCTTCCGCGGCCAGGGCCGCCTTCACCTCGGCCTCGTCGACCGGCACCGCTTCCACCGCGAACGCCAGCCCGGCGGCCTCGAGCAGGCGGGCCCTGGCCCGGCTCTGCGAAGCCAGGATCAGCGGGGGAGCGTCGGGAAGCTGCATCGAGCACTCGCGGGCGGAAATTCGCCTGCGGATGTAGTCGGCGGCGGGTTGGGCGACAAGCCGGCCTGCGGCTCAGCGCGGCAGGCGCAGGCTGACCCGCAGGCCGCCCAGCGGCGAATTGTCCATCTCGATGTCGCCGCCATGGGCCAGCGCCACGTCGCGGGCGATGGTCAGACCCAGCCCCACCCCGCCGGTGGCGCGCCGCCGGGACGGGTCCAGCCGCTTGAAGGGCTGGAACGCCTGCTCGCGCTGCTCGGCCGGGATGCCCGGCCCGTCATCGTCGACATGGATGGTGACGTAGTGGACACCCAGCTGCAGGCTGAGCGCGATGCGCTGGCCGTGGCGCACGGCATTGTCCACCAGGTTGGCCAGGCAGGAGCGGATCGCCACCGGGCGCAGCGGCAGGCGGGTCTCGGGCCCCGGCTGGAGCTCGACGAAGGCCCCGGCCCGCCTGGCCCGCTCGGCCATCTCCACCAGCACCGCCTGGAGATCGACCAGCTCCGGCACCTCGCGCCCCTCGCCGCGGGCGAAGCTCAGATAGGCGTCGATCAGGCGCTGCATCTCCTCGACGTCGCTCATCAGGTCGGCCACGCCTGGCTGGTGCTTGGGCATCATCGCCAGCTCCAACTTCATCCGGGTGAGCGGGGTGCGCAGGTCGTGGCTGACCGCCGCCAGCATGTCGGTGCGCTGGTGCATGAAGCGCAGGATGCGCTGGCGCATCAGGTTGAAGGCATGGCCGGCCCGGCGGATCTCGGTGGCGCCCTCCAGCCGGAAGTCGCCGATGTCACGGCCCTTGCCGAAGCTGTCGGCGGCCTCGGCGAGCCGGCGGATCGGCCGGACCTGGCGGCTCAGGAAGTAGATGGCGATCACCACCAGCACCAGCGACGCGCCGACCATCCAGAACATGAACAAAGTGGTGGTCGTGCTGGTGAGGCGCTTGCGCTCGCCCAGGACGCGCAGGATGCCGCCATCGGTCGCGACCCAGACGGCGACCCGGTCATCCTGGCCGACGCGCAGGTCGAGGCGGAACGGCCGCTTGACCTTCTCGTTGAACACTTCGCGAATGGTGGCGGGCACGTCGCGATCGTCGATGCCGGCCAGCGCCGCCGCCTCGGCGAGATCGGCGTTCGGCTGGAAGGACAGGGCCAGCCCGGTCCGCTTCCGCGCCAGCTCCAGCAGCGCCGCCCGTTCAGGGGGCGGGGTCTGCTCGATCAGGTCAGCGACCAGTGCGGTCTCGCCGGCCAGACCCAACGCCAGCCAGCGGGTGACGGTGTCCCAGTGGCGCACGTAGAAGACATAGACGATCACGAGCTGCAGGATGATCAGCGGCAGGAGCACGATCAGCAGCGAGCGGCCGAACAGCGAGCGCGGCATGACCCCGCGAGCGGGCCGGCGCCCTCCCTGGCGGGGTGCCGCGGTCACGGCCACCGGTCGGTCCCGGTCTTGAGCATGTAGCCCTCGCCGCGCACGGTCACGAGCAGGCGCGGCGCCTTCGGATCCAGCTCGATCTTGCGGCGCAGGCGGGTGACCGCCACGTCCACCGCCCGGTCGGTCCCGTCCAGCCCGACCCCGGTCGCGATCTCGAAGCGGGTGAGCGAGCGATCGGCGCGTGCCGCCAGGAAGTCGATCAGCGCGGTCTCGCCCTCGGTCAGGCGCACCGGCCCCGCTTCGTCGAACAGCTCGCGCGCGACCGGATCGTAGCGCAGATGGCCGATCGGCAGCGGCTCGCCGGCCGGCGGGCGGCTGCGGCGCAGGATGGTGGCGATGCGGAGCGCCAGCTCGCGCGGCTCGAACGGCTTGGCCAGATAGTCCTCCGCCCCCGCCTCCAGCCCGGCGATCCGGTCGTCGGGCTCGCCGCGAGCGGTGAGCAGCAGCACCGGCAGGTCGCGGTGGCGGCGCAGTTCGGCGGTGAAGCCGACCCCGTCGCCGTCGGGCAGCATCACGTCCAGCACGATCAGGTCGAACATCACCGTCTCGAGCGCATGGCGCGCCTCGGCGAGATCCTGGGCGACCGAGACGCGATAGCCCTCGCCCATCAGGAAGCGCTGGAGGAGCTGGCGCAGGCGGGGATCGTCGTCCACCACCAGCAGATGCCGTTCGCCGGCCTCGCTCATCCGGGACCCCGCCTACCCTGCCAGCGCCCGGCCGGCGCCGCGTCCGGCCGGCTCCGGGTCGAGCAGGACGGCCAGCACCCGGCGAAAGCCGCCCACCGCCTCGGGTCCCGCCGCACGGAAGGCGCGGCGGAGCCGGCGGCGGCGCTGCTGGTCGAGCTCGGCCAGGGCCGCCTGCCCGGCCTCCGTCACCCGGGCCGGACGCTGGCGCCGGTCCTCGGCGCGCTGCTCCAGCACCACCAGCCCGCGCGCCTCCAGTTCGGCCAGCACGCGGGAAAGGGTCTGCTTGCTGGCGGCGATCTGGCGGCGCAGCTCGGCCATGGTCACGCCCGGCCGGCGGGCCACCAGGCGCAGCACCAGGTCATGGGTGGCGCCCAGGCCATGCCCGGCGAGCGGATCGGCCACATCGGCCGCCACCAGGCGCTGCGCCCGCTCGATCATCAGGATCGCCTCGTCCAGGTCCTCGTCCCTGAGGAACAGGGGGTTGCCGCTGCTCATCTGCCCTTGCGTCTTCTTAGGGTGGCCCGCCCGCGTCGATCGGCCCGCATCACCCGGGTAGCACGTACCCGGTTGCGTTGACATCCCGGGACCTCCGATGATAGCGCGCCCGGACGATCGCCGGAGCATGACGCCCCGCCGATCCACGCCCGATGACACCGAGGTTCGCCCACCATGGCAGCGCTGATTCCTTACCACGACCGCGACGGCTGGATCTGGTACGACGGCGAGATGGTACCGTGGCGCGATGCCAGGCTGCACGTGCTGACCCACGGCCTGCACTATGGCAGCTCGGTGTTCGAGGGCGAGCGCGCCTATGGCGGCAAGGTGTTCAAGCTGCGCGAGCACAGCCAGCGGCTGATCGACAGCGGCCGCGTGCTGGGCTTCGAGATCCCCTGGACGGTCGAGCAGATCGACGAGGCAACCAACGCCACGATCGCCAAGAACGGCCTGTCCGACTGCTATGTCCGGCCGATCGCCTGGCGCGGCAGCGAGATGATGGGCGTGGCGGCGCAGGCGTCCAAGATCCACTTGGCGATCGCGGTCTGGGAGTGGGGTGCCTACTACTCCGACCTGCGCCTGACCCGCGCGGTCTATGACCGCCCGGCGCCGAACACCGCCCCGGTGCATGCCAAGGCCGCCGGGCTCTACATGATCTGCACGATCTGCAAGCACGCCGCCGAGGCCAAGGGCTTCGGCGACGCGCTGATGCTGGATTATCGCGGCTATGTCGCCGAGACCACCGGCGCCAACATCTTCCTGGTGATGGGCGGCAAGCTGCACACGCCGATCGCCGACTGCTTTTTGAACGGCATCACGAGGCGCACGGTGATCGGCCTGGCCAAGGCGCGCGGCATCGAGGTGATCGAGCGGCACATCAAGCCGGAGGAGCTGGCGAACGCCCAGGAGATCTTCGTGACCGGCACGGCCGCCGAGATCACTCCGGTACGCGCGATCGACGAGCTGACCTACGAGGTGGGTCCCCTCACCCGCCAGCTCCTGGAGGACTTCCACGCGGCGACCCGCGGCCACGCGAAGGCGGCGGCCTGAACGCCGTCACGGCCGGGCCGGGGGGACGGCGCCGGGTCGCAGTGTTCTGCGGCTCGCGCCCCGGCCGCGATCCGGTCCATGCCGAACTGACCGCCGAGCTCGGCCAGGCGATCGGCCGGCGCGGCTGGGGGCTCGTCTATGGCGGCGGCCATGTCGGCCTGATGGGGATCGTCGCCCAGGCGGTGCTGGAGCACGGCGGCGAGGTCCACGGCATCATCACCCGGCACCTGGTCGGCCGCGAGGTCGCCATGCCCGGCCTGCAGCGGCTGGACGTGGTCGACACCATGTTCGAGCGCAAGCGGCTGCTGATCGACGGGGCGGACGGCTACCTGGTCCTGCCCGGCGGCTTCGGCACGATCGACGAGCTGCTGGACGTCATGACGCTCAAGCAGCTCGACGAGCACCGCAAGCCGATCGTGCTGCTCGACCGGACCGGCCGGTTCTGGACGCCCTGGCTGGAGCTGGCCCGCCACGTGATCGAGGAAGGCTTCGCCGAGCCCGCCGCCCTGGCGCTCGCCACCGTCGCCGGCGGGGTCGAGGAGGCGCTGGAACTGCTCGCCGCATCCCAGCCCCCGGACCTGCCCCCGACCGGCACTCCCTGACCGGTTCAGGCGGTCGCGTTGTCCGCCTGCGCGCCCTGGCTCGCCGCCGCCAGACGCTGGCGGTAGAGGGTCACGAAGTCGATCGGGTCGATCATGAGCGGCGGGAAGCCGCCGTCCCGGGTCATGTCGGCCACGATCCGCCGCGCGAACGGGAACAGGAGGCGCGGGCACTCGATCATGAGCAGCGGCTGCAGGCTGTCCGGCGGGATGTTCGCGATCTGGAACACGCCGGCATAGTCCAGCTCCAGCAGGAAGATCGTGTCGCCGGACGCCTTGGCCTCGACCTCCAGGTCGATCAGGACCTCGTAATGGCCCTCGTTGCTGACCTGGGTGGCGCGGGTGTCGACCTTGATCTGGATCTCGGGCCGGACGTTGCTCTGCAGCCCCGCCGGCGCCTTCGGGTTCTCGAACGAGATGTCCTTGATGTACTGCAGGACGATGGACAGGCGCGGGGCCTGCTGCTGGGCCTGCCCGGCCTGGCCGTTGGCGGGGGTCTCGTCACTCATCAGATCGGCTCCATCCGGGATGGTCCCGTGGCTATGGCAAAGGTGCTCACGCCGGGAAACGGGTCCCGGCGCCGTCGCGGCGCTTCCTAGCAGAGGGTGCCGGCAGGGGCGACGCCTGATTGCCGCCTGCCGGCAGGGGCCTGATTGCCGGCCTGCCGGCAGCGCTCAGGCCGGCACGACCGCTTCCTCGCACGCGACACCGCTCGTCGGATCATAGCGCACCAGCGTGCCGTTCTCGACCTCGAGCCCGGTGAGTGCGCGCAGGAATCCCCAATGGGTCACGACCAGGGCCCGCTCCTGGTCCGGCCAGGTGCGGGCCAGATCGCGGAACTCGGCCGCCCGGCGCCGGATGCTCGGCTGGCTCTCGATCGCCCGGCCCCACCAGGATTCGTCCAGATGGTCGAAGGCGAGTTCCGGCCAGAGGCGGCCGAGCAGGCCGGGCGGCGAGCCGCGGTCGCAGGAAAAGGCGCAGCGCTCGCGCACCAGGGCATCGACCCGCACCGGGACTCCGATCCGGTCCGCGATCAGGACGGCGGTTTCCAGGCAGCGGCGATAGGGGCTGGCGACGATCGTCCGGATCGGCGGCAGCCCGGCGAGCAGGGCGGCGGCTGCCCTGGCCTGCTCCCGCCCGGCCGGGGTGAGCACCGGGTCGGGCGGGCCGGCATCGATCCGGGTGCGGCTGAAGCGGAGATTCCACTCGGACTGGGCGTGGCGGATCAGCAGCATCGCCGGGAGGTCAGCCGCCCGGCCCGGACCAGGGATTGCGCGGGCGGTCGTCCGGACCGGCCGGGTGCGGGCCGTCCTCGGGTGGCGGCGCCAGCGTGCCGTCCGGCACCGGGTCGACCTCGTGGAACTCGCCCTCGATCACGCTCCGGCGCGTCACGCGCGGCTGCGGCAAGAGGCCCGCCAGCAGCTTTCGCACCGGCGGCAGGCACAGGAGCAGGGCGACGACGTCGCTGGCGAAGCCCGGCAGGATCAGGAGGAAGCCCGCCGCCACCTTCCAGCCGGCGGCCTGCATCCGTTCCAGCGTGGTGCGCCCGCCGGGATCCGGCCCCACCATCGAGGCCAGCACGCTCAGGCCCGCATGGCGGATCAGGAGGCTGCCCAGCACGGCGGCCAGCAGCAGCAGGCCCACGGTGGCGAGCGCGCCGATCTCCTGGCCGACCTCGATCAGGACGACGACCTCCAGGATGAACCAGGCGAGCGGCAGGAAGCGGAGTAATCGGATCGGCAAGGCTGGCGCTTTGTCTTCGGCGATGACGACATATATGATGGAGTGAGCCGGGTCCATCCACGGCGGTTCGCCTACGATGGCCGATCCATCGCGGCGCCATCGTTCCGGCGGACCGGTGCGCCCATTGGAACGGTCTGGCGGGCGCTGCACTCCCGCCACGTTCAACGAACAGGTATCATGTCCGACGGTTTCGCCTACATCGACATCCTCTTCTTCGCGATGGTGGCGGCGTTCATCGCCTACCGGCTGCGCAGCGTGCTGGGACGTCGGACCGGTCTCGAGCGGCATCCCCTGGAGCGCGAGCAGGAGGCGCGGGCGCGCGCCGCGGAGAAGGCCGGTCAGGGCGACAATGTCGTGCCGCTGCCGGACCGGCGCGGCCGCCCGGCGGACGTGCCGCCGGCCCCGGCCGAGACGGTGGCCGACGGCACCGGCCTCGCCGCCCTGCGTGCGGCCGATCCGGGCTTCGACCTCACCGGGTTCATGACCGGCGCCAAGAGCGCCTTCGGCATGATCGTCGACGCGTTCGCGCGCGGCGACCTGGCGGCCCTGCGCCCGCTCCTGTCGGACCAGGTGTTCCGCAACTTCAAAGCCGCGATCGATCAGCGCGACGCTGCAGGCGAGCGGCTGGAGACGGAGATCATGGCCGAGCCGGCCAGCGAGCTGGTGGAAGCCGCGGTGCAGAACGGCATCGCCCGGGTGACGCTGCGGTTCGTCAGCCGGCAGATCAACGTGACCCGCGATGCGGCCGGTCGCCCGATCGCCGGCGACCCGGCCCGCCCGGAGGAGGTGGTCGATCTCTGGACGTTCGAGCGCCCGGTCCGCTCGCCCGACCCCAACTGGCTGCTCGCCGAAACCGCCACCCCGGAATGACCGTGCCGTCCCGGCTGCACGCTCCGGCCCGCCGGCTCCTGGCAGGTGCCGTCCTGCTGCTCGGCGCCTGTGCCGCCGAGCCGCCCAAGCCCGAGCCCGGCATGGCGCTGAAGCCCGCCGCGTTCACCGAGCTGGCCGGCTGGCCCGGCACCAGCCCGTCCGCGGCGCTGCGTGCCTTCGTCGCGGGCTGCGGCCGGATCGAGCAGGCGGATCCCGATGCCCGGTTCGGCGGCAAGGACTTCGCCGGCAAGCTGTCGGCCTGGCAGGACGCCTGCCGGCAAGCCCGGATCACGCCCACAGGTGACGCCTCGGCGCAGACCTTCTTCGAGGCCTGGTTCCAGCCGTTCGCGATCACCGATGGCGGCAAGCCCGAGGGATTGATCACCGGCTATTACGAGCCGGTGCTCGAAGGCTCCCGCGAGCCCTCGGAACGCTTCCGCATCCCGCTGCACGCGAGGCCGGCCGACCTGGTGACCGTGGACCTGGGCCAGTTCGCCGAGGACCTCCAGGGCCGGCGCGTGGCCGGCCGGGTCGAGAACGGCAGGCTGGTGCTCTATCCCGACCGTGCCGCGATCGACCAGGGTGCGCTCAGCGACCAGCAGCTGGAACTGCTCTGGGTCGACGACCCGATCGGCAAGTTCTTCCTGCAGATCCAGGGCTCCGGCCGGGTGCGGCTTCCGGACGGCACGGTGCAGCGCATCGGCTATGCCGACCAGAACGGCCGGCTGTACCACGCGATCGGCCGCGAGCTGGTGGCGTCCGGCGAACTCAGCAAGGACGAGGTGTCGCTGCAGACGATCCGGGCCTGGCTGGAGGCGCATCCGGACCAGGCGGAGGCGCTGATGTGGCGCAACCCGTCCTACGTGTTCTTCCAGCCCCTGCCCGACCTGCCGGACGATCAGGGTGCCCCGGGTGCGCTGGGCATCCCGCTGACCGCTGGGCATTCGCTGGCGGTGGACCGCTCGATCTGGCCGCTGGGGGCGCCCATGTGGCTGGACACCCACCTGCCGCCCGAGGTCGGCGGTGCGCCGTTGCGCACTCTCGCGGTGGCCCAGGACACGGGCGGTGCGATCAAGGGTGCGGTGCGGGCCGACCTGTTCCTGGGCGTGGGGCCCACGGCCGAGCGGATCGCCGGGCCGATGAAGAGCCAGGGGCGCATGTGGATCCTGCTGCCCAAGGCCGCGGCGCCCACGAGCTGAGTGCCGTGGCTGCCCGTCCCTCGTCCAGTCCCGGCGTTCCGCGCCTGCGCAAAAGGCTCTAAGGTCGCTTCATGAACTCCGCCGAATCATCCCCTCGTCCCGGCCCCCGGGTGGGCCTGTTCGTGACCTGCCTCGTCGACCTGTTCCGGCCATCGGTGGGCTTTGCCGCGGTGAAGCTGCTGGAGGATGCCGGCTGCACGGTCGAGGTGCCCGAGGCCCAGACCTGCTGCGGCCAGCCCGCCTTCAATTCTGGGGACCGCGCCACCACCGAGGCGCTGGTGCGGGGACTGATCGACGCCTTCGAGGGCTATGACTACGTGGTGGCGCCGTCCGGCTCCTGTGCCGGGATGCTGCGCACCCATGTGCCGGACCTGTTCGAGGACGATCCCGCCACCGCCGCGCGCGCCAAGGAATTCGCCGGCCGCTGCCACGAGCTGGTGAGCTTCCTGGTCGACGTGCTGGGGGTCCGGGCCGTGCCGGCGCAGCTGGAGCGCCATGCCACCTATCACGACAGCTGTGCCGGCTTGCGCGAGCTGAAGATCAAGCGCCAGCCGCGCCTCCTGCTGGAGGGTGTCGCCGGCCTGACGGTCACCGAGATGAAGGAGCCCGAGGTCTGCTGCGGGTTCGGCGGGACGTTCTGCGTGAAATACCCGCAGGTCTCGACCAAGATGGTCGACAACAAGGCAGCGGACATCGAGGGCACCGGGGCGGACCTCCTGCTCGCGGGCGATCTCGGCTGCCTGATGAACATGGCCGGGCGGCTGGCCAGGCGCGGCAGTGCGGTCGAGGTGCGCCACGTCGCCGAGGTTTTGGCCGGCGAGCTGGACGCGCCGCCGATCGGCCGGCCAGCCGGCGCCTGAAGGAGAAGCCCCTGCCATGCAGCCCACCAGCCTCGCCTTCCAGTCCAAGGCAGCGGCGGCCCTCGCCGACCCGAACCTGCAGACCGCCCTTGGCGGCATCAAGACCGGCTGGCAGCGCGGCCGCATCCTGGCGGCCGACCGCCTGCCGGAATTCGAGCAGCTCCGCGACCAGGCGCGCGACATCAAGAACCATGCGTTGGCCAACCTGGACTTCTACCTGGAGGCCTTCGAGGCCCGGGTCCTGGACGCAGGCGGCCAGGTGCACTGGGCGCGCGACGCCGCGGAGGCCCGGCGGATCATCCAGGAGATCTGCGAGAGCGCGGGTGCGAAGACGGTCACCAAGTCCAAGTCGATGATCGCCGAGGAGATCGGCCTCAACGACCATCTGGAGGCGGCCGGGATCACGCCGGTCGAGACCGATCTCGGCGAGTACATCATCCAGCTGCGCAAGGAGCCGCCCTCGCATCTGGTGGGGCCGGCCGTCCACCTGACTAAGGACCAGGTGGCCGACCTGTTCGAGCAGACCCACGGCCTGCCGCGCACCGACGATCCGACCGAGCTGGTGGGCCAGGCGCGCACCGTGCTGCGCCAGAAATACCTGCAGGCCGATGTCGGCATCACCGGGGCGAACTTCCTGATCGCCGAGACCGGCTCGGCGATCACCGTGACCAACGAGGGCAATGCGGAGCTGACGCAGGGCCTGCCCAAGGTCCACGTGGTGATCGCCAGCCTGGAGAAGGTGATCCCCTCCATGGAGGACGCCTTCACCCTCCTGCGCGTGCTGGCGCGCTCGGCGACCGGCCAGGAATTCTCGGCCTACACGACCGTGATGACCGGGCCGAAGCGCCAGGGCGACCTGGACGGGCCGGAGCAGTTCCACGTGGTGCTGCTGGACAATGGCCGCACCGGCATGATCGGCTCGAAGTTCCAGGACATGCTGCGCTGCATCCGCTGTGGCGCCTGCATGAACAACTGCCCGGTCTACCTGGCCGCCGGCGGCCATGCCTATGGCTGGGTCTATGTCGGCCCGATGGGCTCGGTGCTGACCCCGCAATTCGTGGGGATCGAGAGCGCCCATACCCTGCCGAACGCATCGACCTTCTGCGGGCGCTGCGAGGAAGTCTGCCCGGTGCGCATCCCGCTGCCCAACCTGATGCGCCACTGGCGCGAGGAGCAGTTCAAGCGCCAGCTGGTGCCGTCCACCGTGCGCTATGGCCTGGGCACCTGGGGCTTCTTCGCCAGGCGGCCGGCGCTCTACCGGCTGGCGACCCGGCTGGCGATGGGCGTGCTCGGCCGGCTCGGCAAGAAGCGCGGCCGGTTCGCCAGCCTGCCGCTGGCGGAGGGCTGGACGGTCAGCCGCGACCTGCCGGCACCGCAGGGCCGGACCTTCATGCAGCAGTGGCGGCAGCGGCAGAGGAGCCGTCCATGAGCGACAACGAGGGCCGCCGCGCGGCCATCCTCGGCCGGCTGCGCGACGTGTACCGCCGCTCGCCCGAGGACGAGGCGGCGGCGATCGCCACGGTCGAGCGGCGCGTGTTCCACCCGGCCCCGAACCTGATCCCGGCGCGCGGCCAGCTCGACCTGGAGGACCGGATCGAGCTGTTCACCACCATGGCGCGCAACGTCCAGGCGGAGGTCGAGCGCGTGGCGCGCATGGCAGACGTGCCCGCCGCCGCCAGTGCCATCCTGCGCCGGCACAACCTGCCGCAGAAGCTGGTGATCGCACCGGATCCGGTGCTGCAGGCTGCCGGCTTCGCCAGCCAGCCGCTCCTGCGCGTGCGGTTCGGCGATGCCGACGAGCACGACCAGGCGGGCCTCACCCTGGCCTTTGCCGGGGTGGCCGAGACCGGCACGCTGATGCTGTGCTCGGCCGCGGAGCGCCCGACCCTCCTGGCCTTCCTGCCGGAGAACAGCCTGGTGGTGCTGCCGAGCGCCCGCGTCTTCGGCGCCTATGAGCAGGCCTGGCGGGAGCTGCGCCGCGAGCTGGGCAGCCCGCCGCGGTCGGTCAACTTCATCACCGGCCCGTCCCGGACCGGCGACATCGCGCAGAGACTGGAGCTGGGCGCGCACGGGCCGCGGCGGCTGGCCATCCTGCTCGTCGACGATCTCCAGGCCGGCTGAGCCCCGAACAGATGCGCCGGCCCCGCCTTCCTTCCGCCGACGAGGCGGCGCTCTGGCGCAACTACGTCAAGGACGTGGCTCCTTTGCCCCGCGACGCGGCGGAGGCCGCGCGGCCGGTGGCCCCGCCTGCCGCCGTCCCAACCGCACCAGCCGCGACGGTACCGCCC
Source organism: Geminicoccus sp. (assembly GCF_035556675.1). Taxonomy (GTDB): domain Bacteria; phylum Pseudomonadota; class Alphaproteobacteria; order Geminicoccales; family Geminicoccaceae; genus Geminicoccus. The sequence continues at coordinate 4,579 of NZ_DATMFZ010000155.1, read as the reverse complement.
GGACCGGCTCCCGCACGGGCCAAGGCCGGCAGGACCGGAAAGCAGCCGGCGGGTCCCGCGGAGAACAGGACCCCACCCCCGCCCCAGCCGTCCTGGCCGCGCCCGCTGCCACCGGCACGGCCTGTCGCCGAGCGCCCGGTCACGCGGCGGGCCGACCGCAGCGGCCCGGTCGACCTGGACCGCCGCACCTGGCAGCGCCTCCACCGCGGCGAGATGATCGTGGAGGCGCGCCTGGACCTGCACGGCCTGACCCAGATCGCCGCCTATGACCGCCTGGCCGCGTTCATCGACCATGCCTGGCGGGTGGGCTCGCGCTGCGTGCTGGTGATCACCGGTCGCGGCAGCGGCGATGTCGGCATCCTGCGCACCATGACGCCGCGCTGGCTGGACGAGATCCCGATGCGCGACAAGGTCCTGACCTATGCCCAGGCCAGGATCCACCATGGCGGTGCCGGCGCGCTCTATGTCCTGATCCGCCGCCGCCGGGTCGGCTGAGCGGCATCCAGGAGCCGCGAGAGCGCAGGCCGGCCCGACCGGATCGCCGGCCTCCTGCCGGCCTGCCACCCACGCTGATGACACGCCATTCGGCGCCAGGCGGCCCGGCACGGACAATGGCAGCCTCCTCCGCGAAGGCAGCCTTCCACCACCACCCCACCCCGAACGAGACCCTGGTGCCTGCAGGACCTGGAGCGCCTGCCGGTCAGGTGAATCACCTGATCCAGAGAGTTGCTCCAACTTCGATGGGTTGAGCGCACGCTTGCCATGCGGATCACGTCGAGCCGGATGGAACATGCTCTCGAGAAGTGCATCGCTGACGGATCGTGCCCGGATGCAGAGGCCGACGGCCAGGCCGGAAGCGCTGCCGCGCGAACGTCGTTGGCGGGTGCTCGGGCGGCCATTGACGGCGCGCATCCGGCCCGGCGGAGCCACGACGGCGGTTCGGCCGACCGGAGCGCCGGACATGCTGGCCGGCGACAGTTCGATGGGACGCTTCCCCGTCGGCCGGCTCCGGCTATCCAGGCAGTCTCTGCGGGGCGCCCGGGTCTGCCGGCTCACCCGGCAACGGGTACGTCGCCGGGTGTCCGCCTGTCAGGAACAATGTCACGGGCAGCGGCGATGGAATGGAGAGCCGCGGCGACCGCCTGGCCGGTCCAGCCCGATGCCGATGCCCATGCTCGTACCGGGCTGGGCCTCAGTGGCGGACGGGTTCCTGCCGGAACACGCGCGCACCCGGCAGCTTGGACAGCAGCGCCTTCGCCTCCGCCTCGCTGCCGACGACCGTCTCGCCGCTGGTGTGCACGACGCGGAACTGCGCCGGCCCGGCCGCATCCTTCGGCTGACCTCCGGAACGGAGCGGGACCGACGCCCTCGTTATCGAGTCACCAACTTCCATACCAGCCACCTGATGGACTCCGGTTAAGATGCACGCCATCAAATTGATACGATCTAATCGGGTTAGCAACCCCACCTCTCGCGAAAGTGCACCATCGTGTCTCTTTTGCAGCAACGGCACCATCCGCTGCCCGGCTAGCCGGAAGACTATCCGCCGATTGGCATCCGGAAACAACGGCAAGATGAACGTTTTGTTTACCAGTGCCAGAGTAAGCTCTGGCTCATCAGCCAAATTTTCAGGACAGCGCAATGATACTTGCGTCCTCCCGTTGAAATCATTCGAGCGCCTTGCCGATGCCGGGCTGGACAAGCCCGTATGCTTCGCGTAGCCGCGAAGTCGGGCCGGCGCGGACCGCGCATCGCCCTTCGGCGGGATGGCCTGGAGCCAAGCTCGGCCGCCAGCGATCAGGGAGCAGACGATCATGGAGCAGACGCTTTCAGGGCGGGTCGCCGTCATCACCGGTGCGACCCAGGGGCTGGGCGAGTGCATCGCCCGTGAATTCGCCGCGCGCGGGGCGGCCGGCCTGGTGCTTTCGGGCCGCAACCGGGAGCGGGGCGAGGCGGTGGCCCGGGATCTGGCGGCCGGTGGCTGCCCGACCCGGTTCGTCGCGGGCGATCTGGGCGAACTGGAGGTGGCCCGCTCGCTGGTCGCCACGGCCGACCAGGCGTTCGGCCGGCTCCACGCGCTGGTGAATGCCGCGGCCCTCACCGACCGGGGCACCATCCTCGACACGGAGCCCGAGCTGTTCGACCGGATGTTCGCGATCAACGTCCGAGCACCGTTCTTCCTGATGCAGGACGCGGCGCGCCTGATGCGCCGCGAGCGGATCGCCGGGACGATCGTCTCGATCCAGTCGATGTCGGGGCATGGCGGCCAGTCCTTCCTGGCCGCCTATGCCGCGAGCAAGGGGGCGCTGGGTGTGCTCACCCGCAACGTCGCCTACGCGCTGCTGCCCGACCGCATCCGGGTCAACGGGCTGAACATCGGCTGGATGAACACGCCCGGCGAGCACAGCATCCAGCAGCGCTTCCACGACGCGGCGCCCGACTGGCTGGAGCGGGCGGTCCAGGCCCGGCCGTTCGGCCGGCTGATCGATCCCGCCGAGGTGGCGCGGATGGTGGCCTTCCTCAGCTCGGACGAGAGCGGGCTGATGACCGGGTCCAACATCGACTACGACCAGATGGTGCTGGGCTGCACCGACGACCCGCATCTGCCGACCACCCCCCTGCCCGACCGTGGCTTCTGACGCCGGTCCTGCTTCCCGAGCTTGCCGTCCGGGCCGGATCGGCTCACCTACCCTCTGATCACATCCACAGCGCCGGAACCCGCCGATGCGTCTCCTCCCGCTGGCCCTGGCCGCCGCTCTCCTCCTGGCCCCGCCGGCACTGCGTGCCGAAACGCTGGTCGAGACCTTCGATGGCGGGCCGGCCCTGGACGGCATCCTCACGCCCGGCAGCGACGGAACCTGGGAGCTCCGGATCGCGAACGGCGTGGCCGAGCTCGAGAACCGCAGCGACGCGGCGGCGATCAAGTTCTACCGGATCGAGACGCTGCACGGGCGGGCGTCGCCGGAAGGTGCAGCGATCGCCGCCGATGTCGGCGGGGAGTTTCCGGGCAAGGTCTCCGCCGCCGGCCTGCTCTACCGCTACGACGAGGCCAGCCGCAGCTACCTGGCGTTCGTCGCCGGTGCGCAGCGCTGGGCGCTGTTCCAGCGCGGGCCCGAGGGCATGCGCCCGCGCCTGAGCGGTACCCTGCCGGAGGGCAAGGAAGGACGGCACCGGCTGCGCATCGAGCCGGATGGCGAGGACCTCCGGCTCGAGATCGACGGCCAGCAGGTCGGCACTGCGCGGATCTCGGGCATGCCCGGCCATGCGGTCGGGCTGGTGGCGATGAGCGTCGGCCGTTTCGAGTTCGACAATCTGGCGATCGTGCCGGACGCCTCCTGAGGCCCGGCCGCTGCCGGGGCAGCCGAAGGGCGAGGGACTGGCCGGAGCACGGCTCGGCGCATGGTGTCGAGCATGGCCATCCGGTAGGACCATCGTCCTGGCCACCCGTGCGCAACAGCGTCGGGTGCAGGCAATGAGAAGGCAAAATTCTCCAACAGTTCAGCCGAAAACAGGATCGCCGCGTTCCTGGATGTGCCGACGGGCATGGCGCGCCGCCGGTTCGTCGGTGCCGACCTCAAGATACCCTGGCCGCGATCGCCCGGTTCGCGAAGGACTATCCGACCGGGACGCTGCGCGGCTTCGGCCGGCGGGTCGACATGTTCCCGTCACAGGTGCCCGGCAAGGAAGATCTCGACCGGATCGTGCCGGACCGGCCGGCCTTCTTCTTCGTGATCGACGACCACAGCATGTGGGCGAACAGCAAGGCGCTGGAGATGGCTGGCGCGGATCACGACACGCCCGACCCGATCCCCGGCTTCGGCTATTACGAGCTATGACGTGCGCGACGCCGAGGGAAACCCGACCGGTCATGTGCTCGAGGTCGCCGTGGCACTGTCGATGGTGAACAAGATCGGGCCGATCTCGGTCGAGGCCATGGCGGAGCCGCTGGAGGGGTGGCTCCCGAAGGCGGCCGCGGCCGGCATCACCAGCATCTACGCTGCCCGCGTGCCGCCGGTGGGCGACGACAGGGTGCGATCATCGAGATCTACAACGATCTAGAGCGGGAAGGCCGGCTGCCGTTCCGGGAGGTCGCCTCCTACATGATGAAGGGGCCGCCGATCGAGCAGGCCGTGCCCGGCGTCGAGGAGCTGCGCCAGCGCACATACCGAGCTGGTGCAAGCGCGCGTGCTGAAGATCGTCGGCGACGGCACGCCCGAAGGCTACACCGCACTCCTGCTGGAGCCTGTGGACGAGCGGCTGGAGGTGGCGGAGGCGGTGCATGCCAACAGAATGGGAGCTGTCCATCAGCTCGGCCGGGAGGACCGGATCGGCTCTCTCGAGGCCGGCAAGCCAGCCGACCTGGTGGTGCTGGAGCAGGACCGGTCTCTCTCTAACCCTAGGCCGGATCGACCTTCAACGGAGCCAGATCATGGCGGCAGCGAGGTGGACGAAGCCGGTGAAGTGGACGGTTCATCGGTCGTAGCGGGTGGCGAAGCGGCGGAATGGCTTGAGCCTGTTGCAGCGTCGTTCGATGCAGTTGCGGTGCTGATAGGCGGCGTCATCGTGCGGGATAGCAACC
>NZ_DATMFZ010000154.1:0-19991 GCF_035556675.1 Geminicoccus sp. | reverse complement strand
ACCAGGATCGGCACGATGATCCCGGCTTCGGCGGCCTCCACCGCGCCGGTGAGCGAGCTGACGTCGCAGGGATGCGCCACCGCGCAGGCGATCGGCGGGATCTCCCGGGTCGCCGCGATAAGACGCTCGTATTTCTCGTGCTCGTGCTCGGGCTCTGGCGGCCGCGGCAGCTCGACCATGAGACCGCCTCCCTGCGCTGAGGGCTTACCAGCTCAGGTACAGGCCGATGTCACCCGGCATGCCGCCCGGGTAGGACAGGACCTTGGCGTGTACCTTGTAACCGAGCGGCTGCAGATGCTCCTTGTAGTACTCCAGCGCCACCTTGGCGCGGCCCTGCAGCGAGGAGGGCCAGTTCGCCTCGAAATTGTTGATGGCCCGTCCTCCGTCCACGCAGAAGTCGGAGGGGAACTGCATGACCAGGATCTCGTTCTGGCCCTGCTCCGCGGCCCGCCGGACAGCGCTCGTGAGCAGTTCCATGGCATTGGGCCGCACGGATTCCCAGTGCATGAAGGCGTCGTGCAGCTCGCGCTGCTGTGCCTCGGCCTTCTTCGTCCGGTCCAGCATCTCCTGCATCTTCCGGGTTTCCTGCTCGTCGGTGATCCGACGCAGGTCCTCGGGACGCACCATCTCCGTCATTTCTTCCTCCTCCCCATCCGCCGGCGCTTCTGCCGCGCTTGGCATCGACCTCTGGCAATGGCTCCCGGACAACGCAGCCGGGCGGGGTCAACCGCTGCGGCGCAGAGGAGTGGGTGCCTCCTCGGCCGATGGCTCGGCCGCAGACGGCGCCTTGGCCACGGCTGCGGCGACGGCAGCGGGACGAGCCGATCCCTCGAAGATCTGCTCGATGGCGGCCAGCCGCCGCTGTCCCTCCTCGTCGAGTGGCCCCGCCGATTCGACCAGCTGCCGGATCATGCCGATCACGGCCTTGCTCTCCCGGTCCGACGCTCCCTTCAGCAGGCGCGGCAAGGCCGCCAGCGCCTCCTCCGGTTCGGCCAGCAGCATCAGGAACTGGTCACGCACGAGCGCCTTGAACTCGGTCACGGTCATCCCGCCGCCGCGTTCCTCGCGCATCCGCCTGAGCAGGTTGAAGGCCCGCTCGTCGGCCGCCGCCCCAGGCATGCGGATATAGAGGAGCGCCCGCACCGCGGCCTCGCGCGGTCCGCCTTCGTCGATCCGGCGGCGCAGCTCGGCCAGGCGCTCCTGCACGAAGGCCCGACGGTCCGGGTCCTCACCCGGCCGCGGCCTGGCGGGCGCGTCCGTGTCGCGCAGCCCGACCAGGGCCTGCAGCCAGGGCGAGCCGTACAGGCTCAGGAAGGCGAACTCGGTCAGATTGTCCCGCGTCTTGCCGTACAGATCGAGCGCCGCTTCGATCCGGCTGCTCATCGCCTGCTCCGCCAGCAGGAACGGATTGTCCGGGGCAACCGGATGGCGGTCCTGCCGGGCCTTCGCGGCAGCCTCGGCCACCGGCTGGAGCCAGGGGTTGCGGTCGGAGAGCCAGTCGAAGCCGAGCCGCTCCGGGTGCAGGTCCCGCAGCCATTTCGCCATCGGCTCGGTGGCCATGGCCTGGACCCATGGCTGCATGAAGCTGCGGTACAGGCCCAGATTGATCCGCGACACCCGGTCGACCGCGGCGAAGCGGCGCTCGTCCTCAGGATCGGCGGCCACGATCCGCCGCACGTCGTCCAGGTCGCGGGCGACGAAGCGGACCAGATAGTTCCCCGCGATCAGGCCATCCTCGTCGGTGCCCGCCTCGTCGCGGGGAGTGAGCACCGCCTCGTAGAGGCCCGGCGGAAGCACGTCGATCAGGTCGATGTTGGACGCGAACTCGTCATGCTCCTTCTTCGCGACGCTGCCCGAGACGAAGATGCCGAGATGGCCGACGCTCGCATGGACCGAATAGACGATGGTCTGGCCGTGCGCGCGGATGTCGTCGACGTCGCGGTAAAGGTCGGTGATCCAGCCGAGCGCCTGCGGCGGCGGCGTGATGTCGTCGCCTTCGGAGCAGAACACGATGATCGGCGAGCGGATCTTGCGCAGGTCGATCCGCACCCCGTCGCTCGTCATCAGCTCGGCTGTCGTCAGCTTGTTGCCGACGAACAGGTTGTCGACGATGTACTGCATCTCCTCGGCATTGAGCAGTACATGGCCGCCCCACCATTTCTCGAAGCCGAGATAGCGGGGCGCCTCGGTGTCGACCTTGGCATAGAGGTTGTACTGCTTGGTCCACCAGGTATTGGCCGGGTTCAGGCTCTCGAAGTTCCGGACCAGCCAGGCCCCATCGAAGATCCCGTGCCCGAGATCGCCGGTGAGTGCCGTGAGCCAGCTCCCGCCCAGCATCCCGCCGCTATAGCGCATCGGGTTCTTGCCATGGACGCCGGCCCAGTAGGAGAGCGGCGAACCGGCGATGATGATCGGGCCGAACAGCTCCGGCCGTGTGGCCGCGGTCATCATGACCTGCCAGCCGGCCTGGCAGTTGCCGACCACTACCGGCTTGCCCTCGGCCTTGGGGTGCAGTGCGGCCACCTGCTCGACGAAGGCCGCCTCGGCCTTCATCACGTCCTCGACCGTCTGGCCTGGCACCGGGTCCGGCAGGAATCCTATGAAATAGCAGGGATGGCCGGCCTTGAGCGCCACCCCGATCTCGCTGTCGGCCTTGAAGCCGCCGATGCCGGGACCATGGCCCGCCCGCGGGTCGACCACGATGAACGGCCGCTTCTTCGGATCGGTCGCCACGCCGGGCGGCGGCTCGATGCGGACCAGGCCGTAATTGACCGGGCGCTCCATCTGGCGGCCATCGGCCACCACCTCCGCACCAAAGCTCAGCACATGGGGCGCCTTCATCGCCATGTGCTCGTGATACTGATTACCGCGCTGACGCAGCACGTCCAAGAACAGCAGGCTACGCTCGCAGGCATCCGTCCAGTAGGAGCTCAGGTCGGTCCAGGGATCCGGCCACTCGTTCCTGGGCTTGCCTGCGTTCTGGTCGGCCATTCCAGCCACTCCCAACCTTGCCGGTCCAGCGGCGCCGGCCTCATCTTGCTCGATGCACTCGGGAGACTTCGTACGGTCGAACGTATGCTTGCTCAGGCAAGCAATTGCCAAAGTTCATTAAGATGTCATGTGGGAGTAAAAAGTCTCACTCCACGTGCGAGTAAAGCACCTGCATTGAGGGGAATCAACTGCCAGAAATCGGCTACTGAGGAATTTTTGGGAGTAAAGAATTGGGTGGCGAACAAAAAGTAATTTAGGCAGACGGAATGACGGGAGGCCGCCGCCCGCGCCACCACCACAGCACCAGCCAGATCGTGGCCAGAACGCCGCCGGCCGCTGCCCATGGCCCCGGGTCCCACCAGTTCATGCTACTTACCCGACCCTGCAGCCAGGCCAGCTTCACGAGTTCGAGATCATGGCGCAGTTCCCGGAGAGGAAGTGCCGCGAGATCGTCGACCGGAATCGAACCGAAGATGCGCTGCAGGTCCGGATGCGAATCTGCGCGGCCATCGACCGGCAGGCGCCGCGCCAGCCGGTCGACCTCGCTGTCGCCGGGGAAGAACTGCGAGTCCAGGGTGAGCGGAAACAGGGTGGTCCGGCCCTGCATGTGCAGTTCGATCATGGCATTGACGTCGTTGCACACGCCCAGCCGGTAATAGCCGCCGAAGGGGAGGTCCGGATGGGCATCCCTGATGCCGGCATAGGTCCTAATGATCGCCCCGGCTAGCCGCACGACCTCGAGGGCGTCGTCACCCCCATAGACATGCGCCACGCGCCCCAGCACCCAGGCCTGGTCGAGCGTGTCGATCGGCCGGAACTCGGCGCGGCCGTCGATGCCGAAATAGAACGAGAGGCGGGCATCCAGCAGCGGCCCGGTCAGGTGCAGCTCATGCTGGGAATGGCCGGCCGGCACGAGCAGCGGGCGGTCCGTGCCGGGCACGGCGATGCCGGTGTCCAGCCAGAACGGGGTGAGCACGTCCTGGCCTTGGTAGATGAGGTCGCCGAAATTGGCGAAGTAGCGGGCGTCCCGCACTTCCAGCCGGTGCCCCGCCTTGATGAGGAGCGCCAGCAGATCCTGCGGCGTCGCGGCGATCTCGCCATCGACCTCGACCTGGTAGCGCGGCGGCGCCCGGGCGGGTGCGGGATTGAGCGCCAGACGGTTCAGCACCTGGGCGAGCCGCAGCGCCTTGGCATGCTGGCCAGTGCTGGATGGATCGACCCGGTCGCCTATCTGGAGGCCGAAGCCCATGGGGCGCAGATAGGCGTCGGGCGCCAGCGCCGGGCCGTCCTGCGGCAGGGCCAGAGGCTCGGTCACCTCCTTCATCTGGCCGGTCGCCTCGCTCTCGGTCGTGGGCGCCGGTTCTTCCCCTTCGGCACCCACCAGATAGCCACGCGCCAGGGCAGCCAGCCGGACGGAGCGGCCGAGGCCGGCAACGGTCAGGCCCGGGAAATGGTCCACTGCCTCCCAGTGCTCGCCCAGGATCAGGATGCGGAGCCTTCTGATCTGGTCGGGGCCGAGCAGGCCACCGGCATCGGGATCCCGGCCGAGCCGCTGGAGGACCGCAGCGACGAAGGCCGGGTCGACCGACAGCTCGGTCATGACCTCGGACAGCCGCATCCAGGGCGGCGGCGTCCGGTCGGTCGTGCCGGCGGCGGAGAGTGCCGCCTGGGCGAGCACCAGGAGCAGGGCAGTGAGGAAGGCCAGGCGCCGGATCATGGTGCCTCGCTCACCAGCGCCGGCCGGTCGAGGCAGCCGATGCCTGTGGCGCGGCAGGCTTCTTCGGCGTGCAGGAGCAGGATGCGGCGTAGCTCCAGGACCGCCTGCGGATGGCCTTGGACCGAGTGGCCCGAGCGGATCACGAGCTCGGATTCCACGCCGTCGATATGGGCGCTCTCGTAGCGCACGACGCCGTCATCGCCCTCTTCCACCGGCCCGTCGCCCTGGACCGCGATGATGGAGTTGGCTCGGACGCCGGGCGCCAGCGGGATGTCGGCCAGCGCGCTGATGAACGGGCTGCCAGGCGTCATGCCGTACAGGCTGCCGACCCGGATCCTGGCGGGGTTGACCCGGAACGCGCCGGGATTGTTCATCGTGAGTTCGCGGCTGGCGCTGAGGAGATTGAAGGGCAGGCGCACCAGACCGGCGATGAAGCCGCCCAGGGAATATTCGGTGAGGTAGCTGCCGCGCTGTGGCGTGGCGATGAAGACGACGCGCCGCACAAAGGGCAGAGGCTTCATGAACATGGCGCGCCGCAGCAGATCACGGGTCTCCGGTCGCAGGCGCAGCTCGTCGAGCGGCTTGAGGCTGATCGCGTCCCACAGCTTCATGCCCGTATCGACGGCGGTCAGCTTGGCGAGCAGGCCGCCCTGACTGTGGCCCACCACCACCATGTCCCGCAGGGCCGGATCCTTTCCCTGCGGGTCGAGCTGCCGGACCGCGCTTTCGAGCGCCTCGCGCAGGCGCAAGGCGGAATAGGGGATCGGATTGCCGGTCTCATAGGTGAAGAACCAGAACTCGAACCGCTCGCGGATGCGCGGGTCGCTCAGCAGATCGTTGATCATGTCGGCCCAGCGTCCCGCGCTGGAGGCGGTGCCATGGACGAACACGACCGGGATACGGCCGGACTTGTGCGCCTGGAGCGCCACGAGCTGGCTCGGGAGCCGCCCCAGGAAGTCACCTTGCAGGAAGCCCTGGAACTCGGTCTGCCAGAGGGTGGGGTCGCTCAGCCCGTAGGCCAGCGTGGCGGTCGGTTCCGATTCGAGCGGCACCTCGCGGCCGGCGAGGGTCACCGTTTCCGTCTCCGGCCCCGCATAGGACTCGAGCGTGGCATGGACGCGCCGATTCGCCAGCTGGCCCCGCGGGTCGGGGATCCGCAGCAGGATGGTGACGGGCACCTTCAGGCGCGGTGCCACCTGGAAGCGGCGCTCGGCATGTTCCACCACCGGCGTGGCGGCGAGCGGCGCGCCGAGGCCCGGCTGTCGGTAGCGGTTGCGCAGGCCGCTCACGTGCAGTTCGGCGGTCGGCACGAGCCGGGTCAGCGGATAGCCCTGCCAGACCAGGAGGTCAGGAGCCGCGGTGATCTGCATGCTACCGGACGGCAGGAGGTAGCTGCCCGGCGCCGGGCGCACCTCGTCGTCGCCCTGCACCCGGAAGGCGCCGACCAGCGAGCGGTTGTAGATGTCGGCGGCCCACCGGAACCGAGGATCGAACGGATCGGGCGGCGCGTCGGCGTCCCCTGGGAACAGGTAGGCATAGGCGTAGAATGCGGCTGCGAGGTAATAGTCCGGCCGCTCGTGCGCCTCGGCATAGGCGAAGGCCAGTTCGGCCATGGCGAACACGGCGTTGGCGCCGGCCACGCCGTCGACGACTCCCTGGCGCAGCCTGGCGATCGCCGCCTCCGGATCGTCGCCGATGTCCTCGTCCGTATCGACGAAGCGCAGGATGTTGCGCGTGAAATCGCTGAGGTCGCCGGACGAGAGCACGTTGGCGGTCAGCTCGCGATGGACGGCGCGCGGCGGCATCTGCTGCACCGTCACCGGCGCACCGCATGCCGTCAGGACGAGCAGGAGGAGCAGTGCCGCCAGCCAGGACCGTCCAGGGCAGGGGCCTGAGGTACGGTGCGACAGGCACGTCCGCAGACCAGTTCGGCGGTGTCCCCTGCTGCCGTACATGGGCTTCCCTCCCGGCCGGACTGGCTGGCTCACGAACAGGATCGCCGCCGGCCGAAGCCATCAGTCCAGTACCATATCCGCGATCAGAGCGAGATGGCGGTGATGTCCCGGCGGCCAGCCCTTTTGAAGGTCGACTTGCAGTTTACTGACGGAAACGTGTTTCCGGAAGTCGATTGCGGCCGTTGCATTGGGGAGGCGAAGTACTATGAGTAGATGCCGGAGCGGCAGCGGCAGGGTCCTGCGGCGCTGTTCCCAACATCAGGGCATGCGGGGAGGGCTGCTCATGATGGCACCTCCTGGCGTTGGCGGCGGCGGATCGCAGTCCGGCGCATCAGTTCACACGGCGCAATGCATGAACCGCCCAGGCCCACGGCTGACATGGCCAGCGGGACCACCATCCGACGATCACCATCCGGCTATCGGGAAGGCATGGCATGTCCCGTCCGACGTCCGCCGCGATCACCCGTGCGGCAAGGTTCATCGTCCTGGCATGGTTCGCGATGCCGCCCGCCGGTGCCCAGGAAGTGCCCGCCGCTCAGGTCGAGCCGCCTCCCGCGGTCACCGTAGTGCGGGTGGCGCGCAAGCCGATCACGCCGACCACCACCTTCACCGGCCGGATCGAGGCGATCGACGAGGTCGCCCTGCGCGCCCGGGTGCCCGGCTATCTCGAGCAGCGCCTGTTCCAGGAAGGTGCCGAGGTGCAGGTCGGCGACCTACTGTTCACGATCGAGAAGGCGCCCTACCAGACCACGATCGACGAGATCAGCGCCACGATCGAGCGGATCCAGGCGACGCTCCGGCTGGCCGAGATCGACGTCGAGCGGCAGGCGGCCCTGGTCAAGCGCCAGGCGACTGCCCAGACCAAGCTGGACGAAGCCGAGGCGAGGCTCGGTGAGACCAAGGGCGACCTGATGCGCCAGAACGCAGCGCTGGCGCGTGCCAGGCTCGATCTCGGCTATACCGACATCAAGTCGCCGCTTACCGGCCGGATCGGCCGCGCCAACTTCTCGGTCGGGGACTTTGTCGGCCCGGACAGCGGCCCGCTCGCGACGGTCGTGGCGCAGGATCCGGTCTATGTGACCTTCCCGGTCAGCCAGCGGCAGCTGCTGGAGCTCCGCAACGAGGCGGCCAGGCGCGGCAGCGACCCGCGCAACGTCACGATCCGCCTCCGCTTGGCCGACGGCTCCAGCTATCAGGAGGTCGGCAGGCTCGACTTCGTCGACGTCCAGGTCGACCCCGGCACCGACAGCGTGCAAGTGCGCGCCAAGCTGCCCAACCCGGACAATCTCCTGATCGATCGTCAGCTCGTGACCGTGCTGGCCGAGACCGCCGAGCCCGAACTCGTGCTGATGGTGCCGCAGCAGTCCCTGCAGGCCGACCAGGGCGGCACCTACGTTCTGGTGGTGGATGCGGAGGACAAGGTCCAGGTGCGCCGGGTCGTGACCGGGGAGCGGCAGGGCGCCGGCGTGGTGGTCGCCGAAGGCCTGTCGGAGAACGAGCTCGTCGTCACGGAGGGCGCGCAGAAGGTCCGGCCCGGCCAGGTGGTCGATGCCGCCGAAGCGGCGGGCAGCTAGCCATGCTCTCCAGCCTCTTCGTCGACCGGCCGAGGCTCGCGATGGTGATCTCGATCGTGATCACCATCGCCGGCCTGATCGCCATCAAGGTGATCCCGGTGGCGCAGTTCCCCGACATCGTCCCGCCCCAGGTGCAGGTGACCGCGAGCTATCCGGGGGCCGGCGCCTCCGTGGTCGAGGACACCGTGGCCCAGCCGATCGAATCGCAGGTCGTGGGCGTCGACAACATGCTCTACATGAAGTCGACCAGCGGCAATGACGGCAGCTACACCCTCACCGTCAGCTTCGCCGTCGGCACCGACCCCGACATCAACACGGTCAATGTCCAGAACCGGGTCAGCCTGGCCGAGGCGAAGCTCCCGGACGAGGTGAAGCGCGCCGGCGTCAGCGTGAAGAAGAAGTCCTCGGCACTGCTGCAGGTCGTCAACATCTACTCGCCGGACCAGCGCTACGACGCGCTGTTCCTGTCGAACTACGCGACGATCAACGTGCTGGACAACCTGAAGCAGGTCCGCGGCGTGGGCGACGCCTTCCTGTTCGGCGGGCTCGAGTACAGCATGCGCCTGTGGCTGGAGACCGATCGCCTGACCAGCCTCGGCATCACGCCCAACGACATCATCCAGGCCCTGCGCGCCCAGAACATCCAGGCGGCCGCCGGGCGGATCGGCGCCCAGCCGATTGGCGACGACCAGGCATTCCAGCTCAACATCGAGACCAAGGGGCGGCTGACCGAGAAGAGCGAATTCGAGAACCTGGTGATCCGTGCCAATCCGGATGGCTCGTTCGTGCGCGTGCGCGACGTGGCGACGGTGGATCTGGGGGCCAAGTCGAGCGATGCGTTCGGCCGCTTCAACGGCGAGGCCGGCGCCATCCTGGCGATCTACCAGGCGCCCGGCGCCAATGCGATCGCGGTGGCCGAGGGCATCCGGGCGGAGATGGAGCGGTTGGCCGCGACCTTCCCGGACGGGCTCGCCTACAAGATCACCTACGACACCACCCGCTTCGTCGAGGAAAGCATCCACGAGGTGATCAAGACGCTCGCCGAGGCGTTCGTCCTGGTTGTGATCGTGGTCTTCCTGTTCCTGGGCAACGTGCGCGCCACGCTCATCCCGCTGATCGCCGTGCCGGTCTCGCTGATCGGCACCTTCGCGGTCATGCTGGCGCTGGGCTTCTCGGCCAACACCGTCTCGCTCCTGGCGCTGGTGCTGGCGATCGGCATCGTGGTCGACGACGCGATCGTGGTCGTGGAGGCGGTCGAGGCCAAGCTCGAGCACCATCCGGAGCTGACGCCCGCCCAGGCGACCAAGCTTGCCATGGGCGAGATCACCGCGCCCATCATCGCGATCACCCTGGTGCTGCTGTCGGTGTTCGTGCCGGTGGCCTTCGTGCCGGGCATCTCCGGGCAGCTCTACCAGCAGTTCGCGGTGGCGGTGTCGGTGTCGATGCTGATCTCGGCGCTGAATGCGCTGACCCTGTCGCCGGCCTTGTGCGCCGTGCTGCTGCGCCACCATCACGGCCCCAAGCGCGGCCCGATGCGCTACGTGATGCGGGCGATCGACAAGACCCGCGACGGCTATGCGGCGGTGGTCCGGATCCTGGTCCGCCGGGCGGTGCTGGGGCTGGTGGTGCTGGCAGCGGTCTGCTTCGGCGTGGTCGAGCTGTTCCGGATCACGCCCACGGGCTTTTTGCCGAGCGAGGACCAGGGCGCCTTCTTCGTCGAGCTGCAGCTGCCGGAAGGCTCGTCGGTCAACCGCACCGTCCGGGTGGCTGAGCGCGCCGAGACGATCCTGCGGGACACCGAGGGGGTGGCGGACGTCAGCACGGTGGTCGGCTACAGCTTCCTGGACGGGCTGGCCAAGTCCAACAGCGGCTTCCTGATCGTCCTGCTCCAGCCGTTCGAGGAGCGCACCGACCCGGCGGAGGCGGTGAACGGCCTGCTGGCAAAGCTGCGCGGCGAGTTCCGGGCGATCCGCGAGGCCAACATCATCGCCTTCAACCTGCCGCCGATCATCGGCCTGGGTACCGGCAGCGGCTTCGAATACCAGCTCCAGGACCTGCGCGGGGGAGACCCGGTCGACCTGGCCGCCGTGGCGCGTGGGCTGATCATCGCCGGCAACGGGGAGCCGAAGCTCGGGCCGCTGTTCACCACCTTTTCCGCCAACACGCCGCAGCTCTATCTCGATCTCGACCGCGACCGGATCCAGACGCTCGGCATCGAGGTCGGCGACGTGTTCAACGCGCTGCAGGCAACGCTCGGCGGCTTCTATGTCAACGACTTCAACCTGTTCGGCCGGACCTGGCAGGTCAACGTCCAGGCGGAAGCCTCCGACCGGAAGGAGGTGGACGACATCTACCGCATCCACGTGCGCAACCGGAACGGCGAGATGGTGCCGCTGCGCGCGATCGCGACGCCTGAGCTGGTCCTGCGGCCGCAGACGGTCGTGCGCTACAACAATTACCGAAGTGTCACCCTGAATGGCGGGCCGGCTCCCGGCGTCAGCTCGGGCGAGGCGATCGCCGCCATGGAGGCGCTGTCGGCCCGGACGCTGCCGCAGGGCTATGGCTATCGCTGGACCGGCACGGCGCTGCAGGAGAAGGAGGCGGCGGGCCAGACCTCGATCATCCTGAGCTTCGCCGTGCTGTTTGCCTACCTGTTCCTGGTGGCGCTCTACGAGAGCTGGACGATCCCGGTACCGGTGCTGCTCTCGGTCTCCGTGGGCATCCTGGGTGCCATGGGTGCCCTGCTGCTGGCGGGGCTCGACAACAACATCTACGCCCAGATCGGCATCGTCGTGCTGATCGCGTTGGCCGCCAAGAACGGCATCCTGATCGTCGAGTTCGCCAAGGCCCGGCGCGAGCAGGGATTGTCCATCACCGAGGCCGCGGTCGAGGGTGCCGCCGAGCGGTTCCGCGCGGTGATGATGACGAGCCTGGCCTTCATCGCCGGCCTCTACCCGCTGGTGGTGGCCGAAGGTGCCTCGATGCTGAGCCGCCGCGGCGTCGGCACCGCGGTGTTCGGCGGCATGATCGCGGCAGCCCTGGTCGGCATCTTCATGATCCCGGTGCTCTACGTGGTGTTTCAGTGGCTGCGCGAGAAGGCAAAGGGCCAGCGGAAGACGCCACCCACCAAGCTCCCGGTCGAGCGGGCCGTGCATGCACCGGCGCCGGCGGAGTAGCGGCGGCGGGCCGGACCGGCGCCACCGCCGTCCGCTCAGGGAGCAGGTCTCGCCTGGAGGCGCGCCGTCGCGGCGCGGTTCGCTGGCCATGCTGGGGATGGTGGCCTAGCCGAGGCACCCGAGGACAGGCGCATTGCCGTGGCCGGCCAAGTCCTGGTTCGCCAGCGTCACGGCTCAACCAGTGGCGTCATGTGCATCACGATCGAGGAGGAGGCAACGCCGCCAGCCATAGTGATCTGGCCGTCGGTCTAGATCGCGACTGCAGGGTGATCCTTGGCAGCCGAATGCTGAGCATGCTGGGCTGGATGCAGCGGCAGGGTGCAGCCGTCGACTTGGTTGCCAGACGCCTGGAGGCTTCGGATAGACTGCTCACGCCGGCTTGAGAACGATCCGGGCCGCAGGCGACAGTCAACGAGGGCGCAAAAGTCTTGGCCGTGCATCGGCCATTCCGTTGCCGCAGATTACCCCGATTTTTCCGCCTGGGGCTTCCACTTTCCGCCTCTGGAACGTCTGAAGCCACGGCGGTGTTCAATAACTGATTAAAATCACTAGAGAAGGTGGTGGAGCCGATCGGGATCGAACCGACGACCTCTAGAGTGCGATTTGTGAAGTATTCGTTTTGCCTGACTTTCTGTTTGTTGACAGGGCTTACCTAAGTCTCTGATATTTCGTGACATTCTCTTTGGATCGCTTTAGGGATATGGGCGGAAATCGATCGTGATTTCTTCAAAATGCTTCCCCGGTGCTTCCCAGCCGGGTGACGGTGCGTGAGGTTGCGGTGGTGCGACTTGGGCAACGGTTGGCTGCGACGCTTCAGGCGGATGGAACGGATCGAATCGTCTGGGACGATGAAATTCGGGGCTTTGGCCTGCGGGCCCGCCCGTCCGGCCAGAAGCGCTGGATCTTCCAATATCGCCCTCGGGGAGAGGGTACGACGAAGCGGCTGACGATCGGCGATGCCGTCGTGATGAAGGCGGAGGAGGCTCGCACTGTCGCAAAGGCGCACGCCCTGGCGCGAGCGCGCGGTGAGGATCCGGCGAAGGAGCGGGACGCCGCCAAAGCGGATCTGACGGTTGCGCAACTCATCGAGCGCTGGGTCGAAGCCGGCTATCCGCGAGCGAAGCCCGGACGGATCGGCGGAGCTTTCCTGAAACCATCCAGCGCCGAAATCTACCAGTCCGGTCTGCGTCACCACGTCGTGCCGCTCGTCGGCAAGGTGAAGCTCGCGAAGCTCTCGCGCGTCGACGTTGAGCGGATGCAGCGGCGCATCGCCCGCGGCGAGACGGCCCAGGACCCGGTCAACAGCGGGAGGTCCCGTGGTCGTGTCGCGATCTCGGGAGGCGAGGGGATTGCCGGGAGAGTCACGGCCTACTTCGCTGCGGTCCTGACCTGGGGCGTGCGGGAAGGGCTATTGGCACAGAGCCCGGCGGAGAAGGTCCACGTTATTCCCGCAAAGCGCCGGAACCGGCACCTTTCATGGGAGGAGGTCGAGAAACTCGGAGAAGCGCTGGCCGCGGCCGAAGCCGAAGGAATATCGCAGAGGTTCACCCAAGCCATCCGCCTCATTGCCCTCACCGGTTGCCGCAAGACCGAGGTCCTGGCGCTCAAGTGGCGGGACGTGGATCTCCAGGGCCAGCGCTTGCGGCTGCCGGATAGCAAGACGGGCGCCAAGGTGGTTCCCTTGACCACGGCGGCACGGGCGTTTCTCGAAGCTCTTCCGCGCGAGATCGACAAGGAGAACCGGCCGTCGCCGTGGGTCTTTCCCGCCGCGCACGGCGACGGCCATGCCGTCGGGATCACCAAGGTGTTCGACCGAGTGCGCAAGCTCGCCGGGTTCGGAGACGATGTGACCCTCCACGTGCTCCGGCATTCGTTCGCGACGCTGGCGATTGCTGCCGGGGGATCGCTCTACCTCGTCGGCAAGGCGCTCGGGCATTCAAATGCAGCCACGACCGAGTGTTATGCCCATGTTGCCCTCGATCCGGTTCATGCCGTGGTGGAGCCCGCGGGGCTGAAGGTTTCCGCAGCGCTGGCGGCGGGCGCGGCGACCTGGCTCGGGCAGGCCGATCCTGCCAGTGGCCAGCCCCGAAAGCAGCGTCGGAGCGAGCCTCCGGAAGATCGGCCTTCCTTTCGGAAGCGTGGAACACGTGGAACACGTGGAACTTGGGGAACGCCGACGGGAACCACTTGATCGGCGTCATGAGCCAACGCACTTGGGGCGCCTTTATGATTATGATGTTCGGCGCCTTCCGACGTAGACATCTTCCTGTACGTGACTCTGATGAGCGGCCCGGGCATCCTGATCGGGTGCTCGTGGCCCCGCCCTCGAACCGCTCCAGTGCTACCGCCTCGGCAAGGTCCGCCACGTGCCGGAGCAGGACCTTGGTGCCGGTCGGGTCGAACACGTAGCTGAGTCAGATGCGATCGCCCAACCCATGGCGTCCGACCAGCCCTAGGGGCTGTCGCCGCGCACCAGGACGTCGATCCGCGGCCAGCGCTTGCGGCTGGCGCGGATCACGGGGTGTAGCTCAAGCGCCACCTCGTTCCCGTCCGGGATCTTGCCCAGGCGCGGGATGACGGCGACCAGGTTGCCAGTGGTGGCTTCGTGGACGTGGATCGGCGCGAAGCCGTACCCGCCATGGTGGGCGTGGAAGCGCGCGAGCCGCTGGCGCCCGTGCACCCGATCCTCGATGTCGTCGATAGCGAGCACGATCCGGCCAAGATGTGGTGCAATGGCTCCCGGGAGCACGGGTCGGTGAGGTAGCAGGTCAGCCGCTTGGCGCTTCCGGACCGGCGCTCGACGTTGGCCAGCGAGAGCACGCACCGAGGTCAGCCGGTCGCCGTCGAAGACGACTCCGCCTTGCTGGCGATCGACGACGAGCCGGAGCGGACCAAGATACTCTCCCTCACGGCGACCGCCGGCGCTTCGGCCGTGTCGCTGAAGCCTCGGTCAGGATAGACTGCGTCCTCTGAGCAAGCACACCCGATGGGAGGAACGGGGGTGGACGTCGGAGCCTGGCTGCGCGGCCTGGGGCTGGAACGGTACCAGGGCCTGTTCCATGACCATGACGTCGACGCGGAGGTTCTGCCGGAGCTGGCAGGGCCAGAGGAGGCGCGCCGAGGCGCACGACCTGCTCTCCCCGGTCTATGGTTGGTTCACCGAAGGGTTCGCCACGGCGGACTTGCGCGATGCGAGGGCGCTGCTCGACGAGCTGCGATGAACGCCGTCGCGCTGGGTTCGGCCGCGTGCGGCTGAGCCTCACCCGAGATCGCCGCCACCATCCCGCTCGTGAATTAGGCGAGCTAGCTGATTTCGTTTCCGACGTGGTCGCCGAGACTCTCAGCGCCACCGGTCGAAGGATCATCCTTCAGCGAGAGCGCCGCCAGCTCGTCGAGGAGGTTCGGGTCATACGGTCCGTTCCTCGCGTCGATGAGCAGTCCGCTCGGCCGGACCTCGATATGCCAGCCGAGTGCACGGGCGCGAGCGATGGGATCTACGGAGGGGGCCGGCGCCACGACGGGCGCAACGCCGACCTTCCGGGCAATGGCGGCAAAAGCGCCCACGCTTAAACGTCTTCGCTGAGAATATCGTCTGTGACGACATAGCAGCGCACGGGCTTGTCAAAGCCCGGCAGCCGCTCCTGCTTCTGCGGCCTGCCATCTCCGCCTAGCAGGAGAAGGCCGCGGGTGCGGAGCACCTTGGTGACCGCGGACGGATCCAGGCCGACGCAGACCTCCTTCTTCCACGTCTCCGTCAGGAAGATGAATTCGGTACCGCCCGTGCGACCCAACCGCTTGAAGCCGACGCGATTGAAAATCTTCTGCTCGATGACCTGCCCGTCGGCGTCCTTGGGCGCGAGCTCACCCATCAGCTCGAACCGGCTGGAGCCGTGCGCTTCGATGAAGCGCCGGACTGCTGCCAGGGCCGCACGGTCCTCGGCAGCACCCACACCGCCGCGTTCCGCCATCCAGGCGTGAAAGCAGCGCTCGGCCGCCCGCCGCGCCTCGCCCACCGGCCACGGCAGAATGCCAAGCTCCGTCGCGAGCTCGCCTGCCGCGGCGATCAGGCCGAACCGTGCAGCTACCCGGCTCACCTGCCCGTCGGCGCCGGGGGGGCAGCATTCTGCCACGAACTGATCACGGACCGCGAGCACCGCGGGCGCCAGCTCATCGAATACCTTGGCAAGATGCTGCAGGTAGATCCGGGATGCCGTGCCGTAGTGCTCGCCAGTGGCGGCTTTCAGGTGACGCGCCAGCGCGTCGCCGGAGGAGAATCCGTGCAGGTTCTCGAAAATGCCGAAGCCGGCCCCGGCATCGGCCGGCAGATCGAGCACACGCACTTCCTGGCCGGCGGCCACCCGGCGGCCACATTCGGCGATCTTGTCGGCTAGGCTCGGTTCGCTCGTCGACATGAACATGATGCGCCACTCAGCGGTCGGCCGTGCAGCTCCAAAACGATCCGCGCGACTCTTGCCCTGGCCGTTGGCCAGCATGTAGGCGGCCTGCCCGGCCTCCTTGCCATCGACCTGCCCCATCTCATCCAGGCAGAGCAGCGTGTCGCAGGACATCGCCGCAATGCCCTCCAGGGCATTTGCGGTAGTGCGCCAGGTCCGGAGGAAGCCGTTGACGCCGCCGCCACCCCAGACGGATCCAGCGAGCCAGAGCGTCGTGGTCTTGCCGATCGAGGAGCCGCCGCGGAAGTTGATGCCGCCGGACTCGGACATGGTCGGATACAAGAGGGGGCCGGCAAAGGCGATCGAGATGGCCAACACCAAGCGGGAGTTGCCGATGGCGTAGCGGGCGACGTTCTGCTGCCAGCCCTCCAGGTCGCCCTTCACGCGGAAGGCGTGGTCGATCGACCCGACCGTCTGCAACAGGTAATCTTCGGCGCCAGGCGCAGCCGCGGTCCAGTCGGGCATCACCATGGTCTTGCCGTGCCACCCGATCCGCCCGACGCAGCGGGCCCGCCGTTCCGGGTGCGAGGATGCGATGTACTGGTCCAGCGCCTCGCGAATCCACCGCCGCTTGCCCGGTGCGAGGATCAGGCCCAGCGAAAGAAGCGGCTCAAGGTAGGGCATGCCCTCGCTGGCCATGAGCGAGCTGGGCATCACCCAGCGCTTCACGACGCCGTCACGATCGGTGATCGCGAGGAGCCGCCCCCACTCGTTGCTTTCTGGCGACCGGACGTCCGCCTCGATCACCAGGCGCGAGCAGAACCACCGCCATTCGAACGTCTTCTCGCCCGACCGCTTGTCCTCCTTCTCGATCCGCAGCTCGACCCTATCGGACAGGATGCGGAAGCACCCGTTGACGTACGTGCAGCCCACTTCCGTCGAGGGCTCGTGGATGCTTCCGCCATCGTGGCGACGATCGAAGTCGACATATTCACTGAAGAAGTCCGGATCGTTCCGAAGCTCGGCGATGCGCTCGGCCGTCCACCCCTCCTCCAGCGCATCGGCTAGATCCCATCCGTCGGGGACGGGCCCATCGCGGAGCACCTGGATGCCGTTCACGAACGAGAAGACGGCCAGGCGCTCGGGCGGCAGCCGGCGGATGCTGGCGGCGCCCGCGCGATGGCAGAGTTGGAAGACCTTGTCGCCGAAGTCCTGGCCCGGGTGCAGCGGCTTGCCCTTCGCGTCGATGCGTCCGGGTGCGTCGTAGTCGGGGGCGATCACCACCTCGCGACCAGCGCAGGAACTGAAGTCGGCCAACTGCGGCGACTTCGCCCCATGCGCCGGGGTGGTCACCACCATGTCGGGGAACAGGATGGCGGCCGCGTCCCGGGCCTTCTCGCCCTCCGAGATCATGATCGGCGCGGTCGTCCGCTTCAGGATCTCGGGCAGGCCGAACAGAGGTCGGGGCGAAGGCATGCCCCTTGCACGCCATCCCGATCGGCCGCCGCCCAGGTCGCAATAGGTGATGGGCAGGATCTCCTTGGTCGGCTGCCCGTCGGCGCCGATGAAGTCCCAGCGAGCCACGTAGCCGATCAGATGCCCGCCAGCGTCATGGTAGGGCCAGATCTTCGTCGGTTCCCCGAGTTCCGGGTGCTTGAAGCGCATGGGCGGCGCATTGGCCGGGACCGGGATGATCGGCACCTTGCCGGACCTGCCGCTGACCGCCTGCCGCCCGGCCTCCTCATCGGGTCCGAGCGGCGTGAACATCGCATTCTCATCGAGCATTACGTCACTCCCAACATGGTAGCGAGCTTGTGCGCCGCTTCGGCCTGGCGGAGGTTGCTCAAGTAGGCGGCCAGCGAGACCGGATCTCCGCCGCGGTCGTTGGTGGCGAAGTCGGCCCAGGCGCCGGTGGAGATGTTCACGCTGAACGAGCCAGGGTGGCGGTCATCGCGGCGCGGGTTCCTGGCGACCCACTCGTTGCCGCAGCGCTTGCCGTCCGGCAGCCACCGGGCGAGCAACGCTGGAAGAACAGCGCGTGCAGCATGGTTCACGCGTTCGAAGTCAACGCGCATGACGAAGTCCTCAGATCAGAGGCGATGTCAAAGAGACGAGCGAATAGCCGCTTGAGTTGTGGTGGGCCGACTGATCCCACCCGCTCGGGTAGCTAGATGGCTGGCGCCATTATGCGTTGGATTGTTCGCGGCGCTTCAATCCTTCGCAGTGAGAAGTGCGTTGCTGTCGCCTCGTGCGCTGCATGGCGCCGCGTCTCCTTTCCGAGAGGGCTAGGAGGCCTTCTGGATCATGGCACGGGCCCAGGCATCGAGATCCTCCGGCTTGTAGAGAGGGACCCGCCCCGCCTTGTGGTAGACCGGCCCGCCGCCGATGCAGGCGAGCTTGGCCAGCGTCGTGGGCGCGCGGTCGATCCCCCAGACCTCCTTCAGGTGCCGAGAGGCCTCGCTGCGGCGCACGAAGCGCGTGGGCCTGCTCGATTCCTCAGGCGCCGGGACCGAAGCGGTCGTCGAATCCTGCGTGTGCGTCGCCATTCTTGTAGCCTTTCATTTAACGCGATTAAGGCCCACCCGGAGGAGCGGCATACTGCAGCTCCGCAATTCTGATGCGGGTCTCCTGCTTCGCTTCTCTTTCTAGCTATGGCGGTCGATGTTGAGGTGCAAGCGGAAGTCACAAGCTATGCGTAGGAAATTTATTCAAAAAAGCAAAACGATAGTGCAAATGATAGTGACGGACCTTTCACTATCATCGCTATCATTCGTTGAATGAGCGGTAAAATTGTCCAGTTTCGAAAACGAATACAACTTGACTGCTATCGATCCGGTCGCGACATCGGGTTGCCGACCAAGCGCTGGTGAGATGATCAAGCTTGATAATTAGCGTCGCTCTCTTGGGCGACAGGAAAGATGGGCGGCCATATTCGCCGATCATGTCGAGCAGGCTTAGGCCGTAGCTCCGAATGTGGTGCCGCCTCAATCGAGCCCCGTGCGCATCCCGCTCTTAGGTGCCTCCGGTAAAAAGCAACTTAGCTTGATTGTGGTCGGTGTTGCGGACAGCTGTTGGAGTCGAAATACGGGTTGGCTAGCTCTGAGCACATCCTGTGCAATTGGGGGCAGGGTCCCGTCTATGCCCAGCCTGACTGTGACCGCCAGATGTGGCCGGTCATGGTTCTCTGTGGCTAGTACCTAGATTCACTATGAAATATTGGTGTTCGACAGATCTTCCAGGAACTCCGACGCCGGATCCACGCCAGTGACGAGCAGGTGGTCCCGGGCACGCGTGACGGCGACATAGAGCAGGTGCCGCTCGGTGTCGTAGACCTCCTCCAGGTCCGACGGGTCGGAGATCGCCTCGATGCGGCTCTGGAGCGGGATGACCTCGTCGTCGCAGGCCATCACGGCGACGGACCGGAACTCCAGGCCCTTGGCGAGATGCATGGTGCCGAAGGCGACGCTGCCGGACGCAGGGCCGTTCCTCTCGCTCAGCTCGGCGGCGGATGCGCCGCTCGCCTTGATGGCGGCCCTGGCACGGGCGAGTTCCGCAGCCGAGCGAACGAAGACGCCGATCTCGTGGGGCGGGCGTCCTGCAGCGATCTGGTCCCTGATCCAGGCGCCGACGGCCTCCCGTTCCTCGTCCCCGCTGGCGAAGGTCCGGACCAGGGGAGCCGGGCCATCGAAGACGGAGACCGTGCCGCGGCGCCCTTCGGTGTTGCCGTCCACGTCCGACACCGTGGCGGGCAGCAGGCGGTCGGCCTGGGCGCGGATCTGGTGGGAGGTGCGGTAGTTGACCCGCAGCGTGAAGGAGCGGCCACGGATGTCGATGCCGAGCGCCCTGAGCGAGAAGGGCTGCTGGAAGATGCGCTGGCCGAGGTCGCCGGCGAGGAACAGGCCGTCCGGCCGGCCGTCGGCCAGCGCGGCGAGGAAGCGCGCCTCGGCCACGCCCAGGTCCTGCGCCTCGTCGACCACGACGAACAGGTATGGACTGGTGCCATCCCGCAGCTGGTCCGTGAGTCGGCCGAAGACGTCCGCCCAGGTCACCAGCTTGCGCTCGGACAACGCGCCGCGGAAATGCTCGAAGATCGCCCACAGAATCTCGCGCTGGTTGCCGCCGATCCGGGTCTTGCGGCCGAGGCGAGGGACGTCGCGATAGGCTTCCCAGGTCTTCAGCTGCCA
>NZ_DATMFZ010000153.1:0-7821 GCF_035556675.1 Geminicoccus sp. | reverse complement strand
CCGAACAGATTCCGAAACGCTACCGCCATCGACGGTTGTCCCTGCCCTAAGCCGGGCCAATCCCCGACAGATCAGCATATGGGGTTTCCCGCCGATGGATGCTGGTCCGGACGAACCGCCAGACTTTCGTTCATGCGACACGCCGCTGCCGCCGGTGCGTGCCCCTGTTCAGGAAGCCGACCAGACCGCCAGTTCGTAGCCATCGGGATCCTGAAAGTGAAAACGCCGCCCACCCGGAAAGGCGAAGACCGGGCGGACGATTCGGCCTCCTGCTGCCGTGACGCGGCTTTGTGCGACGGCGAGGTCGTCGGCGTAGAGGATCACCAGCGGTCCGCCCGGCCGGACTGGACCGCCGGTCGTCAGGCCGCCCGTCAGCCGACCGTCGCTGAACTCGCAATAGGTCGGTCCGTAGTCGGTGAACGACCAGCCGAACGCCTTGCCATAGAACGCCTTCGCGCGGTCGATGTCGCTCACGTTCAGCTCGATGTTGTCGATCTGCAGGTTGCCGCCGCGAACGCCCATGATGCTTCTTCCCAATCCTGTGCGCGTGACCCTTTGCATGTGCGCCAGCCAGCCGGCGGCGTCTTGAACGAACCGGCCAGTCAGGCGCGGACCTGCCGGGCCAGCGATGCTGCGGTCATGCCTGCCAGCGCCCGGACCTCCCGGCTCAGATGTGCCTGATCGGCATAGCCCACCTCCTGCGCGGCGAGCGCCAGCCCGCCCGCCACACGCGGCGCCAGGGCAAGAAAGCGCTGGAAGCGCAGGATCCGGGCGAGCCTGCGCGGTCCGTAGCCGAAATGTTCGTGGCTGCGGCGCTGGATCGTCCGCGGACTCAAGTCCAGGCACGCCTGCATCCGCCGGACCACCAGCCCCTCCTCGTGCCGCGCCAGCCTGAACATGGCCGATGCCTCCGCGGCGGGCGGTGCCATGCCCTCAGCCAAATGCTCCAGCAGCGTCTGCAGCCTGGCGGCCTGGGCCGCCAGCGTCGGCAGTTCCTGCAACTCCCGGGAAATGTCCCGGGCCCGCCTTCCCCAGAGCGACGCCAGCTCGACCTCCCGCCCGGCGATCTCCGCCATTGGCAGGCCCAGCCAGGGTGCTGCCGCACCCGGGCGGAAGCGCAGGCCCAGAATGATCGTGCCGGGAGGAAGATCTGGCCGGGCGGCGACCGGGTCCGGCCCTGCCACCATCAGTCTGCCACCATGCCACAGCAGGTCGACGCAGCCGTCCGGCACGACCGTGATCGGTCCTACCGTGCGCGGCGGCAGCCGGTTCGTCCAGATGCACAGGAAATCCCGCCGTAGGCCGGGTAGCGGCATATGCTCGCGATACCGTCCGACCCGATCGGCCAGGACCGGCATGCCGGCCTCCATATGCCCCACCTCGCTGGCGTCCAGGAGCTTCGTCATAGCAGCGGCGGCAGCGGTGCCAGCAGCCGGTCGAGCACCGCCAGGCCGAACGGGGTGGGCAGGTCGCCGGGTAGTCGGTCATGGACCGGCCCCAGCCCCAGGCGATGCGCCGCCGCCCGCTTGCCATAGGTCACGAGGTGCGGGATCGACTGCATCACGAACACGATGAGTGGCAGCACCTCAGCATAGAGCCGGTCGGCCTCGGCCCAGTCGCCGGCCTGGCTCGCCCGCCAGATCGCGACCTGGACGTCGACCAGCTCCGGTGCCGGAATCATCCCCGCACAACCAGCGCGCAGGATGTCCGGCAGCTCCAGCCCGCCCCTGCCGTTGAACACCGCGACCTCGCCCTTGAGCGCGTCGATGGTGCGCCGGATCGACACCGCCGAGCCCTCACCCTTGAGCAGGAGAAAGTTGGGGTGACGGTCCTTCAGCCGCCGGATCGCCGGGTCGCTCAGGCCCACGCCCAGATAGTCCGGGGCGTTCTGGATCGCGGCCGGGATCGGGCAGGCGTCGATGACCCGGCCGAAAAAGCCCAGCAGCTCGTCCTCGGGCAGCGGCCGGCGGGGTGGCGGCTGCAGGATCACCCAGGAGGCACCGAGTTCCGCCGCCATGCGCGCGAAGTCGATCTGTTCGGCCTCGCTCTCGCCGAACACGGTGACCGCGACCGGCACCCGCCCATCCACCGCCCGCGCCAGCCAGCGCAGCAGCGTGCCGCGCTCGTCGGGCGATAGCTTGGCGACCTCGGTGGCCAGGCCCAGGGCGGCGATCCCGTCGGCACCGGCGGTGATGCAGACCTCGACTTGGCGCAGGACCGCCCCCTCATCGAGCCGATCCTGCTCGTCGAAGAAGGCGTAGAGGATCGGCCAGATCCCGGAAAAGGCCGGCGTCGTCATGGGCTCATCCTCCTCCCGATCGGGTCCCGGTGGCATCGCCAGCCGGTATGCGCCGAGCTTGCCGTGCCGGGCGCGCCTCGTCATCCTGGCTGGAATATCGCGTTGCTCCGGGGGAAACGAAATGTCGCTCTCGCGTCGTGGTGCCGTGCTCGCGGCTGCCCTCTCGCTCGTGGCCGCGGCCGAAGTGTCTGCCGGCGAGGCGCTCGACCGGATCAAAGAGGCCGGCGTGCTGACGATGAGCACCGATCCGGAATATCCCCCGCAGTCCTCGCTCGACCCGATGACCAACGAGTTCCAGGGCTTCGACATCGATGTCGGCCGGGAGATCGCCAAGCGGCTGGGCGTGGACATCCGCTTCGTCACGCCCGGCTGGGACGTGATCACCGCCGGGCGCTGGGCGGGGCGCTGGGACATCTCGGTCGGCAGCATGACGCCCACGAAGGAGCGCGCGCAGGTCCTGGACTTCCCGGCGGTCTACTACTTCACCCCGGCCTCGCTCGTGGTCCACGAGGACAACGAGACGATCACCACCCCCGCCGATGCCGGCGGCAAGCGGATCGGAGTCGGCGTCGCCACCACCTATGAGAGCTACCTGAAGAAGGACCTGACCATCGACGTGGCCGATGCGCCGCCCTTCACCTACCAGATCGACGATGCGGAGATCCGCACCTACGACACCGACCTGCTGGCCCTGGATGATCTGCGCTTAGGCGACGGCACGCGCCTCGATGCGGCATTCACCGCCCTGCCGACCATCCTGGACGCGATCGAGCGCGGCTACCCGTTCAAGATCGTCGGCGAGCCTCTGTTCAAGGAACCGCTCTCGGTCGCAATCGACAAGGGCGACCCGGAACTCGGAGCCGAGATCACCCGGATCGTCGACGAGATGAAGGCGGACGGCACGCTCGCCAAGCTGTCCGCACAGTATTACGGCACCGACCTGACCCAGTGAGCACGTTGGCGGACCTCCTCGACCGGCGGGACGCCCGCCTGGCCCTGATCGGCCTGATCGTCTTCCTGATCGCCGCCGCATTCCCCTGGACCGTGCCGGGCCTGGCCGGGCTGCCGCCGCTCCTGGCCCGGCTGGTCGGCGGCCTGCTCATCGCCGGCCTCGCAGTCGCCAACATCCTGGTCCTGCGCCGGATGCCGTTCGAGTTCCAGGTGCTGCTGGCCTGGGCCGAGCTTTTGCTGGTCTTCGCCCTGTTCTTCTGGAGCTTCGGGCTGGACTACCGCTTCATCCTGGCCAACGTGCCGGGCCTGCTCGGGTTCGGCGCCGGCCAAGCCTTCCTGCAGGGTGCCGTCCTGACCGTGGTGATCTGCCTGGTCTCGATCGCGTTCGCGACCCTGCTGGCCCTGGCGGGCGCGCTGGCGCGGCTGTCCGGCAACGGCCTGGCCTTCGGGGTGGCGACCTTCTACATCAGCTTCTTCCGCGGCACGCCGCTGCTCCTGCAGGTGCTGCTGATCTATCTGGGCCTGCCGCAGATCGGCCTGACCTTGGAGGCGGTACCGGCCGGGATCATCGCGCTCTCCCTGTGCTACGGCGCCTACATGGCCGAGATCTTCCGTGCCGGCATCGAGGCGGTCGGCCGCGGCCAGCGTGAGGCCGCCGCCTCGCTCGGGCTGACCCATGCCCAGGCGATGCGCCTGGTCATCCTGCCCCAGGCGATGCGGCTGGTCATCCCGCCCACCGGCAACCAGTTCATCGCCATGCTGAAGGACAGCTCGCTGGTCTCGGTGATGGGCGTGTGGGAACTGATGTTCCTGGCCCGCACCTATGGGCGGGCGGAGTTCAAGTACATGGAGATGCTGATCACCGCGGCGCTGATCTACTGGGCGCTCTCCGCGGTGTTCGAGGTGATCCAGGCGCGGATCGAGCGCCACTACGGCAAGGGTGTGCGCCCGTGACCGTCCGTCCCCTCGTCCACGTCCTGGCCACCGGCGGCACCATCGCCGGCGCGCAGGACGTCGCCCACGGCTACACCGCCGGCAGCTTTTCCATCGACGCCCTGCTGGCGGCCGTGCCGGGCCTGGATCACGCCGCCGCCATCCGCGGCGAGCAGCTCGTCAGCATCGGCAGCCAGGACATGCACGATGCAGTCTGGCTGAAGCTGGCCCGCCGGCTGGACGCGCTGGCAAGGGAGCCGGGCCTTGCCGGCATCGTCGTCACCCACGGCACCGACACGCTGGAGGAAACCGCCTGGTTCGCCGAGCTGACCGTCCGGGCCGAACTGCCGATCGTGTTCACCGGCGCCATGCGTCCCGCCACCGCAATCGGGGCCGACGGGCCGGCCAACCTCGCCGCCGCGGTAGCCGTGGCAGCCGACCCTGCCGCCCGAAACCGTGGCGTGCTGGCCGTGATGAACGACCAAGTCTTCGCCGCACGCGACGTCTACAAGACCCACGCCAACCGGGTGGACGCGTTCACCGCGCCCGAACGCGGCCCGCTCGGCACGGTCGCCGGCGGCCGCCCCCGCTTCCACCGTCCGCCCGACCCGCGCCCCCACGGCTTCGACCTCGCCGGCCATGACGCGCTGCCCAAGGTCCTGATCCTCCATGCCCATGCCGGGATGGAGCGTGAGCTGATCGATGCCGCGGTCGCGGGGGGGGCCAGGGGCATCGTGATCGCTGGGGTCGGTAACGGCAACATGACCGGGATCGCCCTGGACGCCCTGGCGGAGGCAGCCGGACAGGGCATCGCCGTGGTGCGCAGCACCAGGCTGCCCGCGGGCGCGGTGCTGGCCGCGGGCGAGGTCGACGATGCAGCGCTGGGCTTCGTCCATGCCGGCGAGCTCAAGCCCGGCAAGGCGCGCGTGCTCCTGCAGCTGGCCTTGCTCACCGGCGGGGGCCGGGCCGCCATCCAGGCAGCCTTCGACACGCACTGAAGGCATGGCTGCCCTGCCGGGCAGCGGTTGCCTTGCAGGCAGACGGCACTCCATCAATGCCTCATGCCCGATGCCGCCGACGCTTCCCGCCAATCCGCCACCCTCCGCCAGCCGCCGCTCTGGCTCCTGGTGCTGGTGACCTTCAGCGGCACGCTGGCCATGCACATGTTCGTGCCGGCCCTGCCGGCCGCGGCCGCCGACCTCCGTGCCGGCGTCGGCGCCATGCAAATGACGATCAGCCTCTATATCGTCGGCCTGGCAGTGGGGCAGCTCATCTACGGCCCGCTCTCCGACTGCTTCGGCCGCCGCCCGACCCTGCTGGCCGGCCTCGCCCTCTATACCGCCGCCGGGCTCGGCGCGGCCCTGGCACCAGATGCTGGCTC
The DNA here is from genome assembly GCF_035556675.1 of Geminicoccus sp. Classification (GTDB taxonomy): domain Bacteria; phylum Pseudomonadota; class Alphaproteobacteria; order Geminicoccales; family Geminicoccaceae; genus Geminicoccus. The sequence continues at coordinate 2,257 of NZ_DATMFZ010000153.1, read as the reverse complement.
CCTGATCGCCGCCCGCCTGCTCCAGGCGCTGGGCGGCTGCGCCGGGCTGGCACTCGGCCGTGCCATCGTGCGCGACACCACCCTGTCCCAGGACGCCGTGCGCCGCCTGGCCCTGCTCAACCTCATGACCATGGCCGGCCCGGCCCTGGCGCCGATGATCGGCAGCACGCTCTCGGCCACGCTCGGCTGGCGCTCGATCTTCCTGGCACTGGTGACGCTGGGCGCGGTGAACCTCCTCTCGGTCTGGCGGCTCCTGCCCGAGACCGGCCGGCCGAGCGGGGAGCTCAGCACCCGCTCCCTGATCCAGGACTATCGCCACCTCCTGCGCTCGCGCATGTTCGTCGGCTTCGCCGTGGGCGGCGGCTGCACCACCACCGCGATCTATGCCTTCATCGCGGCGGCCCCCTTCCTGTTCGTCCACGAGCTGCACCGCCCGGTTCACGAGGTCGGGATCTATCTGGGCCTGCTGATGGTCGGCATGGCCGCCGGCAACATGCTGACCGGCCGGCTGATCGGCCGGATCAGCATGGAGCGCCTGCTCGTCGGCGCCACCCTGCTGGTACTGGCGAGTTCGCTGGCCTTTCTCGCCGCCGTGTTGCTGGGGCTGCTCACCGTGCCGGTGGCGGTCGGCAGCATGTCCCTGATGACGCTGGGAGCCGGCATGTCCAGCCCGGCGGCGCTCACCCAGGCGATCAGCATCGACCGGCGCCTGACCGGCTCGGCCGCCGGTCTGTACGGCTTCATCCAGATGACGGTCGGCGCCGGCTTCACTGCCCTGGTCGCAGCCGGCCCCGATCCGGCACTCGCCGCGGGCCTGGTGCTGAGCCTGGGCGGGCTGGTGGCACAGATGAGCTTCTGGGTCGCGATCCGCGCTCAGCGCGCGTAGACGATGAACGACGTCCGGTGCCCGACCGTGTCGTAGAGCGAGCGGGCCGGTGCGTTGAACTCCTGGGTCTGCCAGTAGGTCCGATCGGCCTGGCGCTCATCGGCCACCGCGTAGCCGGCCTGGAACAGGGCCCTGGCCGCGTCGCCGCCGCGATGGGCAGGATCGACATAGAGATCCTCGATGTAGCAGTAGACCCGGCTGGACCAGGTGGAGGGGTGGAAGACCAGGTGCATCAGGCCGATCGGCCGGTCGCCCTCGTCGACCGCCACCAGACCCACCAGATCGTCGCCGGCGCACAGCCGCTCGAAGGTCCTGCGGCGTACCTCGTCCGGGACGTCCGCGCGGTAGAAGCGGCAGTAGCCGGCGAACAGCCCCTCCCAGGCGGGCAGGTCGCTGGGCAGGAGGCGGCGGACGTTCGGCATCGGCTGGTTCCTCGAGGAGGTGGCGGGGCGCTTGTTGGGCAGGGTTCGGGCCGGCATCCTTCGGGACTGCGGGCCAACACGTAAAGGGAGCCGAGCGTTCATGAAGGCACCAGCGCTTGCCGTCTGGACCAGCGGCCTGGCCGGTCCGGCCACCGACGCCTGGCTGATCCACTATGATGCGACCGCGCGGGCGCGGCGCGGCGAGGACGTGATCATCCTCTCGGTGGGCGATCCCGACTTCACGACACCCGCCCGGATCCGGGAGGCCGCCAAGGCGGCACTGGATGCCGGCCACACCCATTATGCCGACGTGCAGGGCAAGCCGGCGCTGCGCCAGGCGATCGCGCGCCACCATGGCTGGCTCACCGGTCGCCTGATCGACCCGGAGCAGGTCGTCGTGCTCGCCGGCGCGCAATGCGCCCTGTTCGCCGCCTGCCAATGCCTGCTGAACCCGGGCGACGAGGTGGTGGTCCCGGCCCCGGCCTATGTCACCTACCCGGCCACGATCGCCGCGGCCGCCGCGGTGATGGTGAACGTGCCGCTGGACGCCGCCACCGGGTTTCGCCCGGACCTGGCCGCGATCGAGCGGGCGATCGGACCGCGCACCCGTGCCATCCTGATCAACACGCCGAACAACCCGACCGGCGCGGTGTTCACCCGGGGCGAGGTCGAGGCACTCTGCCGGCTGGCCCGGGCGCACGGGCTGTGGCTGATCTCGGACGAGGTCTATGCCGACCTGATCTACGAGGGCGAGCATGTCAGTCCCTCGGCAGTTCCGGGCATGGACGAGCATGCGCTGGTGGTGAGCTCGCTCTCCAAGTCCCATGCGATGACCGGCTGGCGGGTCGGCTGGACGATCGGGCCGAAGCGCGCCATCGCCACCATCCACGACCTGGCGCTCGCCATGCTCTACGGCCTGCCCGACTTCATCCAGGACGCCGCCACCGTG
>NZ_DATMFZ010000152.1:0-11936 GCF_035556675.1 Geminicoccus sp. | reverse complement strand
GCCCTGGCTGCCATCGACGGATGGATGATCGACTACAACGAGGTCCATCCCCATAGCCGGCTCGCCTATCGCTCACCCAGCGAGTATCGACGAGCTACGTCCCAATCTGCCACGTGTCCGGTCTGACGGGGGCAACTCCACGCCGCTGCTGCTGTGATTCGATCCTGGTGAGGCGTAATGGGAGGCGGCCATGGTGCGTAAGGCGGTGGGTCAGGTGAGCTTGGTGGAAGCCCTGCTGCCGGCCGCCTTTGGCAGCAACCAGCGGCTGGAGCGGATCAGGGCGCAGGTCGACTGGGCACCGATCGAGGCGCTGCTGCAGCCGATGCGCAGAGCGTCAACAGGACGACCTGCTTATCCACCGCTGGTGCAACTGAAGGCCCTGCTCCTCCAACAGTGGTACCGTTTGTCGGATCGTGACCTTGAGGAGGCGATCGCCGATCGGCTGAGCTTCCGGCGCTTTTGCGGGCTGGGCCTGGAGGAAGTTGTGCCGGATGCCACGACACTTTCTCGCTTTCGCATCGACTTGGCTGAAGCAGGTCTGGCCGAAGCAGTGTTCGCTGCCTTGAACGCCCGGCTCGAGCAGCGTGGCCTGATGATCAAGGCAGGCACGATGATCGATGCGACCTTGGTCGAGGCCGACGTGAAGCGGCCGCCCATGCACGCGGGCGAGGTGTCGGAACGAGACCCAGCAGCCGGCTTCACCCGGCGCGGACAGCGCAGCTTCTTCGGCTACAAGGCGCACCTGGCAGTGGATCAAGGCAGCGACCTGATCCGCAAAGCGATCCTTACCAGCGCCGACATTGGCGAGAGCATTGCCGCCGATGCTCTGATCTGCGGTGACGAAAGGGCGGTGCTGGCCGACAAGGCCTACGAGTCGATGGAGCGACGAGACGCCCTGGCCGAGATCGACATCACCGACCGGATCATGCACCGCCGGCAGGCCGGCAAGCGTCAGCCCAGCTGGCACAAATGGATGAACGTCGCCATCATGCCCTTGCGTGGCCAGATCGAGAAGCTCTTCGGCACCATGAAGCGGCGCTACCTGTACCGGCGCGTGCGCTATCGTGGCCTCGTCCGCAACCGCTGTCAGCTTTGGTTGCTCTGCATGGCCATGAACCTACGACGAGCCGATCAGATCACCAGCTGACCGCCATCCAGAGATCCCAGACAGGCCGACCTTACCCAACAGACAGTGGATCGAGCAGATGTCATCCGCTGCAGGCGTCTGCTGATCCGCCACGTCCTGCCGCCAGGATACATGATTGGACTTTCACGTCAGTCTCCTCTGGAACGATGGAGTCTTCCAGATCGAGGATGATCGCATCGCTGCCTCGCAGATGCGCCTTGTCCAGAAAATGCTGCTGCAGCACTGGTACGAACAAAAGGGACCGCAAGAGGTGCATGTCAGATGACTCCCTGTTTCTGCAGGTCCACGATCTCTTCCTTGGACAGATCGAGGCCCAAGTAGATTTCTTCGTTGTGCTGCCCGAGTTCGGGAGCAGGACGGCGGATGGCGCCCGGTGATCGGGAAAGACGCGGAACGATGCTGTGCATCGGAATCATGCCCATGTCGGGGTCCGTCATTTCGACCAGGATCTGGCGCTCGATCACGTGCCGGTCTTCCAGCACCTCGGAGACGTCGTAGACTGGCCCGACCGCGACCTCGGCCTTGTCGAAGAAGGCGAGCGCGTCGTCGCGGTCGAAGCCGCCGATGAAGGAGCCGATGATGTGGTCGACTTCCTCCACATGCCGCAGACGATCCGAATTGGTGCGGAATCGCGGGTCGTCGATCAACTCGGGCCGGCCGATTGCCCGGAACAGGCGCTCGGTCATGTCCTGGGTCGGGGCCGAGAGGGCCACGTACTTGCCGTCACGGGTCGGATAGACATTGCGCGGTGCCGAGATGGACGCCCGGTTGCCGGATCGGGGCGGCAACGTCTTGCTGACCCTGTAGGCGGCAGCGTCCGGGCCCAGGATCGAGATCAGTGGCTCCAGCAAGGACAGGTCGACGACCTGACCGCGACCACCTTTCGCCTCGACTTCTCGCAAGGCCACCATTACCGCGAATGCGCCATAAAGGCCCGCCACCATGTCGGCCAAGGCCATGTTGGGCGGCGCTGGTGGCTTGTCGTCAAATCCGTTCTTGGCGGCAAAGCCCGACATGCCTTCGACGAGGCTGCCGAACCCTGGACGTCTGGCATAGGGGCCAGTCTGGCCCCAGCCGGAAAGTCGAACGATCACGAGGCCGGGGTTGAGCTCGAGCAGGCGCTCCGGGGCGAAGCCCAGGCGTTCTAGGACACCGGGCCGGAAATTCTCGATCAGCACCTGTGATCGTGTGACGAGGCGCTCCAGGATCTCCTTGCCGCGTGGCAGCCGCGTGTCGAGCGAGATGCTCTTTTTGTTGCGGCCATAGACTTTCCAATAGACGGGAATGCCGTCTTCGCGCCATTCGCGCAGCGTGTCGCCCTTGCGGGGCGCTTCGACCTTGATCACCTCCGCACCGAAATCGCCGAGCACGACGCTCAGCATGTTGCCGGCCACGACCCTCGTCAGGTCGAGCACGCGGATCCCGTCGAGCGGGCAAACGGCATCTGACTGGTAATCCATGATCTACTCTTGTTCGTGTTCGGCGCGAAACAGCACGACGGCGTCCGGATTCACGGACATCGCCACATTCGGGCCGGTGAGATCCTCGGCCGTCTCGACGCGCAACACGCCACCCAGAGCCTGGATCTGATAGGCGAAGCGGGCGCCCAAATAGCTCTGGTCGATGATGCGCCCGCGGATCAGATCATCGGTGCCGCTCGGAGCCCGACCACCATACAGGCGGATGCTCTCCGGCCGGATCGCAGCGACAACCCCGCGGCCCGGCCTTCTCGGGCGGCGCCGGGATCTTCAGGCACTGGCCGTCCGCGAACCGGATGAAGCTCCCGCGCTCGTCCGACTTCAGGTCGCCATCCAGCATGTTGCTGGTGCCGATTAAGTCGGCGACGAACCTGTCCGCGGGAGCGACGTAGATCTGCTTCGGCGTACCGAGCTGGGCGATCCGGCCACCATTCATCACGGCGATGCGGTCACTCATCGCTAATGCTTCGACCTGATCATGCGTGACATAAACGGTAGTGAGCCCCACCTTGGACTGCAGGTGCTTCAGCCAGCTGCGCGCCCGATCCCGCAACTTCGCATCCAGGTTCGAAAGCGGCTCGTCCAGGAGCAGGATGCCCGGGCGAAAGACCAGCGTGCGTGCCAGCGCCACTCGCTGCTGTTGCCCCCCCGACAGCTGGTGGGGATAGCGGTCAGCCAGACGCTCCATCTCGACCAGGGCCAGCGCTTCGCGCACCTGGCTGGCCCGTTGCTCCTTCGGCACCCGGCGCAGCTTCAGCGGAAAGGCGCAGTTCTCCTCCACGGTCATGTGGGGCCAAAGCGCATAGGACTGGAACACCAGGCCGCAGTTGCGCCGCTCCGGTGGCAGGAACAGGTTGGTGTCGCTGTCGAAATAGACGTCGTGGCCGAGGCTGATCCGCCCCGAAGTTGGCCGCTCCAGCCCGGCAATGGCGGCAAGCGTCGTCGACTTGCCGCAGCCGCTCGGTCCGAGCAGCGTCAGGAACTCGCCGTCGCGGACCGTGAAGCTCACCCGGTCGACCGCGGTGACGGCACCAAAGCAACGCGTGAGGGAGGAGACGACAAGCTCAGCCATGCGTCCGCACTCCCAGAGCCCGACGGAACAGGATCATGAACACCACCATGATGGCCATCTGGAGGACCGCCAACGCCGCCACCGAACCATTCTCACCCTGCACCCAGAAGGCGAGCATCGTGGTTCCCATGACTTCGCTGTCCGGTCCGAACAGGAAGATCGCGACCGCGTACTCCTTCATGAAATGGATGAAGAGGATCGCGAAGCAGGCCAGCAGGGCCGGTCGGATCTGCGGAGTGATGATGTGCCAGCAGGCCTGGATCCAGCTCGCCCCGACGCTGCGGGCGCTGCGGTCGTGGTCCCGACCTATCTGCACCAGGAGCGGCTGGACGAGCCATAGCCGGTTGGCAGATGGCGCATCAGGAAGGCGAAGATCAGGATTGCAATGGAGTTCTGCATCCAGGAAATGATCGGCAGCCAGGCCGTCGCCCAGAGCACACCCATGCCGACCAGCAGTCCCGGAATCGCGCGGGGATAAAGGACCAGGAACTCCAAGGGGCGTCGCCAGGGAAAGCTGGAGCGCAGCGCCACCAGAGCGGTCACGGCAATCAGCACCGTGCCGATCGCGGCACGTGCCGCCGCCACGCCCAGCGTGTTCCAGATCGAGCGTATGTAGGCGGGATAAGAGAAGATGATCTCGTAGTTTTCGAGGGTGAGCACACTCCATAGCGGCACGAATGGCGAAAGCACGGCGGTGAACGACCTGGCGATCAGGCCGCCGACCAGAAGGATCACGGTGAAGAAGAGATAGGCGCCAAGGTAAGCGCGATCGGCCAGCGCCACGGGCCGAGCCCCATCATCCGTGCCCGTCCCGCCTTGCCGCCGATGGTCAAGAAGCGCTGGCCGTCGCCCAGCAGGCGCATCTGGAAGAACACGAGCACGATGCCGATGAGCATGACTGCGACGGCGCTCGCCAGGGCATGATCCGGAGTCGTCGCTTCAAAGCCCTCGGAATAGATGAAGGTCGTGAGGAAGTGCATCCCACCCGGCACCGCCAGCAGGAGCGGCATCGCGAAGAGTTCCAGCGCCAGGACGAAGTTCAGGATCGTGGTGGTGACGATGGCCGGCCGGAGCAGCGGCAAGGTGATCGCGATCACCGTCCGAAAAGGGCCGGCACCACTCAGGCGAGCCGCATCCTCGAGAGTGGGATCGATCGTGCGGGCCGCACCGAGGCAATAGAGGAAGGTCAGCGGCGCCAGCGACAGTCCGGCAGCCATCGAGAGGCCGCTCAGCGAGTACAGGTCTCAGGGGCGGAATCCCAGCTATTGCTGCAGCCAGAGAGTGACGAACCCGGACGGCCCGTAAGCGACGATCCAGCCGACGCCAGCACCAGATGGCTGATGAAGATCGGCCAGAGCATCACGTTGGCGAACAGGCGCGATCCGGGCAGATCGGTGCGAGCGACCAGGATGGCGGTAGCCACCCCGGTCACCTGCGCAATCAAGGTCGCGATGACGGAGAATTCGAGGGTCGTTGCCAGGGCCGCCCAGAACTGGGCGCTCCCGACCGCACGGGCATAGCCGCCCAGCGAGAACATGCCCGTTGGATCATAGAGCGGCCTGGTCGAGAAGGACTGCATGATGACCGGAACGATCGGTGCAGCCACCAGGATCAGGATCGCGATGAACACTCCCCCATTGCAGCGGGCGCTCACCGCTCATCCCGCTCCGTCCGGTGTGTGATGGCGTGGAGGTCAAGGGCATGACGGCCATGTTCGACGCCAGCTCGATGGTGATCAGGAAACGACTGCGATCAGCGGCCGAACGCGGTCTTCCACTTTTCGACGAAGGCATCAATCTGGGGGAGCTGAGCCTTGTCGTAGGTCATCCGCTGCACGTGCTCTTCGCCACCTACCTCATCCAGGATCGTCTGGTAGGTATAGAAGGTGACGTCCTCGGGCTTGAGATCGCGTACGGGCGTCAGCCCGCCTTTCCCGAAGCCTACCTGTCCTTCGTAGGACAGAACATGATCGAGCAGCAGCTTGGCGGAGTTGGGGCTGGGGCTGCTCGCGGTGACCGCCATCAGGCGAGGATAGATCGGCTGCTTGTCCTTGAAGAAGGACCATTCGACCACGCCCTTGCGGCCCGGATCCTCGAGCTTCGGAAACACTGTGATGCCGCTGATCAGGTAAGCCAGCGCATACTCGCCGTTCGTGATCTTCTCGAGCATGACCCCGCCCGCACGTTCGGCACGGGATGCCGGGCCCAGGACCTCATAGTCGCTCCAGATCTCTTCGCCATGCGCCTGTGTCCACACCCAGTTCCAGATCGCCGATTCGGCGCCCGCACCGGCGTCGTAGGTGACGAGGCGGCCATCCAGCATGCCGGAATTGTTCTGGACGAGGTTCTTCAGCTTCTCGGCAGTGTCCGGAACGTCACCATCCGGCATGACGTGCTTGTTCCAGACGATCAGCGAAGGGGCGGCCGAAAGGGTATAGGCACCTGGCATCGGGTTGGCGAACGCGGGAAGGTGCGGCTCTTCCGGCGATTCGTAAGGAAGCAGCGCTTGACGCTCGGATGCCTCGATCCACCTCAAAATGCCGAAGGCTGCGATGAAATCCGCCATGCGCGAGCCGCTCGCCTGTTCCGGGTAGTAGCGATCCCAAAGCTCGTTGTTCAGGTCGAGTGTCTCGACCTTGATCCAAGGATACTTTTCGGCAAAGCTGTCAAGTACCGACTTCCAGTTGAATGCTGCCATCGCAGAGTAAATTAGCAGGCCATCTTCCGATTTTGATTGCTCGACGATCTGATCGTATTCTGGCGGGCAGTAGTCAGGAAGAGCTTGGGCCATCACGGCGCCAGACAGGACATCGCAAACGCGGCGCATGCACCCAACAAGGTGCGGCGAATCTTTCTCATCGCTAGCCTCCCGATTCTGAGGCCGGAGGCTAGCGAGCACATGCCATCAGAGGAAATAGCAAATTCCGATTCTAATATAAGCTTCAGCTTATGACTGGAGCCTGATCGAACCAATCTCCACTGCGTGTCGGAGGTCCTCCCTGATCAGGCGACGCATCCGTTCGAACACGACCTGGCTGGCTCTTGATGCTGCCGGAGCGGCTGACCGGCACAAGGATACCGGCCGCCACATCTCCGGCGTCAGCGGATATCCCGCCACTTCGCCACGCGCAGCGCTGTCGCTGAAGGCGGCCCAAGGCATGATGCTGCAGCCGAGGCCGTGCTCGATGGCAGTACATAGGGTCGGGATCGAGCCATCCAGTTCTGCGACGATATTGGGCCGTATGCCGTGGCGGGCGAGTGCACTGTCGATGAGTGTACGAAGGCCGAGGTTGGGGCTGGGCAGGAGCATGAGCGTATCGGCGGTGCGAGCGAGCGGGAAGGGATCGGGCACCGCCAGGCTGGGCGGAGCCACTAGGTAGAGCGCCTCCTGGAAAAGCCACTCCACCTGCAGCCCTTGTGGTTCCGGCTGGAACAGCAGCGCCATGTCCAGCTTGTTGCTATGCAACAGCTGCTCAAGATTGCCGCTCACCCCGCTCACGATGCGCAGGCGGATGCCAGGTGCTCGCTCCGAACCGCTTCGAACAGGGGCACCGACACCAGATGCGACGTGCTGAAGGGAATCCCTATTGAGACCGTATCGATCGGATGTTGCTCCAGGTGGCGAACCTCCTCCCGGATCGAATGCGACAGCCGGAGGATGAGCTGAGCCCGGGCGTAGAACAGCTGCCCGGCCTCGGTCGGAACGACCCCTCGGGGCGTCCTGGTCAGGAGCATAACCCCGACCGCTTCCTCGATGATCCCCAGTTGCTGGCTGAGCGCCGGCTGAGCGACCCCTAGACGGGAAGCTGCGCGCGTCAGGCTTCCCGCGTCGACGATCTCAACGAAGTAACGAAGACGCCGTGTATCCATCAACCGGCTCCCTGTCATGTCTCCTATGTCATGGCGATAAAATTACGGGTGAAGCAGGCGTGATGTATGTTCTCATTGCGCCGATCTCAAAAGCTTTCCCTTGCGTTGTCATCTCTCATTTTCTTGTGCGGGCTCCGCCCGACGATCTGATAGATTCGCGAATCTGATCTTCTAGTGATCACAGATAATCGGGCAAGCATCCATGCGCGTTCTCTCAACCTAGCACCTCCCGACTCCATGCTAGGTGCGGCCAGCCGTTTATCCAAGCTGACTGCCATCTCACCGCGGCGGGCTGGTCCTGGTCCGCCAGCGGGGTGATGTCATCACGATCGAGGACAAAGGCGGCATCGCCAACCTGATGGTGTGGCCGTTGGTGTTCGAGCGCTACCGGCGGATGGTGCGGGGCAGCCGGATGCTGGGGGTGCGGGTCCGCATCCAGAAGCAGGGCAAGGTCCGTCCTTCATCTGGTGGCCGAGTGGCTGGAAGACTTCAGCGGGCTGCTGGCCAGCGTCGGCTCGAGAGACCGACCCGGTCACGAGCCGCGGGACATCGACACCCGTGACCTGCGCCTGGGCTCCGGCATCAAGACGCCGACCTGGGATTTTCGGTGAAGGCCCGATCAGCGCGGCCTGGACATCCTGGCATGGGGCCCTTGTACGCGCCCGCCGGTAGGCGAGGTGCGACGTGGGCTGGCGTGGCGTGGTGGGGCTCCCGGCCAAGCCCCAGGCCTGGCGCAACTCCCGCACCTCGCCGACCAGCGCCACGATCCCTCGGCAGGCGGTGCGCAGGAACGGGCGCAGCACATGCGCGGCGAAGAGGGGCGGCTGCGCATCGCCGCGCCGGAGAACCGGCCGGCGTGGCTCGGCAGCGCCATTTCCCCCGCAGCCGGTGCGTTGCGGGCTACCTGCAAGACCGACTTCGTCATACCGCCTCCCGTCCGGGCCTTCTTCCAGGCGCGGCCGACCTCCCGGGCAGCCAGAGGTTTCAGCAGAGCAAAACAGTTTCTAAAGACAATAAGGCTGTCTTGCTGCTCAAAAGAAAATATGCTGACAAGGCTAGCATGATTTATATAATTGCGCAATCATCTGGTACAATAATAATTACTATGTAAATTAGTAAACTTTCCATAGGGTCAGTTCTTGATCTTGAGCAAATTCGTGGTGCTGGAGCCGCACGCCCCGGCCCGGTCACCCTGGAGGAGCTGCTCTAGCTGCCCTGGTAGTGGCGGGTCACGCCGGGGTGCTGCTCGGCTAGGAGGTGGGTGACCAGAGGTCGCTCGCTGCTTCGGTGGAAGGCGTGAACCCGCTCCTGGATCTCCCGGTCCGCCGCCGTCACCCGTTCGTGCTGGCGCAGGTGGTCGAGCCAGCTTTCCAGCATGAACGCCTCGATCCGACGCTGCGGGTCGGCGGCATCGACGAACACTCGCCAGAAGAACGCCCCATCGCGCCGCCGCGACCGGCCGAGTTCAGCCATCGCATCGGCAAAGGCGGGTGCGTCGTGGGGATCGATCCGGTACTCGACCGTCACCAGCACCGGGCCGCCGTCGGTCGCCGCCGCCTGGTCCAGCACCGGTGCCGGCCAATGCCCGGACGGGGAGAGGTCCGGTACGTCGTCGCCCAGCAGATGCCAGGACCGGGTCGCCACCAAGCCGACCACGGCGCCTGCCGCGGCGACCGGCAGGGTCGCCAGCGGTCCGATGACGCCGGCGACGACCCCCCACAGCACGCTGCCGGCGGTCATGCTGCCGAAGAACACGGCCAGGTTCACCGCCAGTCCGCGCGAGCGTACCCAGGCCGGCAGGGACATCTGCGCGGATACGTTCAGGCTGGAAAGCACCGCGATCCAGGCGAGGCCGGCCAGTAGGCAGGCGGGCAGGGCCACGGCCAGCATCGGCAGGAGGCCAAGGCAGGTCATGGCAGCGGCCAGCAGCGCCGTGCCGGCCATGACCATGCCGTCCGCGCCGAGCCGGGCCTTCAGCCTGGGCAGGGCCGCTGCCGCCAGCACCGCGCCGCAGCCGACCGAGGCCAGCAGGCTGCCATAGAGGCCCGGGCCGCTGGCCAGCGGCCCGCGCGCCACCAGCGGCAGCAGCGCCCAGAACGCGCTGGCGAACAGGAAGAAGGCGGCGGAGCGCACCAAAGTGGCGCGCAGGTGCAGGCTGCTGCGTGCATAGCGCATGCCGCTGCGCATGGCCCCGAACAGCCGTTCGGCCGGCAGCACCGAAGCCGGCCGGGGCGGCGGCCGCCACAGGAGCAGGGCCGAGATCACGACCAGGAAGCTCAGGGCGTTGAACAGGAATGGCCAGCCCAGGCCCAGCGAGGCGATGATCAGGCCGCCCAGGGCCGGACCGATCGCCCGGGCGATGTTGATGCCGACCCCGTTCAGCGCCACGGCCTGGGTGAGCAATGTTCGTGGCACCAGATCCGGGGTGATCGCCTGCCAGGCCGGCGCGCCCAGTGCGGTGGTAGTGCCGATCAGGAAGGTGGCGAGCAGCAGAAGCTCCGGCGTGATCAGGCCGGTGGCGACGATCATTGCCAGGACCGCGGCCAGACAGCCTGCCGCCACCTGCAGCAGGAGGAGCAGGCGGCGGCGATCGACCAGGTCGGCAAGCGCACCGGCAGGCAGGGCGAACAGGAAGACCGGCAGGCTCACCGCCGCCTGGACCATGGCCACCATCAAGGGTGCCGGGGCCAGCGAGGTCATCAGCCAGGCGGCCGCGACGTCATGCATCCAGGTGCCGATGTTGGACAGCACTGCCGCCGACCAGATCAGCAGGAAGCTGCGCTTGCGCAGCGGCGCCCAGGCCGAGGTCCCGGCCGCACCTGCCGGCGCGCCGCCGGCTGCATGGTGCCGCGCCATCAGAACTGGAACCGGACGGTCAGCTCGACATAGTCGATGTCGTCGGACGGGCCGGTCTCCTGGATGAAGCGACCGGGAAAGAAGTGCGCATAGATCGCGGTCAGGCTGACCTGCTCGTGGACCTGCCAGGTGGCGTTCACCGAAATCTCCGTCCCGACATGGTGGGCACCGCTGCCGTCCGGAGCCCGCAGGAGCCGGCCGTTCGGCGCATAGATCCCGTCCTCGGCCTCCAGCCGCCAGAACAGGTCGAGATCGGCGGTGAGCTCGAGCCGCTCGGTCGGCCGGACGGTCAGGAAGGGGTGGAGGTTGTAGAAGTTGCGCGGGCCCAGCAGGGCCAGCTCGGAGAAGTAGTTGCCGCGCGGGTAGAGCGGGTTGAACGTGCCGAGATCGGCATCGTCCGGATCGTCGTCGCCGCTGGCGATGTTGGCGGACAGGCCCAGGCGCGGCTGCCAGGGCAGGTCGTTCCAGGTGTAGCCCGTGTCGGACGCGACGCTCCAGGCGCGGATGTCGCCGCCCGCGAACCGGCCGAACTGCCCGATCAGCTCCCAGTTCCAGTCCCAGCCGGCCTGCTCGCCGGCAAGCCGCGCGCCCAGCGTCTGGCGGGTCTCCCCGCCGCTGCCCTGTACGTAGCTGGCATCCTCGTTGCGGTAGCCGAGATAGTAGAGGTCGACGGCACCGCCGAATGGCAGCCAGCCGGGTGCGTCCGTGGTGGCATAGGCACCCCACAGGCCCTGGTCTTCCCGGGTCCCGTCGTCGAAGATCCCTGGCTCGTCCTCGGCCGGGCGGGCCGCCAGCGCATCCAGCCGCCAGCCGTCGCCCTGCAGGCGCCCGAGCCCGCCGTCGAACTTGCGGCGGACGTTCGGGCCCTCGCGCACGTCGACCAGCCGGCCCGTGCCGTAGCGCAGCTCCTGCCGGCCCAGCCGGAGCAGGGCCAGGGTGGCGGCATCCGGTGCGTTGCGCAGCTCGACGAAGCCCTGCTGGAGGTCGAGCCGGTTCTCGTCCACCGGGCTGGTCGGGCCGGCCCGGCCATCCTCCAGCGCGCTGTAGAGCTGGCCGAACAGGCGCAGCTGCGGGCCGAGATGGAGGTCGGCGCCCAGGATGTAGCGCTGGAGGAACACCCCGTCGTCCTGCGGATCCTCGCCCCAGAGCGGGTCGTTCGTGTACTCGAAGCGCTCGCGGATCTCGCCGCCCAGCGACAGCCAGACCGCTCCGTCGCCAGCCAGCGGCACGCATTTGAGCCGGTCGAGAACGTCCTGGCGCGCGCCCGGCGCACATAAGGCCTGCCAGTCCTCGTCCTGCCGCAGCGGCAGGAACCCAGAGCGGGCGTCCGGTGCGGCCGACGCGCCGGCCAGGGGCGGGGCTGCCAGGAGCGTTGCCACCGCGAGGCTCAGACGGCGAAGCAGGAGCAACCGAGCGCGCCCCAGAACATGCGCCGCTCGCGGGATGGTACGGGTGTGGTCCAGGCGATGCGGTGGTCGTGGCCATGGATGCCGCAGCTGTTGCCGCAGCCATCG
>NZ_DATMFZ010000151.1:0-3287 GCF_035556675.1 Geminicoccus sp. | reverse complement strand
TGGGCGACGCGGTCTGCGCCCTGGTCGCATCCGGCGGCTATGCCGAATACTGCACGGCACCGGCCGAGCAGGTGCTGCCGGTGCCGGAAGGCTGGAGCATGGTCGAGGCGGGCGGCCTGCCGGAAACCTTCTTCACGGTCTGGACCAACGTGTTCCAGCGCGGCCGGCTGCGGCAGGGCGAGCGGTTCCTGGTGCATGGCGGCAGCTCGGGCATCGGAGTGACGGCGATCCAGCTGGCCCATGCGTTCGGTGCGGAAGTGTTCGCCACTGCCGGTTCCCCGGACAAGGTCAAGGCCTGTGAGGATCTCGGGGCCAGGCGCGGGATCGACTATCGCCGGGAGGACTTCGTGGCGGTGGTCCGGGAGGCCACCGGCGGCAAGGGTGTCGATCTGATCCTGGACATGGTCGGCGGCTCCTATGTCTCGCGCAACCTGGACGCCGCCGCGGTGGAAGGCCGGATCGTGCAGATCGCCTGGCTGGAAGGCAGCCGGGTCGAGGCCGACTTCACCCGGCTGATGGCCAAGCGGCTGACCTGGACCGGCTCGACGCTGCGCCCGCGCTCGGTCGCGGAGAAGGGCCAGATCGCCCGCGAGCTGCGCGAGCAGGTCTGGCCGATCCTCTCGGCCGGCCGGATCCGCCCGGTGGTCCACGCGGTCCTGCCGCTCGACCAGGTGGTGGAGGCGCACCGGCTCATGGAGAGCTCGGCCCATATCGGCAAGATCCTGCTGGTGCCGTGAGCCAGGCGAGCACGCCCTCGGCCGCGGCGACGCCGGTGGAAAAGCAGGCCTGGAGCAGGTAGCCGCCGGTCGGTGCTTCCCAGTCCAGCATCTCGCCGGCGACGAACAGGCCCGGCACGCGGCGCAGCATCAGCCGCTCGTCGAGCTCGGCCAGCGCCACGCCGCCGGCACTGCTGATCGCCTCTGCGATCGGCCTGGTACCGGTGACCGGCACGGGCAGGTCCTTGATCGCCCGCGCCAGCTCGGCGGCACCCAGCTCCGGGCCGTGGCCCAGCTCGCGCAGGAGGAAGGGCACGATGGCGGGCAGGCGCAGGCTGCCGGTGAGCCAGGTCGAAAAGGAGCGGCTGCCGCGCGGCCGGGCCAGCCTGGCCTCGACCTGGGCCAGGGTGAGGTCGGGCTTCAGGTCGAGCCGGAGCGTGGCGGTGCCGTTCGCCTCCAGTTCCTCGCGCAGGGCACGGCCAAGCGCATAGACGAGCTGGCCCTCGACCCCGTAGCCGGTCAGCACCAGTTCGCCTCGGGCTGCCGCATCACCGGCACGCGCTGCCAGGTTCTTGAGCGGGATGCCCTGCAGCCGCACCCGGGCCAGCTCGGACCAGGGCACCAGCATGCCGACATTGGCCGGCCGCAACGTCCGGACGGCCACGTCCATTTCGCGGAGCATCGGGACCCAGGCGCCGTCCGAACCGAGCCTGGGCCAGCTGGCGCCGCCCATCGCCAGGATCACCGCATCGGGGCGGAGTTCGCAGACACCGTCCGGCCCGTCCAGCCGCAGCAGCCGCCCGGGCCCGATCCCGACCAGCCGGGTGCGCAGCATCGAGGTCACACCCAGCCGCTCCAGTCGCGTCAGCCAGGCTCGCACGAGGCCGGTCGCCTTCAGCGCCCTGGGGAAGACTCGCCCGCTCGTGCCGATGAAGGTTTCAGCGCCCAGACCATCGGCCCAACTGCGCAGCGCATCCACGTCGAAACCCGCCAAATACGGGCGCAGCCATGACTGTTCGCTGCCGAAGTGAAGGCAAAGTTGTTCAACCGTGCCGACATGGGTGAGGTTCAGGCCGCCTCTACCAGCGATCAGGAACTTTCTCGCAGGGCTGCGTGAACCCTCGATAATGACTGGAGATACTCCTCGTTCGGCCAGTCGCTCGGCAGCGATCAGGCCTGCCGGTCCTGCCCCGATCACCACGATTCGTGGCACACCGCGGTGGTGCGGCCAGTCTCTATCGGTATTTGCAACCATCGATTGCCATGATAATGCGCACTTCACCTTTAGTCATGCAGAGGAGTACTCCATGACCTTGGACGAACTGACTTCGGCGGTCGCAGAGAAGGCCGGCATCACCAAGGCCGACTCGACGAAGGCGGTGCGCGCCATCCTGGACAGCATTCAGACGGCGCTCAAGAGCGGGGACAAGGTCACCATCACCGGCTTCGGCTCGTTCGAGGTGGTGGAGCGCGCCGCGCGCGAGGGCCGCAACCCGCAGACCGGCAAGACCATCACGATCGCGGCGTCCAAGGCGGTGCGCTTCAAGCCCGGCAAGGGCCTCAAGGAAGCTGTCGGCTGACAGGCCGGTATCCCGCATCGGCCGCCTCAGTAGCCGGGCAGTAATCATGAAGCTGCCCTGCCTCGCAAACCGGCCGACGCGGGTCAGTTCTCAGTCATGGTACAGTCGTGCCATGACCACCATCATGACTGCGGCCATCGCAACTTCGGCTTGGTTCGCCTTCCGGTTGCTCCGGTCCCGCAGGCTGGTTCCGGCCGGGCTCGCTGGTGCAGCCATAGCGACGAGGCGCACAGTCCTCCCCGTTCCCCCCGAGCTGGCACGGCTTCGCCCGGGTGCGCGGCCGCCACTGCCGGCATGGCTCGGCCTACCGCTTCGGCCTGGCTGGCCCCGAGCGGAGACCCATCACGGTGCTCCCGGATCAGGCGGCTCATGCGGCGCGAAAAGAATCCGCCGCGGGCTCGGTCCATCCGGGGATGGACCGAGCCCCAGGAGCCGGGCGGCCGCCAACCTGACCATCCGCCGCTGCTCGGGCCCGCCGTGAGCTGAATCGCCGCATTACCCCCGGCCAGGCCCACGATCGGCCGCTTTGATCGGGCAAGCCCCGGCTTCACCGGTGCTGCCCGACCTCAAGCATCTGCCAGTAGTCTTGCGGCAGAAGCGTTGTGCGGCTTGTCACAGTCGTCCGGGTCACCCGTCATGCATGGCCGGAGGCGCATTCCGGCCATGATTCCGCCGCCGTTGCTGCCTTCTCTCGCGCTTCTCCCACGCTTCTCCGCTCATTTTCCTCACCCGGTGCACGCCGCGCCGGCCCGCGCGAGCGCAGTTCCAGATCCATCAGGCTCAGGCGCGACGGCTACCGTGCGGTCCTTGGCGGCGGGGACGCGCCGGCAGGAGGCGCGCGGAAGACCCCGCGCCATGACCCCGATGCGACCACCATGTCGATGCCCGGATCGTCGTCAGCCGCGTGACGTGCGGCCGTTTCGCCTCTACCGCCGCACTCGCCTTGCCGGTCGCCTTGGCCACGATGTGGTCGGCAGGGACAGGCCCTGCG
>NZ_DATMFZ010000150.1:0-4519 GCF_035556675.1 Geminicoccus sp. | reverse complement strand
CGGCCGGCCGCTGCCTTCCAACAGCGCCACCGCCTCTCGCTTGAACTCCGGCGTGAACTCCCGTCGCGTCTTCGCCATCAGATCACCTTCCTCGCCCTCAAGGAGCGTAGCAGAGGTGTCCGCCAAATCGGGGGAAGATCATCAAGGAGCTGGAGCGCGAAGTCCGCGAGCTGCGCCAGGCCAACGAGATCCTGCGCAAGGCATCAGCGTATTTGCCCAGGCGGAGCTCGACCGCCGGTTCAAGCCATGATTGCCTTCGTTGACGATCATCGCACGACCTATGGGGTCGAGCCGATCTGCAGGGTACTGCCGATCGCCCCGTCCACCTACTACGCTCATGTGGCACAGCGGTGCGACCCAGCGCGATCCTCGCTGCGTACACAGCGCGACAACCTGCTCTAGGCGGAGATCCGCCGGGTGCATGTGGAGCACTTTGGCGTCTATGGCGTGCGCAAGGTCTGGCACCAGCTCCGGCGCGAGGGCACAGCCGTGGCCCGCTGTACGGTCGCGCGGCTGATGGGCCAGCTCGGACTGCGCGGTGTGGTACGTGGCAAGGAGACCTGGACGACGCTGCCCGATAAGGGCGCACCATACCCGGCCGACAAGGTGAACCGGCATTTTTGCGCGTCGCGGCCGAACCTGCTCTGGTTGTCCGACTTCACCTATATCGCCACCTGGCAGGGCTTCGTCCACGTGGCCTTCGTCATCGACGCCTACGCCCGACGCATCGTCGGCTGGCGCGTGTCGCAGACGGCCCGGGCTGGCTTTGTCCTCGATGCTCTGGAGCAGGCGCTGCATGACCGCCGCCCGGTCCGCGGCACCGGCCTGGTGCACCACAGCGATCGCGGTGTGCAGTATGTCTCGATCCGCTACCCCGAGCGGCTGGCAGAGGCCGGGATCGAGCCCTCGGTCGGCAGCGTCGGCGACAGCTACGACAACGCCCTGGCGGAGAGCGTCATCGGCCTGTTCAAGACCGAGGTCATCCGCCGCCGCGGCCCCTGGCACAGCCTGGACGCCGTCGAGTTCGCCACCCTGGAATGGGTGGAATGGTTCAACAACCGCCGTCTCCTCGGGCCCGTCGGCAACATTCCTCCCGCCGAGGCCGAGGAGCGGTACTACGAGCAGCTTGAGGCACCCGCACTGGCGGCGTGATTCAAGCCCACCAGCCTCCGGCAAACCTGGGACGGTTCAATGCCGCTGCTGTGGAGGCACGGCATGGAGCTGGTCCGTCCGGCTGGTTCTGCGCCGTCACCATCGCTCTGGTCAGATGGGAGGCATGACGGGTCGCGCGGCACCATTCGCCGCGGGCTCATCCGGGCGGATGTTCGGGCAGGCGCTCGTGGTCGTGCAGGCTGGCGGGTGGCACGTCGGCGGCATCGGCTGCGAGCGTGGGTGGGAAAGAAAGAGGGGCGGCCTCCGGATCGGCGGCCGCCCCAAGCAGGCATCACAACGTCAGGAAGAACTGGGCCGGCCGCACCCTGGGGGGGAGAAGGGTCGCCGGCCCATGACCTGAATTCTACGCCTGCGCGGTGAATCAAAGGTTAACGCAGAGGGCTGCGCCAAAAGATTCTGGCGTGCGGGAGGCGAGCAATGCGTATCATGATATGTATGTCCGTCATTCATCGGAGTGCTGCCGCGGCTTGCCCCGCACCGGCGAAGTGCTAAGGCTGACCAACCGATGGGTATGACAGCGTGGGGTGTGTATATGAGGCTCCGGCTCCGCCTGTGCAGCATGCTGGTCCTGGGCTTGGCCCTGGCCGTGCCGCTGGCCGCTCCGTCCCCGGCACGAGCGCAGGGCGATCCGGAGCCGGGAGGAGGTGAACGGGTCGAGCTGCGCATCCTCGCGATCAACGATTTTCACGGCAACCTGCTGCCGCCGGCCGGGGGCATCAAGCTGCCGGATCCGGACGATCCGGAGCAGACCGTCGCCGTGCCGGCCGGGGGGGCGGAGGCGATGGCGACGCTGATCACACAGCGCCGTGCCGGCCGGCCGAACGCGATCTTCGTGGCCGCCGGCGACCTGATCGGCGCCAGCCCGCTCCTGTCCGGCATCCTGCACGACGAGCCGACGATCGACAGCCTGTCGAAGATGGGGCTGGAGGCGAGCGCCGTCGGCAACCACGAGTTCGACGATGGCCTGGCCGAGCTGCTTCGCCTCCAGCATGGCGGCTGCCCGCCCGGCCAGCCGGACTGTGCCGACAGCGAGCGGTTCGCGGGTGCGGGCTTCCAGTATCTGGCCGCCAGCACGATCGACGATGCGACCGGCCAGCCGGTGCTGCCGCCCTATCATGTGAGGGAGTTCGAGGGCGTGCCGGTGGCGTTCATCGGCCTGACCCTTAAGGGCACCCCGGGCATCGTGGTCCCGTCGGGCGTGGCCGGCCTGACCTTCAAGGACGAGGCCGAGACGGTCAACGCGCTGGTCCCGGAACTGCGCGCCAAGGGCATCGAGGCGATCGTGGTGCTGATCCACGAGGGCGGCTATCCGACCGGCGGCATCAACGAGTGCCCGGGCATCTCCGGCGCCATCACCGAGATCGTGCCGAAGCTCGACCCCGCCGTGGACCTCGTGATCAGCGGCCATACCCACAAGGCCTATGTCTGCGAGATCGACGGGCGCCTCGTCACCAGTGCCGACAAGTTCGGCACGCTGGTGACCGAGATCGACCTGACCCTCGACCGCAACAGCCGCGACGTGGTCACGGCCAAGGCGGAGAATCTCGTCGTCCGGACCGAGGAACTCGCGAGGGACCCGCAGCAGACGGCGCTGATCGAGCACTACCAGAAGATCGTGCAGCCGCTGGCCGAGCGGGTGGTGGGCCATGTGGCCGCCGCACTGACCAAGGAGGAGACGCCGGCAGGCGAAACCACGCTCGGTGACGTGATCGCCGATGCGCAGCTGGCCGCGACCAGGCCCGAGCGTGCCAGTGGGGCGGAGATCGCCTTCACCAACCCGGGTGGCGTGCGCACCGAGCTGCCCTTCAGGAACGGCGGTGCGGTCACCTATGCCGACCTGTTCGCCGTGCAGCCGTTCGGCAACTCGCTGGTGACCATGGAGCTGACCGGCCGGCAGATCGAGCGGCTCCTGGAGCAGCAGTGGCTGGACCAGCCCAAGCCGCGCATCCTGCACGTCTCGGCGGGCTTCACCTATCGCTGGGACGGCGCCAGGCCGCCGGGCGAGCGGGTGGATCCCGCGAGCATGATGCTGCACGGCCAGCCGATCGAGCCGGATGGAGCCTACCGGATCACGGTCAACAGCTTCCTGGCCGAGGGGGGCGACGGCTTTTCGGTGCTGAAGGAGGGCAAGGACCGGGTGACCGGGCCCTACGACGTCGACGCGCTGGCCGACTATTTCGGCGAGATCGAACTGGTGAAGCCGGGACCGCTCGACCGGATCGGCCGGGTCGACTAGAGCAGGTACCGGCCTGACGACCGCTGTTGTACGGATGGCGGCCGCCTGGGCGCCCCGACCTCGTGCCCTCGGGCGAGCTTTCTGGCCGGCATCGCCACGCAGCGCGAACCTAGCGGCGGGTCGCGGAGGGCCTCGCGCGCCTGCGGCACCGGGAGCATGGGCGCCCGGGGGTCGTTCAGTGCTTCGCCACGAAGTCCTCGATCATCGTGGCGAAGCCTTCGGGATCGCGGACTGGCCCGTCGTGAGTGACGCCCGGCAAGGCGGCCACCTCCGCCCGGGGCAGGCACGCGTCCATGGCTGCCGCGATGTGCGGCCAGTAGGCGTTGCTCTTCGCGCCATGCACGATGAGCACCGGCCGATCCAGCTCCTTCAGCATGTCGCAGCTCACGTCCCATGGTGGTGCCGACCACAGCAGCGGCACGGACCGCGCGTTGTCGAGCTGCATCGTCCGGATTTCCCGCGGCTGGCTCTCGAAACCGCCCGGCGGCAGCTGGAACACGCCCTCGACCAGCAGCCGGGTAGCAGTTTCGGCATCGCCCGCCTCCACCGCCGCGGTGGCGGGGCCGAACATCCTCTCCATCGCGTCCCGTGCCGCGTTCCCTGCCTCGCCTTCCTGAATCATCGAGGGCAGGGCCGGCTCGAACAGGATCAGGCTCCGCACGGCATCGGGATCCGCCAGCGCCGCGGCGATAGCCACGTTGGCGCCATAGGACCACCCGACCAGGTGCACCGGCTCGATGTCGAGCGCCCTGATCAATGCGGCCACATCGTCGGCATGAGTCCCGACGCTGAACTTCTCGCCCTGGTCCAGCCAGTCGCCGGTGCCGAAGTATCTGAGGGTTGGCGCGATGAAGCGGTAGCTGCCGGTGATCTCCGCCCGGACCGGCGCCCAGGCGCGGAGGTCGCCCGCTGCACCATGGACGAAGACGACGGGCTGGCCGGTTCCCTCATCCAGATAGGACATCGTGATGCCGTTGACATCAACCTCCTTGGTGGCTGGCCCGGCCGCATTCGCAGCCACAGCCCAGATGAGGACGACGAAGCCGAGGGAAAGAGGACAGTATGGACGCGCGAACATGGGCCCCTCCCGATGAGCATCGGCCGACACAC
>NZ_DATMFZ010000149.1:0-6617 GCF_035556675.1 Geminicoccus sp. | reverse complement strand
CACTTCAAGCGAACGTGATCACCGTTCCCGGCTCCGCCAGCCCGCCTCTCCGCGCCGCGCCTATTCCGCCTCGAGTGCCCGGCGATATTCGGCGAACTTCGCCCGTTCGGCCTCGCTCACCTTGGGAAAGTGCAGGTCGAGCCGGCGCATGCTGTCGACGATGGCACCCGCCACCACCAGGCGGGTGAACCACTTGTTGTCGGCGGGCACCACGTACCAGGGTGCATGAGGCGCCGCAGTGGCCTGGATCGCCTTCTGATAGGCGTCCATGTAGGCATCCCAGTGCCCGCGCTCGGCGAGGTCGCCTGCCTCGAACTTCCAGTGCTTCTCGGGATCGTCCAGGCGCTTGAGGAAGCGCTTCTTCTGCTCGGCCTTCGACACGTTCAGGAAGAACTTCAGGATCAGCGTGCCCTGGTGGGCGAGATAGCGCTCGAAGTTGGCGATGTCCTCCAGGCGCTCGTCGAAGATGCTCTTGCCGACCAGTTCGGGCGGGAGGTGCTGGCTTTCGAGGATCTCCTGGTGGACCCGCACCACCAGCACCTCCTCGTAATAGGAGCGGTTGAACACGCCGATCCGGCCGCGCTCGGGCAGGTTGCGCGCGCAGCGCCACAGGAAGTCGTGGTCCAGTTCCTCCGCCGAGGGGCGCTTGAACGCATAGACCTGCACGCCCTGCGGATTGACCCCGGACATGACGTGCTTGATGGCGCTGTCCTTGCCCGCCGCGTCCATCGCCTGGAAGATCAGCAGGACCGACCAGCGATTCTGCGCGTAGAGCATCTCCTGCAGCTCGGTCAGCCGCTCGATGCCGGTCCGCAGCAGTTCCTTGGCGTCGGCCTTCTCGATGCCCAGCTCGTGCGTGTCGCGCGGGTCGTGGTCCTTCAGCGTGAAGCCCTTGCCGTCCTCGATCCGGTAAGGCGCCAGGAACTTGTCGAGATCCACCTTCATCGCCCGGCTCCTCCTTGGCCCCTGCGGGAAGGTCGGCCGGGCCGGGAAGCTTGGCAAGGTGACCCGTGGATGCTCGCCTAGCCGCGCCCGAGCGGCTAGAACCCCCGGCAAGTCGGTTCCCCTTCCTTCTCCTGGACGATCATGGGCTTCAATTGCGGGATCGTCGGCCTGCCGAACGTCGGCAAGTCGACGCTGTTCAACGCGCTGACCAAGACCGCGGCGGCGGCTGCGGCCAACTATCCGTTTTGCACGATCGAACCCAACACCGGCCGCGTGCCGGTGCCCGATCCGCGGCTGGAGCAACTGGCAGCGATCGCGAAGTCGGCGAAGATCATCCCCACCCAGCTCGAGATCAAGGACATCGCCGGGCTGGTGCGCGGCGCCTCCAAGGGCGAGGGGCTGGGCAACCAGTTTTTGGGTGCGATCCGCGAGGTCGATGCGATCCTCCATGTGCTGCGCTGCTTCGAGGACGACGACGTCACCCATGTCGAGGGCGGGGTCGACCCGCTCCGCGACCTGGAGCTGATCGAGACCGAGCTGCTGCTGGCCGACCTGGAGAGCCTGGAACGGCAGCGCGATGCGCTGGCCAAGCGTGCCAAGGGCAACGACAAGGAGGCGAAGGAGCGGCTGGCCCTGGCCGAGAAGCTGCTCCCCTCGATCGGCGACGGCATCCAGGTCCGCTCGATCGATCTCGGCGAGGACGAGCGGGCGCTGGCGCGCGGCTTCCAGCTCATCACCGCCAAGCCGGTGCTCTATGTGCTGAACGTCGAGGAGGCGAGCGCTGCCACCGGCAACGCCCACAGTGCCAGGGTCGCCGCCGAGGTCGCGAAGCACAATGCCGGCTCGGTGGTGATCTCCGCCTCGATCGAGGCGGAGCTGGCGCAGCTTTCCGACGAGGAGTCGGCGGAATATCTCCAGACGCTCGGTCTGGACGAGCCCGGGCTGAACAAGGTGATCCGGGCCGGCCACGACCTGTTGGGCCTGCTCACCTTCTTCACGGTCGGCCCCAAGGAGGCGCGCGCCTGGACCACCCATCGGGGGGCCACCGCCCCGGAGGCTGCCGGCGAGATCCACACCGACTTCCAGCGCGGTTTCATCTGCGCCGAGATCATCGCCTTCGACGACTATGTTGCGCTGGGCGGCGAGCAGAAGGCCAAGGAGGTCGGCAAGATGCGGCTGGAGGGCAAGGAATACGTCGTCAAGGATGGCGACGTCTGCCATTTCCGCTTCAACGTCTGACCGGCGATCACGATGCGCCCGAGCCCGATTCTCGTCGCCATGGTGCTGCTCGCCGCGCCGGATGCGGCACTGGCGGACACACCGCTGGCGCAGCTGAAGGCGGCGATGGCCGAGCGGCTCGCCGCCATGCCGGATGTCGCCCGGCACAAGTGGAACAGCGGTGCCGCCGTGGAGGACCTGGCGCAGGAGGCGAGGGTCGTCGATGGGGCGGTCGCTGCGGGTGCGGAACTCGGCCTGGTGCCGGATGTGGTCCGCAGCGTGGCCGTCGCCCAGATCGAGGCCGCCAAGCTCGTCCAGTCCTCGCTGATCGAGCAGTGGCGGGCAGAGGCGGCTGCCGAGTTCACCGATGTGCCGGACCTGGCGACGGTCCTGCGACCGGCGATCGGCAGCGCCACCCAAGCCATCGTCGGCAACCTGAAGCAGGCGGAGCCGGCGCTGCAGGAGTGCCCGGGCGCCAGCGAGCTGCGGGCGGTGCCGCAAACGCTGGTGTCCTACGAGCCGGCCTGGCAGGTGGCGGCCGATGGCGTGATCGCTGCGGTGGGCGGTCCCGCACGGACCGCATGCCCCGGCTGAGCCCAGACCTGTACGCTACCGGCAGTCCATTGTAGCCGGGCGAACTGATGCCCACTTCTTCATCCTCTGATGGAGGAGATGGGGATGGACTTCGAGCGATCCCTGGTCGAGCTGAACCATGACGGCGCAGCGCAGGACAGCTCGCCGCTGCCGGGGCTGAGCAACGGGGCCGATGCCGGGGACGGCGATGGTCTCCTGTTCGATGCCTATTCGCAGGCGGTGGTGACGGCGGCGGCCAGGGTCGCCCCGTCGGTCGGGCATTTGCAGGTACGTGGCCGGGCGGGGCAGGGCACCGGCTCGGGCTTCCTGGTGACCCCGGACGGCTACATGCTGACCAACAGCCATGTGGTGAGCGGGGCTAAGGACATCCGGGTGGGCTTCCCGGACGGCAGCCACCACGTAGCCTACCCCGTCGGGGACGATCCGGATACCGATCTCGCGGTGGTGCAGGTCCATGGCAGCAGTCTGGTCGCGGTGGAGCTGGGCACGACCTCCGGCCTGAAGGTCGGCCAGCTGGCGCTCGCGATCGGCAACCCGCTGGGCTTCGACCACAGCGTCACCGCCGGCGTGGTGGGCGCACTCGGGCGATCGCTGCGTTCCCGGTCCGGTCGCTCGATCGACGATGTGATCCAGACCGATGCGGCCCTCAACCCCGGCAATTCCGGCGGACCGCTGGTCGATTCGCGCGGCCGGGCGATCGGGGTGAACACCGCGACGATCATGGGTGCCCAGGGCCTGTGCTTCGCGATCGGCATCGACACCGCCCGCTTCGTGCTCCAGGAGATCCTGCGCCACGGCCGGGTGCGCCGCGCTCATTTGGGCATCGCTGCGCAGACCGTGACCTTGCCCCGCCGCATCGTGTTCGCGCTCGGCCTGTTCGGCGAGACCGGGGTGCGGGTAGCCCAGGTCGAGCCTGGCAGCCCGGCCGACCGGTCCGGCCTGCTGGCGGGTGACCTGATCGTCGATCTGGATGGGGTGCAGGTCCCGTCGGTGGACCGGCTGCACCGCCTCCTGGACGCGTCGATGATCGGCCGTGACGTGCCGGTCCGCCTGCTGCGCAACGGTGCGGTCATCGAGCGGCAGGTGGCGCTGCAGGCGCGGAGCTGACGGGGCAGCCAGGCGGGAGCGGGAAGAAGTCGCAGGAAGGACAAGGCGCCGTGTATGATGGCTCGCTTCCGGTGGAGGGGCCCGGCGCGACGGAGCGAGCGTGGGGCATCCTTCGCGCATGAAAGGATTGCGACCATGCTTGCTGCCCAGGCGGATCGGCGGCTTGCGGCAATTCTGGTCGCCGATGTCGTTGGCTATGCGCGTCTGGTTGAGGCGGACGAAGCAGGCACGCTGGCCGCGATCCGGGGGCTGCGCCGCGAGGTGATCGTCCCGCTGCTCGCATCTCATCATGGCCGTATCGTCAAGCTGATGGGCGACGGTGTGCTGATCGAGTTCGGCTCGGTGGTGGACGCCGTCGTATGTGCCGTGGCGGTGCAGCGGGATGCGGCGGCCCGGCAAGTGGAGATTGCTCCTGCCCGTCGCATCGTGTTCCGGGTCGGCATCAACCTTGGTGATGTGGTGGTCGAGGGGGATGGGGACCTGCTGGGAGACGGCGTGAATGTCGCGGCCCGCCTCCAACAGCTCTGCGAGCCGGGCGGCGTGCTGATCTCCGGCACGGTCTACGACCATCTGCAGGGCAAGCCCGATGTCTTGCCGCTCGAGTTCGCCGGGGTGCACCGGGTCAAGAACATCAGCCGACCGGTACGCACCTACCGGGTCGTAATTGACGGAGGGCGCCTGCGAAGGGGACGGCCTGTACTGTATCTGATCCGGCGGTTCAGGCTGGCACTTGTCCTGGCGGCCCTGCTCGCTCTTCTGGTGGCCGGAAGCACGGCGGCCTGGTGGTCCTGGCGCGCAGAGCCGGCGTTCACGGCCAAGCCTTCGATCGCGGTGCTGCCATTTGCCAATATCGGAGGCGATGCGGCGACAGGAAGGCTCGCCGACGGGATCACCGAGGACATCATCACCGATCTCGCGCAGTTCCCAGAGTTCGAGGTCGTCGCCCACAACTCGACCGAGACCTACAAGGGGCGAGCCGTGGATGCGCGGGAGGTGAGCAGGAGCCTGAACGTCAACTTCGTTCTCGAAGGCTCCATCCAGCGGGCCGAAGATCGTGTCCGGATCACGGCACAGCTGATCGACGGCTGGAACGGCATGCATCTGTGGTCGGGGCGTTGGGACAGGCCGGCCGATGACATCTTCGCCGTGCAGACGGAGATCGCACAGGAGGCGACCAATCGGCTGGGCGGCGGTGCCGGTCTGATCCAGGCGGCTGGACGCGAGACCGCGAAACGCAAGCGGCCGGGCAGTCTTTCCGCTTATGAACTCTACCTTCTCGGCACGGAGAAGCTCGAACAGATAAATCGGGCGGATGTCGAGGAATCCATCCGCCTGCTCACCCGCGCGGTCGAACTGGACCCAGGCCTTGCCCGAGCCTGGATCGAGCTTTCCCACGCCTATGCCATCTCGGGTGAGTTTGGCTCCGACCGCAAGGCTGCCCAAGAGGCGGCGATGCGTGCCGCACAAAAGGCGGTCATGCTCGACCCATATGATGCCGAGGCCCATGCCGTCCTCGGATCCAGGATCGGCGATACTGGGGACCTCAAGCGAGCCGAGGCTGAGTACGCCATCGCCCTCGACCTGAGCCCTGGATCAGCCGAGATTCTGACCTTCTATGCCAGCTGGGCGAGCAGCTTCGGCAAACCTGAACGGGGGGCGGAGGTTGCCGACCGGGCCATTCGCCTCAATCCGAACTTCCCGATGTGGGAGGCCGCGCCCTATGCCTACAGCTACTTGATGGTCGGCCGGTACGAGGACGTGATCCGCATGCTGGATCGCCAGACGCAAGACAATTACACGCGGTGGCGCTGGGCTGCCCGCGCGGGGGCCTATGCCGCGCTGGGACGCTCCGAGGAGGCGCAGGCGGCCGTAAAGCAGGCGCTCGAACGCTTCCCGGACCTCAGTGTCGAGCGGATCATCAGCAATCCCGGCTACAATGATGCCGAGCGGCTGCGCTTCATCAAGGTAATGAGCCTTGCAGGCTTTCCGCGTTGTGGACGAGCCGAGGATCTGGCGGTTTTCTCGAAGCCGGTGCGGCTGCCGGACTGTGTGAAGGGCTAGGTGTATAGTCCCGGGATATGGTGTGACGGGTCGAACCTGAACCGTTCGGGCTCGGCCCGTCACACCACATTCTGGGACCATTCAGTTAGAGCTACGTTCTGGTCAGTCGCGTCGTGGACGGCCTCGACCAGGGTTGCCTCCGCTGAGCGATCAGCGGCATGGATAGGCGGGACGTACAGCGCCAGCAGGTGGCCGAGCGTGCCCGCCGCCCGGTGCAGCTTCGCAGCTCCCGTGCGCTGGTGCTCGCCACAGGCGGCCCTGCCGCCGCTCCAGGGACTGGGTAGAGCGTTCGGCTGTCCAGAGCACGGCCGTAGACGGTTCCGTTGCACGGCCCCGGACCAGGCAGCACCGCGCGGAGGTCGTGCACCAGCATCTCGGAGCAGCCCACGCACCAGGCCACGCCATGGCGGACCAGGCAGCGCAGCCCGTTGCATATCTCTCCGTAGCGGGTGCCCACGCTGCCCGCCATCTTCCGCCAGCAAGGTCGGACAGGATGCCACCAGAACCCCGTTCGTCGTCGGACACATCGGGCGGGTACGGCGTGGGAGACGGCAGCCATGCCGAACGGGCACGTCGGCAGTTCCCTTACAGGCTTCCAGGCAGCCAGGGGCCGGCGAGCGTGCGCGACAGGCCTTGCCTAGCGCCGCGCCGCAATTACGCTCCCCCGGGATGTCTGCGGCGACCGCGCCGCG
>NZ_DATMFZ010000148.1:0-18063 GCF_035556675.1 Geminicoccus sp. | reverse complement strand
GAGCACCCACGGGCGCCACAAAGAAGGAGCGCGGTGAAAAGGGCGCGGTCGGGCTCCCACCTCAGGCCCGGCTCTTCGTCACCCGTGAGCGGCCACCAGATAGCACGCTTCGCCACCAAGAGACTGTTCCACCTCATCCGTGATCCAAGAGTGTCGAGGCTTGGTGAGCCTGTGCTCGATGTCGAGTTCGGCACAGGCGAATTCGAAGGCGTGGCAGAGGAACGGCAGCTTGCGGGCGAGCATCTGCCGGATGTCCTCAGGCGTCTGGCCATCGCCGCCGGGCTCGATGAAGTGCGTGCCATTGTCGGTGATCACGGTGTGGATCCGGTAGGGAACCGCCGCGGCGAGGGTCCGGAGGAAGTTGCCGGTCACTTGGCGTGTGCCCTTCTCGTGCATTTCCACGAAGGCGAACTTCGAGGTTCTGTCGATGGCAACGAAGAGGTGAGCTTGCCTGCTGTGTCCGGACCTCGGCGATGTCGACGGGGAAGTAGCCGATCGGGTAGCGCTTGAACTTGGAGCGCCCTGGCTTGCCGCTCTCGGTATCCGGCAGGCGGCTGATGCCATCGGGCTAAAACCCGATCCCCCGGCGATACCGTGTCGTCGGTCAAGCGGGTGATGAGTCGGCTGCACCAGGCCGGAACGGCTTTTGTGTACGAACGACGGCGTGCGTGTAGACCAGCAGTTTACGGGCGACGGCTCCCGGCAAAGAGGTCGACGGGCACTCGCCGCACTTGGTTCTGCCTCCTCCGCTCGCGCCGTTGCTGACGCGGATGAGGCCCGGGCGGCCGGAAGCCCTGCAGCCCAAGGAGCCGATGCGGTGCTATCAGCGCGATTGGCTGGTTCAACCCGACATCAAGGAGCCAAGCCGGTTCGAACATCGATCGCGCGTCAGAAGACGCTCGATCCCTTTTCCGAAGGCGACGCGGGCAAGAGCGGGCTGAGGCGCTTGACGATACGGAGCCAGTGAAGGCATGGGCCGCGACTTTCTGCACGTCGCCATCGATGATGCCGCCCAGACTGTGCATGTCGAGGTGGTCCCGCACGCTCCACCTCCATCCAACCGCCAACGAGCACTGGCGAGAACCTGAACCTTGATGATCCGCGCGGTCGACTTGGCTCGGCCCAGAGCAGCATTTCGCGCCTGCTGATGCGGGGTCATCTCCTCCTGCCCCGTCCCGTTCTGGCCGCGGACTACCATGGGCTGTCCGTCCGCCTCTGGGGGCAGCCTGCGGATCCGATATTGCCCACTGCACCCCTTGCTGAACTCTGGACGGAACCGCGCGGGTCTGCTCATTTCTGCCATCGTCCGCGTATGGGGGCCTGCTTGCACGCCATCCTGGACTTCCGCCGCCGCTACGGCTCGCTCCTGACGGGCTACGTGCTGGTCGCCGTGGCCGTCTGGATGCTCGGCATCATCGTCCTGCCGCAGGCGGTGATGATGCAATACTCGTTCTGGCGGCTGGACCGCTCGCATTCCGCCGAGCTCGATGCCCAGATCGAGCGCCTCTACATGGACAAGCAGAAGATCGAGCGGCAGATCCGGGCGATCGAACGCGAGCTGCGCAAGCCGGACGCCGATGCGGCCGCGCTGGAGGCGCAGAAGGTGCCGCTGGCCGAGCAGGTCGCTGCGATCGAGGCACGCCTGCCGGAGATGGAGGAACAGGTCACCAGACCGGTCAAGGTGTATGGCGTGGACAACTATGTCCACTTCCTCACCAGCGAGCTGCACTGGAGCATCTTCCTCAAGACCATCTGGGCCTCGGTGATCGTGACCGTGATCGCGGCCGTGATCTGCTACCCGGTAGCCTACTACATCGCCCATGTCGCCTCGGGCCACCACGCGCCTCTGCTGATGCTGGCGCTGATCGTGCCCTACTGGGTCAACGAGCTGCTGCGCACCCTCGCCTGGCTGATGATCCTGTCCGAGAACGGCATCGCCAACCTCATGCTGCGCGCGCTGGGCCTGCCCGGCGTCGACTGGCTGAACGCCGATGCCGGCGTGATCATCGGCATGACCTATGCCTACGTGCTGTTCATGATCTTCCCGGTCTACAATGCGCTGGAAACGTTGGACCGCAACCAGATCGAGGCGGCACGAGACCTGGGCGCCTCCTGGGCGCGGATCCACTGGCGCGTGATCATCCCGCATGCCAAGCCCGGCCTGGCCGTCGGCTGTATCATGGTATTCATGCTGGCGGCCGGCTCGTTCGCCGTCCCACAGATCCTGGGCGGGGTCCGCTCAGTCTGGTTCACCCAGGTGATCTATTCCTGGTTCTACGACCACAGCAACTGGAACATGGGCGCCGCCTACGCGATGGGCCTTCTGATCCTGTGCATCCTGTTCGTCCTCCTGATGATGCGGCTGTTCCGCGTGCGCCTGGAGGACATCGCCCGTGGCTGACGCGATGGCCGGTGTGCCGGGAGGGGGTGAGGCATGATCCGAGCGCGTGGTGCCGACGGCTGGATGGGCCGCATCCTGAGCATCTATCTCGTGCTGTTCTTTCTCTACATGTTCGGCCCGCTGCTCATCATGTCGCTCGCCGCGTTCAACGACAGCCCCTACCCCACCGTGACGCATTGGCAGGGCTGGACACTGCGCTGGTTCGGCGCCCTGTTCGCCGACCGGGAACTGTGGGTCGGCATCCAGAACTCGCTGCTCATCGGCGTCGGCGTGATGCTGCTGGCCGTGCCGTGCGGCCTAGCCGCCGCCCTGCTCCTGACCCGCATGCGGCTGTCCCGGACCTCGCGCAACCTGGTCTACGGCATCCTGGTCTCGCCGGTCCTGGCACCCGGCATCCTCCTGGGCATCTCGACCCTGATCTTCTGGCAGAATTTCGGGGTGGGCGGCGGGCTGCTGCTCGCCACGATCGGCCAGACCAGCTTCATCGCCGCCTACTGTATGCTCCTGTTCACCGCCCGGCTGCAGCGCTTCGACGCGACCCTGGAGGAGGCGGCGCTCGATCTGGGCGCCTCGCACACCCAGGTGTTCCGGCGAATCATGCTGCCCTTCCTGCGCCCGGCGATCCTGACCTCCTGCGTGCTGGCCTTCCTGCAGAGCATGGAGAACTACAACACCACCGTGTTCGCGATCGGCGGCGAGCGGACCCTGATGATCGAGATCGCCGCCAACGTCCGCCACGGCTTGACGCCGATGGTGAACGCGCTGGCCGTGGTGCTGATCGCGGTGACGGTGGCACTGGCACTGGCCTACGAGTTGCACCGGCGGACGGAGCTGCGCCGGGCCAGCCGCCGGGCGGCCGCTGCCCAGGCGGTCGACCTGCGGCTCGCCCGCAAGCCGACCCTGCAGCCGGCCTGAGCGATGCGCATCACCTTCCGCTGTCCCCCGGAACTCCAGGCCGTGCTGCCCCCACCCGTGGCAGCCGCCGCCTGCCTGCCGCCATGGCTGAAGTCCATGCCCGGCACGGCGTTCGACCGGGACAGCGGCACGGCCGTGCGCACCCTCAAGCACTGCCCGCCTTTGCTCGACGCGCTGGGCCTGGGCTACCTGATCCTCCTGCCGGCCGACCTGCAGGTCGGCCCAGGCCCCAGCTTCACCTGGGACTGGAGCCCGCCGCCCACGCGCCTGCCGGGCCTGCCGCGCAGCCCCATCTCGTTCCATGCGGCCGCCCAGGGCGAAGGTGCCGGGCTGGCGCCACCGGGCCGGCGATTCCTGAAGTTCCTCAACTTCTGGACGATCGAGACCGAGCCCGGCATCTCGGTGCTGGCGAGCCACCCCTTCAACCGGCACGACCTGCCGTTCACCACGCTGACCGGGATGATCGATACCGACCTTTATCGCGCCGGCCTCGTCCATTTTCCTGCGGTCTGGCGCGACGACCGTTTCACGGGTGTGCTGCCACGCGGCACGCCGGTGGCCCAGCTGATTCCGCTGCGCCGCGAGCCGCTCGACGCCACGGTCTCGGTTCTGGACGAGCCTGGCCAGCTGGCAACCGAGCAGCTGCGCCACGAGCTGGATACGCAGACCGGTATCTACCGCAAGCGCTTCCGCGCCCGGCGCGGCGGCACCGGATGACCCGGACATGGCAGCCTAAGACGAAGTTGCCGCGGTGCCGAACTGGCGATGCGGCCTGTGATTGGATGCCGCACATCACAGCCTCGTGAAGGCTGTGCTCTTGCTGACCCCTGCAGACGTCTGTCTTCTTATCGCTGTCAACTCCACGCAGGATGCCCCTGCGCAGGCCCAACGCAGAACTAGACGACCGCCTGCTGGCCGACCTCGCGCGCCGGTTCGAAGGAGCCGGCGCTGCCGCTGTGGTCGAGCCAGGCGCGCGCCTCGTCGATGGCGGCCTGGTTCACCTTCTCGCCGAAGATCACCATCCGGATCGTCAGGAACACGATCTTCAGGTCGAGCCAGGGGGAGGCATGCCTGGTGTACCAGAGGTCCAGCGCCATCTTGTCCGGATTGCTGAGCTGGTGGCCGCCATTGACCTGCGCCCAGCCGGTCAGGCCCGGACGCAGGCGCGAACGCTCCCAGCCCCCGTCGGCCAGATCGGCCAAGTCGCGTGGCAGCAGGGGGCGCGGCCCGATGAAGGACATGTCGCCCTTGAGCACGTTGACCAGCTGCGGGATCTCGTCCAGCCGGGTGCGGCGCAGGAACCGGCCGACCATGCCGGTCCGCTCCTGGTCGCTCAGAAGCCGGCCATCCGCGCTACGCGGCGAGCGCATCGAGCGGAACTTCAGCAAGGTGAACGGCCGCAGCACGTGGCCCGGCCGGACCTGCCGGAACAGGACCGGATTGCCCATCTCGACCAGGACCAAGAAGGCGGCGAGCAGCGAGATGGGTGCCGTGAACAGGAGCAGCGCGGCACTGACCGCGACGTCCAGGAAGCGCTTCACCTCCAGCCAGCGGGGCGCTCCCACCGGCATGGGTTCGTCGGCAGTGGCCACGACCCCCCCGCCACCCAGGCGGAGCGAGAGCAGGTCCGGCAGGGTGTCGATCTCCACTCCGTGGCGGCGGGCGATGCCGCCTAGTCTTCCGACCAGACCTGCCGGCAGGCTTTCCAGCGGCTTGGTGACGATCATCCGCTCGGCGAAGATCCCGTGCGTCTCCAGGTCGACCAGCACCTGCTCCAGGTCCTCGGCCCCGCCCAGCACCGGGACGCCGTTGAAGGAACGGCCGACCAGCGTGCCCTGGTCGCACAGGATGCCCACCGCATAGAAGGCCGAGCCGGGCGTGGCGTCGAGTGCATGGAGGTAGATCGCCGCCCCCTCGCCCGTGCCGAGCAGCAGGATCGGCGTGCGCTGGCGGAAGACGCTCCGCTCGCCCCGGCGGGTCATGTACCAGCGGTACAGGAAGCGCGAACCCGACAGCAGGGTCACCAGCACGAACCATTGAATGAACGGCACGGAGCGGCCGATCCCGTCCAGCCGGCCGATCACGAACATGGTCGGCACGAACAGGAACACCGCGATGGTGGCCGCCCGGACCACAGTCATCTGGTCGGTGGTCGAGCTCCATCGCCACACGCTCTTGTGAAGGCTCAGCGAGAAGAACACGAAGGCGGAGACGGCGGCGAAGATGATGGTGCCCACGATCAGGGCGTAGGTGTTCTCCTCGCTCCAGCTTTCAGGTGCGCGCAGCAGCATGGCGAGCACGAACGAAAGCGCGGCCATGAGGGTATCATGAGCCAGGATGAACGCTCGGCGGCCAGCCTGGCTCGCCCTGGTCGCGAAGAAGCCCGACATCAACAAGAATGTCTCCGGGGGAGATTCGCGGGCGGGCGATCTCCCACAAGAATTGTACTAAGCCCAGCGACGGACAGCCATCGCCGTTGCAGAGGGCAGGACCGCGGTTCCTGCCCTGTTAGGGCAGAGCCCTGAACGTCCACGGCCGGGAATTGAGCACGAACGCGCATGTTTCTCAATCACGCCCATTCCCGCTGGGCCCTCTTGTAGATAGCGATTGTCGCTGCGAAGTGACGGCCGGCCAGGTGAGCGCGACCGCTGGACGAGTGCCGGTCGATTTCCGCATGCCTTTACGTGGCCCGAGCGAATCGGATAAGAGAGCGCCTCGATCGCCGTGGGTTCCTGTGGCGCGGCTTATGGCATGCCGCTTTGCGAGCCTAGTGGTCGCCATGACACACCTCGCCGACGACGGCATCGGCACGGCGTCCGAAATGTAACATGGTCTGCATGCGGCACTCGATGCCCAGCAGCTGCGTGCATATCTGCTAGCATAATCGGTGTCATCAGCTAGAAGCTTTGTGAAAGTTTCGTAACCTTGGAGGCGGTAGCGCGGCAGCGCACCGCGAAAGTGCAACTGGCCGGAGCGCGATGAACGCCAACAACATGCAGAGCCGCGGCGATCTCGGCTCCCGCGGCAAGCGCGGTGGAGCCGCTTCTGCCGACCACGACCAGGATTCGATCGACCTGGGCGAACTGCTGGCCATCCTGTGGCGCCGCAAGTGGTTGATCGCTGCCTTCGTGGTGCTCGGCACCACGATCGCCACCCTGGCCGGCACCCAGGTGCAGAAGCGCTACACCGCAACTGCCGCCCTGATGCTGGAGCCCCTGAACGAGCAGGTCGTGAACCTGCAGCAGGTGGTGGCGGGGTTGACCGGTGACGCTCCGGCGCTGGCGACCCAGGTGCGCCTGCTCACTGCGCGCGACCAAATCGCACGGGTGATGGACGACATGAGCCTGTTCGAGGACCCGGAGTTCAACCCGGCCCTCGATCCGGCGAACCAGCCGAGCAATCTCGACTACGCGATCGGTGGCCCGATCGAGATGGTCCTCGAGATGCTCCCGGAGAACCTCGTCATCGCCGCCGGCCTCGCCAAGGAGAAGCTGCCGGTGCTGGCGACCGAGGCACCCATTCTGAACCGTCAGGCGGCGGTGGACCGCTTCGCCCGCAATTTCGAGGTGCGCCTGGACGATCCGTCCTACGTCATGCTCGTGTCGTTCACCTCGCCGGATCCGCAAAAGGCGGCGGACATCGCCAACCGGGTCACCCAGATCTACGTCGAGGACCAGATCAATTCCAAGTCGGCGGCGACCACCAAGGCGGCCAGCTGGCTGGACGACCGCCTGGCGGCCCTGAGCAGCGAAGTGGAGGCGGCGGAGCGCGCGGTCGAGAAGTTCCGCGCCGAGAACGACATCGTGTCGACGCGTGACGTCACGCTGAACGACCAGCAGCTCGCCGACCTGAACCAGCAGCTCATCGAATCCCGTGCCGAGCTCGCGGCCGCCCAGGCCACCCTTCGGCTGGCGCGCGACATGCGTGGCGGGGGTGCCGGCCTGGACACGATGGCGGAGGTGCTGAACAGCCCGGTGATCATCGCCCTGCGCGGCCAGGAGACCGACCTACTGCGCCGGGAGAACGAGCTGAAGCAGCAGTTCGGCCCGCGTCACCCGATGATCCAGCAGATCGCGACCGAGAAGCAGCAGCTCTACAGCAAGATCTCCGCCGAGGTGGCACGGATCGCCGCGAACCTGAGCAACCAGGTCGAGGTGATCGGCACCCGGGTCGCGACGCTGGAGAGCGAGCTGGACAAGGCCAAGGGCACCACGGTCAAGGACCGGGATGCCGAGATCAAGCTGCGCGAGCTCGAGCGGCAGGCCGACGCAAGTCGGGCGCTCTACGAGCAGTTCCTGCAGCGCTCCAAGGAGACCCGCGAGCAGCAGAAGCTGATCGAGGCGGATGCCAAGATCCTTTCAGTCGCCGCTCCGCCGGATCGCCCGTCGACCGCAGGCCCGCGCCTGTTCGGCGCGGTGGGCTTCGCCGGCAGCTTGGTGGTGGGCTCGCTGCTCTCGCTGCTGTTGGAGCGGCGCGACCAGGGCCTGCGCTCGTCGCGGCAGATCGAACGCCTGCTCGGCCAGCAGCCGCTGGCGCTGGTGCCGCGCCTGGACCGGCTGCGCCGTAACCAGAAGCCGCACCAATACCTCGTGGCCAAGCCGCTGTCCGCCTATACCGAGGCGATCCGCTCGGTGCTGACCACGCTGAAGCTTTCGTCGGTCGACAATCCGCCCAAGGTGATCCTGGTCACTTCCTCCCTGCCCCAGGAAGGCAAGTCGACCTTCGTCACGAGCCTCGCGACGTTCGCCGCGCGCTCGCAGAAGAAGGTCATCCTGGTCGACCTGGACCTGCGCCACCCGTCGGTGGCGCGCGAACTGGGCCGGCCGGTGGCAGCCGGCATCGTGGAGTTCATGGTGGGCGATCGGACGCTGGACGAGGTGGTGCAGCACGATCCGGCGACCGGTCTGGACTTCCTGCCGGTCAAGCGCCAGACCGCGAACCCGACCGACCTGCTCGACAGCCAGAAGATGCGCCTCCTGATCGAGACGCTGCGGCAGACCTACGACTACGTGTTCCTGGACTGCGCGCCGGTGATGAGCGTCACCGACAGCCGGGTTGCGGCCCTCCTGGCCGACCGTGTGGTGTTCTGCGTGCGCTGGTCCAAGACCCCGAAGGACGCGGTGAGCCTGTCCTTCGACACGCTGCGGCAGACCAACGTGCCGATCGGCGGCATCGTGGTCACGCAGGTCGACGTGAAGAAGCACGCCCAGTACGGCTACGGCGATGTGGCGCAGTACTACGGCAAGTATCAGGACTATTACGTGAACTGAGCCAGCCGTCCCCGGGTACTCAACTCGGGGACGGTGCCGCTCTGCTGGTCGGGACGAGGGGACGGCTGCCTTGGCATTCGTGTTGAACCTGCCGAAGATCGTTCCCGTGAAGGGTTTTCGGAGCAGGAACCCGCTGGTCCGCCTGGTGCTGGACCTGTTCTCGTTCGAGGCGTTGTTCGTGCTGTTCCTGTTCGCAGGACGCTACAAGGGCGACCCTCGCTTCGCCTTCTTCCCGATCGACCCGACCCTCCTGTTCCTGGTGCTCAGCATCGCGGTGGGCCTGGTCCTCCTGTTCCAGGAAAAGCTGTACCTGCCGGGCGCTTATGTGCTCGGGGTGTGGACGGTTTTCGTCGTCTACATGTGGATCGGCTTGATCTGGACCGAGGGGCGCTCCTATGGGCGCGAGAAGCTGTTCCTGACCACGGTCACCAACACCTGGTGCCTGATCGCGGGCGCGCTGATCCTGGCGAATTCGCGCGAGCGGGTGCGGCGGCTGATGCGCCTGATCGTGCTGTTCGCCATGTGGCTGGGCGTGGAGGCGCTGCTCGCCTGGGCCAAGCAGGGCTTCCGCGGCCGGCTCCTGATCAACAACGGCGACAGCTATCTGGGCTTCGGCCGGGTCTGCGGCATGGGCGCCATCATCGTGTGCGCGTTCTGGGCGACCAGCAGCGGCGTCACCTTCCGCCGGCTGGTGCTGCTGGTGCTGCTGGCGATGTTCATGATGGTGCTGCTGATCGGCGGCGGCCGTGGGCCGCTGATCAGCGGCGTGGTGCCGATGCTGCTGATCGCCATCATCGGCTGGAAGCTGACTGCGGCGGGGCGGGTCCGGGTCATGCGCATGCAGATCCCGATCCTGCTGGCCCTGGTGGCGCTGGTAGGGGTGATCGCCTATGCCATCACCTCACCCGATGTCGACCTGGGCGCCCTGTCCACTCTGGCACGCCTGAAAGGCGTCGCGAGCGGAGAACTGGTCAGCAACTCCGACTTCCGGCGCAGCTTCAACATCACCGCAGCGTTCACCTGGATCCCGCGTGCGCCGATCTTCGGTTTCGGGATCGGCAGCTGGCCGATCCTTGTGCACAACGTGGACATCCAGGATCATCCGCACAACATGATCCTCGACATCATGTTCGACTTCGGCCTGGTCGGGCTGGCAATGGTCGCGGCACTGTTCTGGGTCTGCCTGAAGCCGGTCAACGTTCACCGCCTGCGCACCGACCCGCTCCTGCTCGCCACGGCGATGCTCACTATCAACACCCTGATGAACGCGATGACTTCGGGTGACCTGCAGGAGAACCGCGCCGTCTTCCTGATGCTGGGCCTGCTGCTGGTGCGCGCGGCCGAGGATCCGGACGATGTTGATGAGGAGGACGGCGAGGACTTCGACGAGCCCGAGGACGACGACCGACCCTGGCAGGACGGTGAAGCCGAGGACCTGGCGGAGTTCCGCCGGCTGCGGCCGCGAATCGCCGAGGATTTCGACGGTCCGACCTCGACCCGCTGATCAGGCTCACGA
The DNA here is from genome assembly GCF_035556675.1 of Geminicoccus sp. GTDB lineage: Bacteria > Pseudomonadota > Alphaproteobacteria > Geminicoccales > Geminicoccaceae > Geminicoccus. Next base: position 7,961 of record NZ_DATMFZ010000148.1, on the reverse strand, counting down.
TGGTGCTGGCTGTGGCGCCGCTGCCATGGCGGCGCCCCTTATGCCGCATGGTGCGACGGATTGTGATCCACCCGGGATCGGGCTCTACTATGTGGTTGCGGCGGCGGCGAAGCGGCACCGCGTCTGGTCGCCTGCGTGAGCAGCGGTTGTTGGTCCTGCTCATCCGTGAGGGAGCCCAGCCGGAGGTGGGACGGGCGTCCCCTTCCGCGGCGGGCCGGTTCCTGGCGGAGATGAGCAGCACGTGGCGGATAACGAGCGCGCGCAGGCGCTCGATTGCCGCCGGTCTCCTGGAGTGGATCTGCGTATGAAGATTATCGTTTGCGGTTTCGGTTACGTCGGTGCCACGGTGGCGGCATGCCTGCTCCGCGAAGGGCATTCCATCGTCGGCGTCGACATCAGCCCGGACAAGGCCGCGGCGATATCGGCCGGACGCTCCCCCATCCATGAGCCGGGCGTGAACGGCTTCCTGCGGGCGGGGCATGCCGACGGGCGGCTGGTCGGCAGCACGGAGGTCGGCGACCACGTGCTGGACGCCGATATGGCACTGATCTGCGTGGGCACCCCCAGCAAGCCCAACGGCTCGCTCGACCTGTCTTATGTCGTGAAGATCGCCCGGCAGATGGGTGAGGCGGTGCGCCGGCGCGACCCAGCGATGCCCCCGCTCCTGCTGGTGTTCCGCAGCACGATGCTGCCGGGCTCGATGGACAAGGTCGTGCTGCCCAACCTGCTGGAAACGGCGGGCGAGGCACCGGGCGGGCGCTACGAGGTCGCCTATAATCCGGAGTTCCTGCGCGAGGGCACGGCGATCGCCGATTATTTCGCCCCGCCCAAGACGGTGATCGGCGAGCGGGCGCCCGGCACCAGCAAGAAGCTGCTCGGCATCTGCGACGGGCTGGACGCGCCGATGTTCGAGGTGCCGTTCGCGGTGGCCGAGATGGTGAAGTATGCCGACAACAGCTTCCACGCCCTCAAGGTGGCCTATGCCAACGAGGTCGGCCGGCTGGCCCTTTCCCTCGAGATCGCGCCGCAGCGGGTGATGGAGATCTTCCTGGCGGACACCAAGCTCAACATTTCGCCCTATTACCTGCGGCCGGGCGCCCCGTTCGGCGGCTCCTGCCTGCCCAAGGACGTGCGCGCGCTGGCCTCCTGCATGCGCGAGCAGGGCGTGAGCGCGCCGGTGATGGAGAACATCCTGGCCAGCAACGCCAGCCACAAGCAGTTCCTGGTCCAGGAAATCGGCCGGCGGCTGCCGGTGGGCGGCCGGGTCCTGCTGCTCGGGCTGACCTTCAAGAGCGACACGGACGACCTGCGGGAGAGCCCGCTGCTCGATCTGGCCGAGCAATTGATCGGCAAGGGCTACCGCCTCTCGATCTACGATCCGGACCTGAAGACCGACGAGCTGGTCGGCGCCAACCAGCGCTATGTCCAAGAACACCTGCCGCATCTGTCGAGCATCCTGGTCCAAGACGTGGCAAATGCGGCCGCGGAGGCCGACCTCGTGGTGGTTGGCAAGGCGATGCCGGGCGTGGTCGACCGGCTGGGCGGCTCGGCCAAGCTGTTCCCGATCCACCGGCTCTGAGCAAGGCGACACGTCATGGCACACGGAGCTGGCAAGCCGGGCTTGCCGATGACCATGCAGGTCGAGCCGGCCGCGGAAACCTTCCGGATCACCATCGTCTACGGCCGGCTGCCGCTGCCGATGAAGCGCGCCGACCAGATGACGGTGGCCCATCTGATCGCCTTCCTGAAGGCCAGGGGCCACGAGGTCGATCTGCTCACTCTGGATGACGGCGAACAGCTGGCACCGGAGCACGAGGCGTGGCTGCGTGCCCATTGCCGTACACTGACCGTGATGCCGCAGGGCCGCAGGCGCAGCCTGCTCGGCATGATGCGCGGCCTGGCCAAGCGCTTGCCGCTCCAGGTCGGCTGGTTCTCCAACGACGACCAGCGGGACGCGGTGCGCCGCATCCTCGCCGAAGGCAGGGCGGACGTCGTCTACTGTTACACGATCCGGGGTGCCGAGAGCATTCGCGGCCTGCCGCGCGGCAATGCCGTGACCTTCCTCGCCATGCAGGTGTCGCAGTCGCTCAACACGCGGCGGATGATGGAGACCTTCACCACGCTGCGCGACAAGCTGATCTTCTCCACCGAGGCGCGGCTGGTGCGCCGCTACGAGGCCCATGTCTGGCAGGACTTCGACCGGGTGGTGCTGATCGGCGAGCGCGACGTCGAGGAGGTCCGCCAGGTCTGCCGCGAATATGGCCAGCCCGAGGTCGGCAACTGGGTGTATGGCGCGCACGGGGTGGATATCGGCCGCTACGTCCCGCGCGGGCGCGAGGTGGTCGAGCCGAACATGCTGGTGTTCTCCGGTGCGATGGGCACCAACACCAATGCGAATGCGGCCATCTGGTTCGCCGAGCACGTCTTCCCGAAGATCCGTGCGGAAGTGCCGGACGCCCGCCTGATGATCGTGGGCCGCAACCCCAGGCCGGCGGTGACGGCCCTGGGCAGCCGGCCGGGCGTCACCGTGACCGGCGAGGTGCCGGATCCGGCCGACTACATCGCCCGGGCCGCGGTCTGCGTGAACCCGGTGATGGCCGGCGCCGGCATGCAGAACAAGCTGCTGGAGTTCCTCGCCATGGCGAAGCCCACCGTGGCGACCACGGTGGCCAACGAGGGCATCCGCGCCACGCCCGGCGAGCATCTGATCATCGCCGACGCGCCGGACGAGTTCGCGCGGCAGACCGTGGCGCTGCTGCGGGACGAGGCGCGTGCCGCCAGCCTGGGGCTGGCCGGGCGCCGCTATGTCCAGGAGAACTGGACCTGGGAGGCGCACTGGCTGCGGCTGGAGGCGAACATGCTGGCGGCGCTGAAGGAAAAGCGTGGCGCGCCGGCGGCCGAGCGGCTGGTGCCGGCCTGAGCCATGCGGCTCGCGCCCATGTGACGCCCCTGCCGCCATCCCTTCCGGAACCCGCCCATGGTCGATGGGGTTACTGGACCATCAAAGGCGAAAGGGATCCGAGATGGCATCTGGTACCGTGGACAAGGCCAAGGGCATGGTCAAGGAAGCCGCCGGCAAGGTCACGGGCGACCGTCGCACCGAGGCGGAAGGCCAGACCGATCAGGCTAAGGGCGACTTGAAGAACGCGGCGCAGGACGTGAAGGACACCGCCAAGGGGGTCGGCGACAGCCTGAAGAAGTGATCGAATGGCGGGGGTGGCAGCCGGAGGGCTGCAGTTCCCGCCCGATCTCGGGACAAGGCAGAAGGGCGCGCCAGTGGCGCGCCCTTCTGCTGTTTTCAGCGTCCGGCAGTGCCAGAGAGATGGTGCTGGTGGCAGCGTGCCTCAGCGCGGTTCCTGGACATGTGCCTCGAGGAACCACAGGGCCTTGTCCAGGTCGCGCGACGCCTGGGTGAAGATGTCCGCGGTGGTGGCGTCGCCGGCCTCCTCGGACTCGTCGATCGCCTTGCGCACCATGTTGGCGAGATCGCCGTAGCGGTCGATCAGCGCGCTCAGATGGTCCTGCACCGCATAGATGTCGGTCGGGTAGGGCTTGAGGGCGGACGCCTCCGCCACCTTCTGCGTGCTGCCCAGCGCCGTGCCGCCCAACTGCACCACGCGCTCGGCGATCGTGTCGGAATGGCCATCCAGCTGGGCCCTGAACCCGTCCAGCATCTCGTGCACCGCGATGAACTGCGGCCCCTTCAGGTTCCAGTGCGCCTGCTTGGTGGCGAGCGCCAGGTCGATCGTCGCGGCCAGGTTCCGGTTCAGGATGCCGATCACGGTCGTCTTGGTGTTGGACGGGGTATCGTTCTTGGTCGAGTGGTTCTTCATGAGCATGCTCCTTAGCACCGCTGCTCCGGCCGCAGTGTCGTTGGCCGCCTTCCTAACCGCGAAATGCCCAGGGCGTTCCGTAGAACCGTCTTGCGATCACGGCAGGTCTGGTTTGCATCCATGGGCAGAACAGGCCAAGCATGTGGCTCTGTTGACGCACCCGAGGCCATGCAGGCGGACGGGTCGCTTTTCATGCAAACGGTGAAGGACTACACAGCCTGCCGAAGAGCCTGCGCAGCGCGCACGGCTGGTGCCGCCGCTTCCGGAGCAACATGTCCGTCGATCTGTCGATCATCGTGCCGGTGTACAACGAGGAGGACAATGTCCTGCCGATGTACGAGGCGATCCGCAACGCGGTGGCGCCGATCGACCGGACGGTGGAGCTCGTGTTCGTGGATGACGGCTCGCGTGACCGGACGGTCGAGCGGCTGAGCCAGCTGCCCCGCGACGGCAAGCCCAAGGTGCGCATCGTCAAGTTCCGCCGCAATTACGGCCAGACCCAGGCGATGATGGCCGGGATCGACGTGGCGGAAGGCAAGGTGCTGGTCACCATGGACGGCGACCTGCAGAACGATCCGCGCGACATCCCGCGCTTTCTGGAGCAGATCGAGGCCGGCCACGACCTGGTGGTCGGCTGGCGCAAGGACCGCAAGGACCACTGGTCGCGGGTGTTGCCATCCAAGGTCGCCAACCGGCTGATCGGCTGGGTCACCGGCGTGCCGATCAAGGACAACGGCTGCTCACTCAAGGCCTATCGGGCGGACCTGATCAAGCGGATCCCGCTCTATTCCGAGATGCACCGCTTCATCCCGGCCATGAGTTCGCTGGCCCGGCCGAAAATCGCCGAGATCGTGGTGCGCCACCATCCGCGCATGCACGGCTCATCCAAGTACGGTTTCTCCCGGATCTACAAGGTCTTCGTCGACCTGATCTCGATCCGCACCGTCTTGACCTTCGCCCGGGCACCGCTGCTGTGGCTCAGCGGCCTGACCATGCTGACCCTGCTGCTGACCCTCATGGCGGCGGTCGCCGCCGTGGTGTTCGCCGACACTTCCTATGCCGGCTCGTCGGTGGTGTTCGCCGGCGTCACCCTCCTGTTCGGCGCCCTCACCTTGTTCCTGATCTTCCTGGCGCTGCTCGGGCAGCTGATCTGGGGTGCCAGGTCGAAGAGCCTGGCTCCCTTCGTCGATCTCGCCGTCCGCCCCGCCGGTAGGGAAGTCCCGTGACCATGTCTGCTTCGGACCTCATGACCCGCCCCACTGCTTCCCTGCACCCGAACGACCCAACGCTCGGCGCGCTTCAGCCGGACAGCACCAATGACGTCGGGGCCGATTTTCAGCTTTCCGTGGTGATCCCGGTCAGCCGGGAGAGCGACACGATCCGCGACGACCATGAGCGCCATGCGGCAGCGCTCGCAGAGTTCGGCCGGGTGGAGTTCATCTACGTGCTGGACGGGCAGTTCCCGCGGGCCATGGCCGCGCTGGAAGCCCTGTCGCGCGAGGCCGGACACAACGTGCGGGCGCTGGTGTTCAACCAGACGTTCGGCGAGGCGGCGGCGCTGTCGGTGGGCTTCAAGCATGCCCGGGCACCGCGGATCCTGACCCTGGTCCCGGAGCCCCAGGTCGATCCGGCCGACCTTCCCGACCTCGTCCGCGGGCTCGATTCCGCCGACATGGTGGTGGCCAGGCGCACCAGCGGCGTCGGCGGCTCCGTGTTCGGTGCGGGCAAGATGGAGTGGGTGCTCAAGCGCATCCTGCAGTCGCCGTTCGCCGACCTGCGCTGCCGGGTGCGGGCACTCAAGCGCGAGGTCGCGGAGGAGATCGTCCTCTACGGCCACCAGCACCGCTTCTTCCCGCTGCTGGCGCTGCGCCACGGCTTCAAGGTGGTCGAGCAGACGGTGCGGCCCGGCGGCGGCCTGCCGCCCAAGGACACTTCCGCGCCGCTCGACTACTCCATGATCCTGGACGTGGTGACGGTCTTCTTCCTGCTGAAGTTCCTGAAGAAGCCGTTCCGCTTCTTCGGCGGGTTCGGTCTGGCCGTGCTGGCGCTGGGCCTGGTGGCGACCGGCTGGCTGGTGTTCACCCGGCTGGCCTTCGGCACACCACTGGTTGACCGCCCTGCCCTGATCCTGTCCTCGCTGATGGTGGTGCTGGGCGTACAGATCATCGCGGTCGGCCTGATCGGCGAGATCGTGACCTTCGCCTATACCAAGGACATGCGCGACTACCGGATCGAGCGGATCATCGAGTGATCCGCCCGTGTAACCGTCATGGCGGCGTCGGCGGGCTGGAGAAGACGCCGGCATAGACCAGGATCATCGCCAGGATGGCAAGCGCCACGCCGAAGATGAGCACGTAGCGCATCCGACCGAACTTGCGCCCCTGGCGCGCCTGGACAGGCGTCTTGACTGCACTCGAATCATGCCGCCCCGGCTCGGTCACCCGGTGATCGGTCTGGGCCATGGCTGCTCTTTCCTGTTCCAAAGCTGTACTTCGGAGGAACGGCCGGCCCGAGATGGGGTTCCAGGCGCTGCCACCCGATCGGCGGGGTCAGCCGCGCACTCGGACGAACTCGACTTCCGGCACCGCGCGGCCGTCATAGATGGCCAGCTTGGCGAGGCGCACCCGGCAGCCTTCGACCTGCGGGTCTTCAAACACGAACCGCACGAGATCCTCGGCCCAGCTTTCCAGCAGGGCCTGATGTGGCCGGGTCGGCCAGACCTCGGTCAGGTGACGATAGAGCCGGTGATAGTCCAGGCAGTCCTGATAGCGGCCGCTGGTGAAGGCACCGGCCAGACGCCACGCCTCGACCTCGATCTCGACCGGCTGTGTCCGGCCGAACTCCTCGGAAAACACGCCGATCGGCAGCTCCAGCACCAGGCCTTTCAGCCGGATGGTCTGTCGGTCCTGCAACGGCACCTCCTGTCTGCCGGTCTGCCCGCAGGCTTTTGAACCTGGGAATCGGCCGGATCCAGTAGCAATCTGGCGAAAGCGAATCAGGTGGGAGATGGGATCGGTGGGGGAACTGGGCTCGACCATGCGCGTGCTGCGGCCCGAACCGGGCCTGCTCGCCTTCTATGACGGCCGGATCGACGGGGTACGGCTGCATTCGGCCGCCCCCAACTGGCTGGATGATGGCGCATTCGGACTCGGCACCTGCACCTATGCGCTGGTCGAGGGCGACGATGCGCTGGTGTACGATACACACATCTCGCTCGGGCACGCCCGCATCATCCGCCGCACCCTGGCCGAGGCTGGTGCAAGGCGGATCCGGGTGGTGCTGAGCCACTGGCATGTCGACCATGTCGCCGGCAACGAGGTGTTCGCCGATTGCGAGATCATCGCGCACCGGCTCACCGCCGAGACGCTCCTGGCGCACCGGGCGGAGCTGGAGAACGGTGACCCGCCGGTCCGGCCGCTGGCCATGCCCGGCACCACCTATGAGGAGCGGCTGGAGCTGCGCGTAGGCAGCAAGGTGGCGGAGCTGCGCCATGCCGACGTGCACAGCCTGGACGGCACGGTGCTGGTCCTGCCCGACCGCGACCTGATTCTGGCCGGCGACACGCTGGAGGACCCGATCACCTATGTGGTGGAGCCGGCGCGGCTGGAGACCCATCTGGCGGGGCTGGAGCGCATGGCCGGCTGGGCGATCGGCCGGATCCTGCCCAATCACGGGGCCCCGGAGCGGATCGCGACCGGCGGCTACGGCCCCGGCCTGATCGAGGTCACCCGCCACTATGTCGAGAAGCTGCTGCGCAGCCGGACCGAGCCGGCGCTGCGCCAGCCCGACCTGCGCGGCTTCATGCCCGAGGCATTCGCCGCCGGAACCATCGTGTATCACCCGGCCTATGAGGCCGTGCATCGCCGCAACCTCGCAGCGGTCGCCTGAAGGAGACGAACTTGGCCAAGTCAGGAGCCCGCCGCGGCAGCCGTGCCGAAGCCCTGCCGCATCTCCAGCCGGCCGCACCCGGCCTGACCGGCCGCCATCTGGTCCTCCTGCCCGAGGACGACGTGCGGACCGGGATCTCGGCGCTGAAGAGCGTGGCCGGCCTCAAGGTGGCCCATTCCCGCGACTTCAGCGAGCAGTCCATCCAGACCGCACTGGCCGAGGCGGATGGCATCCTGTTCG
>NZ_DATMFZ010000147.1:0-19397 GCF_035556675.1 Geminicoccus sp. | reverse complement strand
AAGCCCCTGAGGATTTCGACTGAGATCCGGGAAGGCCAGTTTCGTGCCGGCGTCAGACCGGCCCGACGAGCCATGACAGCGCGTAGAGCCAGCCCAGCAGCGTCGCGACCGACAGGAGCGTCGTGATCGAGACCGTGGCGGCGACCAGCGATTCCTGCACCTCGTACTCGCCGGCCAGGATGTACACCGTCTTCGCGGTGGGGACGGCAGCGCAGACGACGGCGGCGATCGTGTAGAGCGCGCCCAGGCCCGAGGCCATGCACAGGCCCAGGACGACCAGCGGCATGAACACGAGCTTCACGGCCGCCAGCACGATGGAGGTCGTGAGGTTCGCGCGGATGCCTTGCAGCGACAGGCCGAGCCCGATGGCGAACAGCGCGCAGGGCGTAAGCGCGGCGGCGAGGATGTCCAGATAGGCCGCCACCGGGGCCGGGATCGGCAGTCCCAGGATGGCCCAGGCGAGGCCGGCCAGGGTCGAGAGCACCATCGGATTGAGCAGGATCTGCCTGGCCAGCTGGGCCGGCCGGATCGTGCCTGCATCCAGGCCGCCTCCGGCACTTTCCAGCAGGACGACCGCCGCGGGGAACATCGCCCCCGCCACGAACACGGTGGCGATCGCCGCGGGCAGGACCGCCGGCTGGCCGTAGATGGCGTGCAGGATCGGCAGGGCGACGAAGCCGGTATTGGTCATGGCCGCGGTCATGCCGTGGATCGTGCTGCTGGCGAGATCCCGGGCCCGGCCGATGCGGACCGCCAGGAACACCAGCGCGAAGCACAGGAAGGAGCCGCCGCCGAAGGCCAGCAGGAAGCGCCACTCCAGGAGGTTGCGTGCCGGCTCCCGGGCGACCGTGACGAACAGCAGGGCCGGCATCGCGATGTTGTAGGCGAAATGCACGAGGCCGTCGGCCAGGCTGCGGGAGAGGTAGCGGAGCTGCCCCGCCAGCCAGCCAGTCACGATGATGGCGAATACGGGCAGGACCAGGTCGGCGACTTGCATCCCGTTCTTCTCCCTGATGTGCGCACCCGCCGCGCGACCGGTACCGGCACTGCCCAGGCCGGGTCGCCCGGGCTGCACGGGTCGTCATGCCGGCAGCGCCGGTGAAGCAGTGCATCCAAGGAGTGTCAGCCGGGAAAGGCCAGCGCCTTGCTGCCGAGCCGGCAATCATGTGCGCCATCCCGCCAGAGGTGATCACCGGCAGGCAAAGCAGAAGACAGATGCCGCAAGAGGAACGCCCGCTCTTCATGGGTAAGCGAGGACGCCGAAGCATGGCCGTCATGCATGATCATCATCCTGCCGTCACTGCCCATTTTGTGCGATAACGTACCAACCTCCCCCGCCGGGTGCCGGACTGCGGGCGAGGAAACCGTTTACGGCCATCGGCGAGGCGGGTGAGCGTACCATGGCGCTGAAGCAGTCGGCTGTCCGCAACCACCTGCTGACCATGCTTCCGGCCGAAGAGTTCGCAGCCCTGGAGCCCTTTCTGGTGCTTGTCGACCTGCCGGCTCGGCAGCTTCTCCAGCATCCGAACGAGCCGGTCGGGGCGCTCTACTTCGTCGAGAGCGGCTGGATCTCCCTGCTGATGGCCCTGCAGGACGGCAGCACGGTCGATATCGGGATGGTCGGCCGGGAAGGCATGATCGGCACGCCGCTCCTGCTCGGCTCCGACCGCTCCATCGTCGAGGCCATGGTGCAGCGGGCCGGCTCCGGCATCCGGCTCGACGCCCAGCATGCGCAGGACGCGCTGCGCGCCTGCCCGTCGCTGCAGCAGTTGCTGATGCATTTCGCGCTGGCGCTCATGACCCAGGTCGGCCAGCTGGTCGCCTGCAACCGCCACCACCCGATCGAGCAGCGGCTGATCTGCTGGCTCCTGATGGCGCATGACCGCAGCGACGACGACCAGTTGCCGATGACCCACGAAGCCCTGGCCACAACGCTGGGTGTCCGTCGTGCCAGCATCAGCCTGGCGGCCGGGGCGCTGCAGAAGGCGGACCTGATCCGCTACGCCAGCGGCCGCATCACCATCCTCGACCGGGCCGGCCTGGAGGCCGCGGCCTGCGAGTGCTACCGCGTGGTGGATGCAGAGTACCTCCGGCTGCTCGGCCGTGGTGTGGCGAGCTGAAGCCCCGCCTTCTGGAGGTTGGTACGCTACCGGACCGCTATCTGCGCATTTCCCGGCTAGTTTCCTCCCGTTGCTGGAGGAGGTTGGAATGGCGGCACAACATTGGAAGCCTCGACTTCCGGTGGAGCCGGAACAGTGTGATGTCGCTAGCGCCAGGGTGGACGAGATGCAGCGCACCGGCCTTGCACCATGGCCCGGTGGTCCATCCGCGCTACCGGCAAGTTCTCAAGATCAGCCCGATGCGCCAGCTGGCCGTCATGGCGGAGCCGTTCTGGATCCGGCAGACGTGCTGGCCGGACAGCTGATCGGCATTCCGGCGCGGCTCTCGCGCCGGAATGCCGATCTGTTGCGCCAAGTGGCCGAGACCCTGGGCGGAGGCGGGCCCAAGGCCGCGCGCCTGCGGGCGCTCCTCCGCAGCCTGGATCCCTTGTCCCCCAACGAGATGATAGCCGGAATGCGCGCGACCACCATGAGCCGTCGGCGTCACTGAGCAGGTCCGGCCGGTGCCAGGACGCCGGTTGTCGGGGCGTCGGACCCGATGACCGGCGTCCTGGCGAGGCCGGCAATGTCCCGCCTGATGGCAGACCCGGCCGTCAGCTCGCCTGCGCCATGGTCAGCACCGCGCGCAGCATCACCTCGCAGCCCGCCGCCAGGTCCTCGGGCTTGGCGGACTCTTCCTCGTTATGGGAGAGGCCGTCCTTGCAGGGGATGAAGATCATCGAGGTCGGCACCTTGCGCGCGGTATAGGCGCTGTCGTGGCCGGGGCCGCTGACGATGCGGCGATGGCGGTAGCCGGCCTCCTGCGCGGCGTTCTCGACCGCGGCGATGCAGTCCGGGTGGAACTGGACCGGCGGGGAATCCCAGAGCCGCTCGACCTGGAACGGCAGCCCGTCGCGGGCACAGGCCGCCTCGACCGCGGCGTGCAGGTCCCGCTCCATCGCGTCCACGGTCGCCGTCTCGGGATGGCGCAGGTCGACCGAGAACCAGACCTCGCCGGGGATCACGTTGCGCGACGGCTTGGCGATCTTGATCTCGCCCACCGTCGCGACCGCGGCCGGCGGGTATTTGCGGGCGATCTCGTCCAGCGCGATGACCACCTTGGACGCCGCCACCAGCGCATCCTGGCGGCGCGGCATCGGGGTCGAGCCGGCATGGCTCTCCTTGCCGGTGATGGTCACGTCCAGCCAGCGGATGCCCTGCACGCCGGTGACCACGCCGATCTGCTTGTCCTCGGCCTCCAGGATCGGGCCCTGCTCGATATGCAGCTCGAAATGGCACTTCCAGTCGGCCGGCCGGCAGGGCTTGTCGCCCTTGAAGCCGATCCTTGCCAGCTCCTCGCCGAAGACCTTGCCGTCCCGGTCCTTGAGCCCATAGGCCCAGTCACGGTCGAGCACGCCCGCCCACACGCCCGAGGACAGCATGGCCGGCGAGAAGCGCGAGCCTTCCTCGTTGGTCCAGTTCACCACCATCACCGGATGGTCGGTCTCGTAGCCGGCATCGTGCAGGGTGCGCAGCACCTCCAGGCCGCACAGCACGCCGGCCACCCCGTCGAACTTGCCACCGGTAGGCTGGGTGTCGAGATGGCTGCCGATCACCACGGGCGGCAGGTCGTCCCGCTTGCCCGGGCGACGGGCGAACATGTTGCCCATCTCGTCGACCTCGACCGTGCAGCCGATGGCCTCGACCCAGCGCTGGAACAGGAGGCGGCCCTCCTTGTCCAGGTCGGTCAGGGTCTGGCGGTTGCACCCGCCCTTGGGCGTGGCGCCGATCTTCGCCATCTCCATAAGCGAATCCCAGAAGCGCTGGCCATCGATGTGGAGATTGCTGGGCTTCTGGCTCATCGGCTCCCTCGCTCCCGACAACAGGCGGATCGGGCGAAGGGCTATGCCTTCGCAGGGACCTTGTCCAGACGGCGCCCCATGCGGGCTGTCGCGGTGCTGTCGCCGGACGGTCATGCGCCTGTCCCGCCCCCGGATCAAAACCCCGCACAGCAATGGATTTTCTTCAGCGTCGTGCGAGGGATCGGGCATGAGGGCCTTGAGGCAGCAACTGATGGTTGGCGCGGCCGGCGCCATCGTGCTGGCGGCAGCACCGGCCTCGGCCGCCTATTTCGAGCGGGTGGCGACCTTCCCCGTGTTCGAGAACCTGCCGGACGGCGTCGACCCTGCGACGGAGACGGCCGCGGAGATCATCGCCGCGACGCCGGACGGCATGACCCTGATCTACAGCGACAGCCCGAACGGGCAGCTGGGCTTCATCGACATCACCGACCCGAAGTCGCCCAGGCCCCTGGGGGCCGTGGCCATGGACGGCGAGCCGACCTCGGTCACCACGGTGGGCAAGGTGGCGCTGGTCGGCGTGAACACGTCGGAGAGCTACACTACACCGTCCGGCCATGTCGCGGTGGTCGATCTCGCGACCCGGGAGGTGGTGGCGCGCTGCGACGTGGGCGGCCAGCCGGATTCGGTGGCGGCCAGCCGGGACGGCAGGTTCCTGGCGTTGGCGATCGAGAACGAGCGCGACGAGGACGTGAATGACGGGGCGATCCCGCAGCTCCCGGCCGGATACCTGGCGATCCTGGACCTGGATGAGGACGGGGTGCCCGGCAATTGCGAGAGCGCCCGCAAGGTCGAGCTGGCCGGGTTGGCTGCGGTGGTGCCGGACGACCCGGAGCCGGAGTTCGTCGACGTGAACGAGGCCGGTGTCGCCGCCGTCACCTTGCAGGAGAACAACCACATTGCCCTGGTCGACCTCGCCAGCAGCAAGGTCACCGGGCACTTCCCCGCCGGGAGCGTCGACCTCGACCGGATCCCGACCTCCGAGGAGGCGCTGATCGAGCCCATCGGCAGCCTGAAAGCAGTGCCGCGCGAGCCGGATGCGGTCGGCTGGCTGTCGGGCGGCCGGCTGGTGACCGCCAACGAGGGCGACTGGCAGGGCGGCTCGCGCGGCTTCACCGTGTTCGACGATGCGGGCGAGGTCCTCTACGACAGCGGCAGCCTGCTGGAGCATGTCGCGATCCGGCACGGCATGTACCCGGCCAAACGCGCCAAGGCGAAGGGCAACGAGCCGGAAGGCATCGAGATCGGCACGTTCGGCGGCGAGGAACTGATCTTCGTGGGCTCCGAGCGGGCCAGCATGGTGACCGTGTTCGCCGACATGGGCAGGGACACGGCACCGGAATTCCGCCAGGTCCTGCCGACCGGGGTCGGGCCGGAGGGGCTGCTGGCGATCCCGGAGCGCAACCTGTTCGTGGTCGCGGCGGAGACGGATTCGGCCGAGGACGCGGTCCGCTCGAACGTGATGATCTACCAGTATGGTGCGGAGGCTACGTCCTTCCCGAGCATCGTGTCGGCGGAGGTGGACGGGGCACCGATCGGGTTCGGCGCGCTGTCGGGGCTGGCGGCGGCAGGGGATGGCCGGCTGTTCGCGGTGTCGGACGGTTTCTATGCCAGTGCCAGGATCTTCGAGATCGACCCGTCGCAGCGGCCGGCGGTGATCACCCGCGCGATCACGGTGACGAAGGACGGGCAGCCGGTCCATTACGACCTGGAAGGGATCGCGCTGAAGCCGGAGGGCGGCTTCTGGCTGGTGTCCGAGGGCAACACGGAGCGGGCGGAGAACCCGACCGAAAACCTGCTGCTCGACGTGGCGGCGGACGGCGCGGTGCGGCAGGAGATCGCCCTGCCGGAGGAAGTGGCCGGCCAGGCGATCCGGTTCGGCTTCGAGGGCGTCACCGTGACCGGCGAGGGCGGGAGCCAGCGCGTGGTGGTGGCGATCCAGCGGCCCTGGAAGGACGATGCGGCGAACGAGGCCAAGCTCGGCTTCTATACTCCTGCGAGTGGGGAATGGAGCTTTGCCCGCTATCCGCTGGACGCGCCGGCCGGCAAGGGCTGGGTCGGCCTGTCCGAGGTGACGGCCCTGGCCGACGGCCGCCTGGCCCTGATCGAGCGGGACAACCAGGGTGGGCCGGGGGCGGCCGTGAAGAAGGTGACCGTGGTCGACCTGCACGGGGTGACGCCGGCCCCGATCGGCCAGGATCTGCCGCTGCTGACCAAGAGCACGGCGTTCGACGTGCTGCCGGTGCTGCAGCGGACCCATGGCTGGACGATCGAGAAGATCGAGGGCCTGGCCCAGCTCCCGGACGGGAGGCTGGTCCTGGCCTCGGACAATGACGGGGCGGCCGATGCCCTAAGCGAGGCCGGCCTGTTCGACCTCGGCCCGCTGCCGGCGACTGAGTGACGGCTCGATCGGCCCGTCCTGCAGGGCGGGACGGGCCGGGGCGCGCTCGAGCGTGGATGCCCAGGCGACCACCATCAGCGCGCCCACCACGGTGATGTGCTCCATCACCACATAGAATTCGAGCGTGCGGAACGGCTCTTCCATCGTCCAGAAATGATGGGCGATCGGGATGGTCAGCAGGGTGAACACCGCGAGCATGCCGGCACCCAGCCAGGTCCAGCGGTTCAGGATGATCAGCGCCGATCCCGCCAGCTGCACGAGGAGCACGACGGTATTGTAGGCCACTGCCGGCTCCAGGCCGAAATGGCTCATCTCGGCGACGCCACCGGAAAAGTCGAGCAGCTTGGCCAGGCCGCTCATCCAGAACATCGAGGTGAGGACGGCCCGGGCCAGATAGCCGAACCACTGATTGCCGAGAATGACTTCGATCGCGCGTGGCATGAGTATATCCATCCGCATGTTCTCGCCGGGTATTTCCGGAAGAGAAGTCGTGCCTGGATAGCAGGACGCGACGGCCGGGCAGTGATCTTCAGCATAGGGTTCGGCCTGGCCGGCGCGGGACCAGGGCGGCGATCCGGATCGTACGCCGCGCGCTCAGATCGTCATCAGGCGGTAGGCGACATAGTATTTGTAGATGTTGCGGACATAGGTCACCGGTTCGCGACTGATCGCCCGGCCGGCGGCGATCTCGACATTGTTGAACCAGATGTCCGGATCGAAGCCGGACTTCGCCGCGCGCGTCCGTGCCCGCGCCACGTTGCGCGGCCCGGAATTGTAGGCGGCGAATGCGAACAGGAGCTGGTCCAGCCCGGCGATCTCCGGGTCGCTGAAATAGCGGTCGCGCAGGAAGCGCAGATATTTGACGCCGGCGTGGATGTTCGGCTCGAGCAGGTGGATGTTCTCGATGCCGACATTCCGGTCGGCCGCGGTCGCCGGCAGGATCTGCATCACGCCGATCGCCCCCTCGGGGCTGCGCTTGGACTGGTCCAGCCCGGACTCCTGATAGGCCTGGGCCATGATCATCAGCCAGTCGAACGAATACTCGTCCGCATACATCCTGATGAACTGCGCGACCTCGCGCAGCCGCTCCTGGTCCTCCGGGGAGAGGGCGTTGCGGATCCATTTGATGTTGTCGAGATACTTGCGGATGATGACGTTGCCGAGCAGCGTGCCCTTGGCATGCTCCTGCATGAACCGGTCGATCGCCCGGCGCAGCTTCGGGCTGTCCTTGCGCACTGCCCAGGCGATCTGCTGGTTCTCCCGCAGCGCGATGTCCTGGTGCACCGTGATCTGGTCCAGCACCTGCGCCAGGTAGTTGGCTTCCGGGTCGTCGGCGATCGTGGCGGGGATCAGGCCGACATTGACCATCTCCAGCAGGTCCTCGACCTGCAGGTGCTCGTCCGCCGCCACGACCGGAAACGGCTCCAGCCCGTCGGCCACCCGCCGGGCGTTCAGTTCCTCCAGATGCTCGAAGAAGCTGGACGAGCGCCGCACATGGACCGGCGTGCCCAGCATGTCCTCGGCCTGGTGGACCGCCGGTGCGGCGGGTCCGGTCACCAGTACCTCGCGCACGTCGTCGCGGAACGGGATGGAGAAGTCGGCGACGGCCGCGCGCTCGGGCGTGATCGTCAGGTTGCCGGCGGCGATGTCGGCCAGCCCCTCGTTCAGCGCGGGGAACAGGTCGGCGCGCGAGGTCGGCAGGATCACCAGCGTGACCTCGCTGCCCCGCTTGCCCAGCTGCGTGCGCAGCGACTTCTCGAACTCCACCAGCAGATCATAGGTGGGGCCCATCTGGTGAGGGCCATCGAAGAAGCAGGTCGCGAGTCCGAACGGCACCGCCACCCGGATGAAGCCGCGCGCCGCCATCTCGTCGAGATCGCCGGTCCAGGGGGTGAGCGCGTTCTGCAGAACCGGGTCGAGCTCGTCGACCGGGCTCACCGGGCCGTCCTCGGCATCGGCCCGGCCCGGCAGCGCCATGGCCATGGCGCCGGCGATGAAGACGCGGCGGGAGAGCGGCAGGAAATGCATGGTACGCGGCTCCATACAAATTGCGGGGCATTTGCCGCAAATGCGATCCTGCGCACAAGCCGTCCGACCACTCGATTCCCTTGACGGGTCCGGCAAGCTGCCCAAAGGTCCGGCAAACGGGAGGGCCAATGATCCGACTAATCGGGCGGGCGCACACGGGCGAAGCATTTCTGGCGGCCGGGCCGGTACGATGACGGCAGCGGTACCCCTGCTTCGCCTGGAAGGCATCGTGAAGTCGTTCCCGGGCGTGCGGGCGCTGCGGGGGGTCAGCTTCGACGTGCGGCCGGGCGAGGTCCATGCGCTGCTGGGCGAGAACGGGGCCGGCAAGTCCACCCTGATCAAGGTGATGTCCGGCGTGCACCGGCCGGACGAGGGCCGAATGGAGGTCGACGGCCGGCCGGTGGACTTCGGCAGCCCGCAGGAGGCCCAGGCTGCCGGGATCGCCGCGATCTACCAGGAGCTCCTGCTGTTCCCCGAGCTCTCGGTCGCCGAGAACGTGTTCATGGGCCATGCGCCCAGGCTGTCCTGGGGCGGCATCGACTGGGACCAGACCCGGGCGCGCACCGCCGAGATCCTCCAGTCGCTGGACATCCACGACCTGGACCCCGACGCGCCGGTGGGGGCGCTCTCGGTCGGCAACCGCCAGCGCGTCGAGATCGCCAAGGCGCTGTCGATGAACGCGCGCGTGCTGATCATGGACGAGCCGACCGCGGCGCTCACCGAGGCGGATGTCGAGCGCCTGTTCGGCATCGTGCGCCGGCTGCGCGAGCGGGGCGTGGGCATCATCTATATCAGCCACCGGCTGGTGGAGATCTTCGATCTCGCCGACCGGGTCACCGTGCTGCGCGACGGCGAGTATGTCGGGACCCATGCGGTGAAGGATGTCACCGAGCCGCAGCTCATCTCGATGATGGTCGGCCGGACCATCGACCAGCTCTACCCGCACCGCACCGCCAACCCGGGCAAGGTCGTGCTGGAGGCGAAGAATGTCGCCTATCCGGGTACGGTGGAAGAGGCGAGCCTCACCTTGCGCGCCGGCGAGATCGTGGGGTTGGCCGGGCTGGTGGGCTCCGGGCGCAGCGAGCTGGCGCAGATCCTGTTCGGGGTGACGCCGGCCAGTGCCGGGCAGATCCTGGTGGACGGCCAGCCGGTCACCATCAAGAGCCCCGCCGACGCCAAGCGGCTGGGCATCGCCTATGTGCCCGAGGACCGCGGCACCCAGGGCCTGATCCGGCCGATGCGGATCCGGCACAACGTGTCGCTCGCAGTGCTCAAGGAGCTGGCACGGTTCTTCTTCATCGACCGGGGCAGGGAGCAGGAGCTGGCCCGGCGCGACATCGAGCGGTTCAAGATCCGGGCCAGCAGCATGGACCAGGTGGTCGGCAAGCTGTCCGGCGGCAACCAGCAGAAGGTGGTGCTGGCCAAGTGGCTGGCGACCAGGCCGCGCATCCTGATCCTGGACGAGCCGACCCGCGGCATCGACGTGGGTGCCAAGGCCGAGATCCACAAGATCATGAGCGAGCTGGCGGCACAGGGCATGGCGGTGCTGATGATCTCGAGCGAGCTGCCGGAAGTGCTGGGCATGAGCGACCGGGTGCTGGTCATGCGGGAAGGGCGCATCGTCGCCGGGTTCGACCGGGCGGAAGCGACCCAGGAACGGATCGCCGCTGCCATGATGCGCTCCGCCCAGCAGGAAAGGGCCGCCTGACATGGCCGCCACCATGGCGCTTCCCGCCCGCTCGTCCGCCGGCAGCCGGCTGCGCCGCTTCGTGTTCAGCCAGGAAGGCATCCTGCTGATCGCGATCGTCGTGCTGTTCGTGGCGGTCGGCGCCTACAACCAGCGCTTTTTGTCCGCCAACAACCTGTCCACGATCTTCCTGGGCAACGCCTATATCGCGGTGGCCGCGATCGGCATGTCGATGGTGATCGTGTCCGGCAATATCGACGTGTCGGTGGGCTCGCTGATCGGCGTGCTCGCCACGATCTCGGGCACGATCGCGGTGAGCGGCCTGCCGCTCTGGCTGGCCTGGACCCTGCCGATCCTGGCGGGCATGGCGATCTCGGCGGTCAGCGGCTGGCTGGTGGCCTATCTGCGGGTGCCATCCATCGTGGTGACGCTCGGCATGCTCTCGATCCTCAAGGGCGGGCTCATCAGCGTCACCGAGGGGGCGTGGATCAACAACCTGCCGGAAGGCTACCATCTGGCGCAGCTCCGCCCGCTGGGCGTGCCGATGGCGGTCTGGTTCATGATCGTGCTCACCGCACTGGCCGCCTTCTGGATGCGCTATTCCGGCTTCGGCCGTTCCATCTATGCGGTGGGCGGCAATGCCGAGGCGGCGCGCCTGGCCGGCATCGACCGGGCGCGCACCGTGTTCATCGTGTTCGTCATCCACGGCTTCTTCGCCGGGGTGGCCGCGATCCTGTTCGCCACCCAGCTCTCGGTGATCCAGTCCACCGTGCCGCCGAACCTGGAGCTGACCGTGATCACCGCCTCCGTGGTGGGCGGGGTCAGCATCCTGGGCGGTACCGGCACGGTGATCGGTTCGACCCTGGCGGCGATCCTGATCGCGGCGATCGGCTCGTCGCTGGTCTTCATCAACGTCTCCCCCTACTGGCTGCGCGCCGTCCAGGGTCTCCTGATCCTGCTGACCGTGCTGGCCGACCTCGCGCGCCGCAGGAAGCGCGCGCGGCATCGCTGACCGAGGTGACGCGCATGGCATCCGCAGTCGCGGCCCCCGGCCACCAGGACCGTTACGCCGGCCTGAAGCGCCACGAGGTGATCCTGCTGTTCGTGCTGATCGCGGCGATCGCCGTGCTGGCGTTCCGCTCCGAGCAGTTCCTGACCACCGGCAACCTGCTGAACCAGGGCCGCCTGCTGGTCGAGGTCGGGCTGATGGCCCTGCCGATGACCTTCATCATCATCACCGGCGGCATCGACCTGTCGGTGGGCTCGATCATGGGCCTGTGCGCGATCCTGCTGGGCGTGTTCTGGCAGAAGCTCGGCCTGCCGCTGGGGGCGGCCATCGCGCTGGCGATCCTGATGGGTGCGCTGGCCGGCTTCGTGAACGGCTGGTTCATCACCCGCGTCGGCGTGCCGCCGCTGATCATGACGCTCGCGACCCTGGCGCTGTACCGGGGGCTGGCGGAAGGGATCAGCCAGGCCCGCTCGGTGCGGGGCTACCCGGACTGGTTCTTCGGCCTGGGCCAGGGGGAGCTCTGGGGCGTGCCGACCCAGATCTGGCTGCTGCTGTTCTTCTTCGTGATCAGCGCCATCGTCCTGACCTACACCACGTTCGGCCGCTCGCTCTACGCGATCGGCAACAACGAGGTGGCGGCGCGCTTCTCCGGGATCCCGGTCGATCGGATCAAGATCGCGATCTACACCATGTCCGGCCTGATGGCCGGGCTCGCCGCCTGGGTGTTCGTGTCCCGGGTCAGCACCACCCGTTCCGACATGGGCACCGGCCTGGAGCTCGACGTGATCACCGCGGTGGTGCTGGGCGGGACCAGCATCTTCGGCGGCACCGGCACGATCCTGGGCACCGCCCTTGGCGTGGTGCTGATCCAGCTCCTCAAGAACGGGCTGGCGCTGTCGGGGGTGAAGGGCGACGGCACGATCGTGGTGATCGGGGTCATCCTGATCCTGTCGATCCTGCTGAGCGACCTCTTGCGCAGGCAGCGCGGCGCTGAGCATTGATTTCGTCTCGTCGATCCGAGGGAGGTAGAAGAATAGCGATGAAGAAGACCCTGTTCACCCTGTTGGGCCTGGGCGTACTGCTCGGCTCGACCAGCGCCATGGCGCAGAGCGCGTGGGATGGCGGCGACGACCTGCCGACCTCGCCGCTCGCCTGCGACGGCACGCCCGGTACGGTCGCCGCCAAGGACTATGACGGTGCCCAGCCGACCAATGCCCCGGATCGGGCAGGCAAGCCGATCACCCTGATCGACATCCCCAAGCTGATCGGTGTGGGCTATTTCGGCGCCACCACCAAGGGCATGCAGGAAGCCGCCAAGGAACTCGGCAACGTCGAGGTCACCACGGACGGCCCGACCAAGGCCAATATCGACGAGCAGATCACCTTCCTCGACAACTACATCACCCGGGGGGTGGACGGCATCCTGTTCGCCGCCAACGACACGGTCGCGATCGCGCCCGTGCTGAAGAAGGCCCTGGAAGCCGGCATCAACGTGATCGGCTACGACAGCAACTCGACGCCGGATTCGCGCGAGTGGTTCGTCAACCAGGCTGAGTTCAACGGCGTTGCCAAGTCGCTGATCGACAACATCGCCAAGGAGATCGGCGAGGACGGCTCGTTCGCGATCGTCACCAGCACCTTCACCACGCCGAACCAGGCCCGCTGGATCGCCGAGATGGGCGCCTATGCGGCGCAGTGCTACCCGAACATGAAATGGCTGGAGACGGTCGAGGCGCAGGAGGACAACATCCTGTCCTTCAACCAAGCCTCCACCCTGATCAACAAGTATGGCGAGGACCTGGACGGCATCTTCGGCATGACCAGCATCGCCACCCCGGCGGCGGCCGAGGCGGTGACCCAGGCCGGCATGTGCGGCAAGATCGCGGTGGTGGGCCTGGCCACGCCGAACGCGATGCGGCCCTACGTCAAGGCCGACTGCGTGAAGTCGGTGGTGCTGTGGAACCCGGTCGATCTCGGCTATGCCGCGGTCTATGCCGCCCGCGCCGCGGCCGACGGCAAGCTGAAGCCTGGCTCGACCGAGCTGGAGGCCGGCAAGCTCGGCAAGCTCCAGGTGGTCAACGGTTCCGAGATCCTGCTCGGGCCGCCCTTCGTGTTCGACAAGAGCAACATCGACGACTTCGACTTCTGACGGTCGGGTTTCTGCCCGAGAACGATGACGGGAGCGGCATGGGAGGGGTATCCGGCCCTTCCCGTGCCGTTCGGCTTAAGGGAACGCTGCCCGTCCGGGGTGATCGGCTACCCTGCCGCGCCGGAGCGACTTGATGACCCTCAGGCTGCGGCTGATCCTGCTGGGGCTGCTGTCCTTCCTGCCGATGGCGGTTGTGGTGCTCGTCCTGCATCTGCAGCTGCGCACCGCGCGCGAGACCGAGGCGCGCCAGACGGTCACCCGCCAGACCCAGCAGGCCGCAGCCGAGATCAGTCGCATGGTCGACGGCATGAAGGCGCTGCTCAGGGCCGTTGCCGCGGCGCCCCGGGTCCGCCAGTTCGACCAAGCCGCCTGCATCGCCTATCTGGACGAGCTGCTGGATGACCGGGTGCTGGGTGTCGATGCGCTCGCCGTCTTCGACCTAAAAGGGCAGCGGCACTGCGTCGGCATGGGCGACCGTGCCGCCGGCCTGAACAGCGTGGCGCTGCGCCAGGAGGCGCTGCGGGCGAACGACTTCGTGGTGGGCGCCTATACCGAGGCCGGACCTGCCAAGGCGATCCTGCCGTTCGCCCTGCCGCTGCACGACGCCGCCGGCAGGCCGCTCGGCGTCGTGGCCGCGAGCCTGAGCTTGTTCCATCTCAACAACGAGCTGCGCAACTGGCCATTGGCCCGGGGGAGTGCCGTCACCATCGCCGACCGGGACGGGGTGATCCTGGCGCGCACCCCGCTGCCGGAGCGGTTCGTCGGCACGCCTATTCCCGAAGCGTACCAGGACTGGGTCCATGGCGCGCTGCCGGGCACGGAGGAGGCACGGAGCCAGGACGGCACGATGCGCCTGATCTCCTATGTCCCGGTGGCACTGTCGCCGGAGGGGCTCTACGTGAGCACCGGCATCGCGACGGAGACGCTGTTCCGCGATGTCGACCGGGCGACCATGGGCACGCTGGCCATCATGTCGGCTGGCCTGGTCGTGATGACGCTGGGCGTGGCGATCGGTGCCCGCCTGTTCATCCGTCGTCCGGTCGACCGCCTCCTGCGCGCGGCGGAAGGCTGGAGCGCCGATCCACCCGACCCGCCTGATCCGCCCACCGGGCGGGACGAGTTCAGCGAGATCGGACGTGCCCTGCACCGGATGGGCCAGGCGTTCGCCACCCAGCGCCGCCGGGAGGCGGAGCACCAAGCCGACCTGCGCACCCTGTCCGACGAGCTGAGCCACCGCATCAAGAACTCGCTGATGATCGTCCAGGCGATCGTCATGCAGGCCCTGCGCAACGCCAAGGTGGAGCGGAGCGTGCAGGAGCGGATCGAGGCGCGGCTGACGAGCCTGGCCCGCTCGCACGAACTGCTGATGCGCGGGCAGTGGCAGGGCACGCGGGTGGACCTGATCGTGGCCCAGGCCCTGGAACCGTTCGGCTACGAGCAGCGGACCGGCGGGCGCTTTGCCATCGAGGGCCCGGTCGTGCGCCTGCCGGCACGCCTGACCCTGAGCGTCGGCATGGCGCTGCACGAGCTTGCGACCAATGCCAGCAAGTACGGCGCCCTCTCGGTCCCGGAGGGCCGGGTCCGGATCGACTGGCAGGTGATCGGCGGCCGGGAGCCGCGGCTCCGGCTGCGCTGGCAGGAGAGCGGCGGACCGCTTGTGTCCCCGCCGACCAGCCAGGGTTTCGGCACCCGCCTGATCCAGCGCTGGCTGGGGCCGCAGCTGGGCGGCGGGGTCAGGCTCGACTTCGCGAGGACGGGGGTCGGCTGCACGATGGAGATCCAGCTCACCGACCCGCCCGAAGGCGGCTGAGCCGGCCAGAACGGGTCAGGGCCGGGCCGCCACCTCGGCGACGCTGGTCTGGCCGTTCAGGATCGCCGCGATCGTGCGCGCCATGGCGCTCGGGCCCGCCACCTCCTCCCACCAGCGCCGGCTGGCCAGGTGCAGTTCCTCCAGCCGTGCCGGTGCCGCCAGCAGCGCCTCCACCGCCGCCTCCAGCTCCGACCAGCGTTTCAGCCGAATCGCCGGTGCGGAGCGGTAGAACCAGAAATCGGGCAGCGGCTGGCAGATCACCACGCAGCCCGCACGCATCGCCTCGAAGAAGCGGTGGGTCTCGGGCGTGGTGCCGCGCGGTGCCACGCAGATCCGCGTGTCCATCAGCCGGCGGGCATAGGCGTCGCCGGGATCGCTCGGCCCGGCCTGGTAGGTCTGGTTGACCTGCAAGGAGATCGGCCAGTCGGGGTGGAACGCCTGGAGCCGGCGCAGATTGGCGACCATCTCCTGGCGGGCGCGGCGCTTGGGCAGGTTGGCTAGGCGTGGATAGAGCGAGAACCGGCCGACTGCAGCATTGTCGAGGCTGCCGGCGAACCAGATGAGGTGCGGGCGCTCCGCGATCGGCTTGACCGGCAGCTCGTGCTGGCGGGCATAGCCCAGCGGGATGGGCAGGGTACGCGCCTGCACCGCCTGGTGCCGGCCGGGCCCGATCCGCCGCACGATGCGCAGGTCCTGCAGCCGGTTGCGCGCCACCCGGGTCCGGTCGAGCATCCAGGGCAGGTCGGCGCGGAACGGCTCCACGGGCTGCGGGCGCATCCCGTAGGCCTTGAGGATCAGCCCGGCCCGCTCGTAGCGCCAGGGCGTGAGCGAGCGTTCCTCGCCATACATGAACACGACGCAGTCCCCGTCCAGGTCGGGGATGTCGTGCTTGCCGTCATAGGTGATGTACCAGCGCCGGCCGGTGATGCCATGCTCGCGGACCAGGCGGCGGATGATGTTCAGGAAATATTCGTAGCGTTCGCCGCTGGCGGTCTCGTCCGGATCGATCTCGAGCTGGTAGCGCTGGCCGCCGATCCGGATGTTGCCGACGGAAAGGCGCTCGGGACTGGGGACGGGCATCGGGCAGACCATCGTCGTTCCGCCGGTCGCGGTGCGGGACCGGCACCCGTACCGACTATAGGAAGCCTGGCTGCCGAATTGAAGCCAGGCTCAGACCGCCTCCGGCACGGCATAGGCCTCGTGATAGGCGCGCATCGTTTCCAGCAGGATCTCGGGCAGCGTCATGGTCGGGGTCCAGCCCAGCAGACGCTGCGCCTTGCCGATGTCGGGCATGCGCCGGTCGCAGTCCTCGTAACCGGGCCCGTAGAACCGCTCGGCCGGCACCGTCACGATCGGGTGGTCGTCGAATCGCCGGTCGCCGGTGATCTTCGCATAGGTCCGGCGCATCAGGTCGGCGAGTTCGGCCATCGTCACCTCGTTGTGCGGGTTGCCGATGTTGAACGCCTGGTTCTGTGCTGCGGCCGGCCGCTCCAGCATGCGCCGGATCGCGTCCACCGCCTCGTGGATCGAGACGATCGTCCGCCGGGCCTGGCCGCCGTCGACCAGTTGCAGCGGCTGGCCCGACATGAGGGCCGCCATGAAGCAGGCCAGGACGCGCGGCACGCCGTCGCCGTCGCGGCTGGGGATATAGTCCATGCGCGGGCCGAAGAAGTTGAGCGGCCGGACGATGGTGAAGGGCAGGCCGTCCTCGGCATGGTGGGCATAGACCAGCCGCTCGGCCATCTGCTTGGCGCAGGCATAGGACCAGCGCTGGTTCTGGATCGGCCCCATGACCAGCGGGGTCTCGTCCTCCCGCAGCTCGTAGAGGTCGGGATCGTCATAGGTGCCGGCCGGCAGGTAGCTGGCGAGCGTGCGGCCATAGACCTCGCTGGTCGAGAAGCTGACCAGCCAGCGCCGGTACTTCGCGCAGAGCTGGATGACCGGATAGACGTCGAACAGGCTGGCGTGGATGACGCTCACCGGGCGGGTGTTGTAGTCGGACGGGTTGCAGATCGCGGCGAGGTTGATCACCACGTCGCACTCCCGCACGGCCCGCTCGACCTCGACCAGCGCTTCCGGCGAGTTCGCGACGCTGCGGTGGAAGGTGAAGCGCGGATTGTCCAGGTGGCCGCGGATCTTGCGGTCCTCCGGGTCCCAGCCTTCGATCAGGTAGGATTCGTCGCCCAGGAGATTGTCGAGCAGATGGCTGCCGACGAACCCGCCGCAGCCGAGAATGACGACACGCACTGACCCATATCCTCCGTGGCCGTGCCCAGTCCGATCACGTCATGCCGGATCACGACCGGAGAGCACCGCCTGCTAATATTCCGCGCATGGTCGCGCGGCTCCGGCCAAGCCAACTACTCCTGTTCCCGGATTGGCTGCAAGATGTCTTCCATCTTGCCAGATCTGTGGCCCAAAAACTTTGGTCGCTTCAGAGTTTATACAGCGGTTACTTGTCGCTTTTTCCGGATGAATCGGGCTCGGCCCCGGCCAGCCGGCGATCCGCATCCACAAAGGTGTGACCGGGCGCCGCTCCGAGCAGCCGGGTCTTCACATTCTCGGCGACGCTCACCAGCTCCGGCAGCGCCACCGAGGCCAGGTCCACGCCGGCACGGATCAGGTTGTAGTTGGTGAACCACCACCGAGCCAGGACCAGGCGGCAGCGCCGGCGCTCGGCCGCCGGCATCGGCACATTCCGGACGATCTTGGCGTACTCGGCGAACAGGCGCAGGGTCGGGAAGCTGAGCTGGCCGCGCTTGGAGGTGTCGTGCCAGCTCAGCCGGTCGCGGGAGCTGCGCACCGCGCGGGTATATCGGTTGGGGTGCTCGCGCATCTGGTTGAGCGGCTCGTTCACATGGATCAGCCGGCCCTTCAGGGCCATGTAGGCCAGGAATGCCCGGTCCTCGCCATGGAAGCTGCCCTTGCGGTTGCCGAGCCAGGCGGCCCGGCGGAAGGTCGCGAAGATGTCGACCACCGAATGGGAGCGCAGCACCAGCGTGGCGAAGCGCGCGGACGGGCTCGGCAGGTCGGCATCGGCCAGCACGCTCTCGTAATTGGCGAGGCGCTGGCCGTTGCGGCCGATATACTCCACGAGGCTGTTGCACAGGACCGCGCTCGAATCCGCCTCCAGCGCCGCGGTGGTGGCGGCCAGATAGCCGGGCAGGATCCGGTCGTCATGGGCCAGCCACTTGAAATAGCGGCCCCGCGCCTGGTCGAAGGTGCGGTTGTAATTGGGGATGGCGCCGAGGTTGCGCTCGTTGCGCAGGTAGACGATGCGCGGGTCCTCTGCCGCGTGGTCCCGGCAGATCTGCTCGGTCCGGTCGGTGGACGCGTTGTCCGCGATCACGAGCTCCAAGTCCGTCAGGGTCTGGCTGCGCACCGAACGGATCGCCTCGTCGAGATAATTCTCGCCGTTGAACACCGGGATGCCGACGCTGACGAGGGGGGGCCGGCCGTTTCCTTCGCGGTCGGGACGCTGCGTCATTGCTCACCTATCAGAATGCGGAACGGCGCCCGTTGCTCTCCCCGGGTGCAGCTGCTTGCCGGGAAGGATAAGCGTAGCGCCTACGTGAAGCTTCAGGCACGCCAGGGATACGTATTGGCAACTCACGTTCACGCCAGCGAGAGGGTGCTTCACAATCGCAGTATCCAGGTGTGACACGGCAGCAAGTCCCTGAGCCGCTCCACGAGTACAATATGATCAGCGGCAGGTTGTGCGGGTGTTCCAGTTTGTCTGCAGCTGCTGAAGAAGAAGTTTTTCATTGCAGCCATTCGTTACTGGTAACGAACGTTCACGTCATCGTGCGTCAGGCGTGAGGTGTCGGGTCTGTCATGGCAGTGTGACGGTGCGGAGGGTAACACCTTCGGCAGTGCGACGCGAAACGCGCGCCAACTTGAATTCTCAGAGTGGGTACCATGACTGTCATCTACCACGAGTCGGATCTGTCGGATGACGACCGGCGGCCGCTTCTTTATGCTGGAGACCTCTTTGTCTTCACCCCGCGGCCGTCTACTCTGAAGCTGGTCGAGCACGCGCGGGCGATGATTGAGGAGACCTTCGGCGATGACCCGACCCATGCCCAGTTCGGCATGCCGGTCGAGAAGTTCGTCGAACTGGGAGGGCCGCTCAAGCCGGCCTTCATCCACCATCCACGCACCAAGGAACTGATCCGCGACGTGGTGGCCGATCTCGGCTGCTCGCTGGAGGAGACCTACCTCGACGTGCCGCGGCTGCGCCTGGCGACCTCCAACGGCTATCTGACCGCCGGCGTGGGCTACGCCTTCCACCCGCACCGGGACACCTGGTACTCGGCGCCGATGGCCCAGCTGAACTGGTGGATCCCGATCTACGA
>NZ_DATMFZ010000146.1:0-4523 GCF_035556675.1 Geminicoccus sp. | reverse complement strand
CGCGCCCGAGAGGGATCGAACCTCTGACCTCTTGCTCCGGAGGCAAGCGCTCTATCCGCTGAGCTACGGGCGCGTCGGGCCGCGTTGTTAGCGCCCCTTGTCGGGAAGGGCAAGCCTGCTCGCAGCGAGCGGCTGGTGGCTGGCGAAGCACGGCGGGGATGCGCCGGCCGGGTCCCGCGGCTAGGATGGCGCCCTGTCCGCCTCCAGATCGATCCCGGGCCAGCATGACCATTCAGCGTACCATCTCCCCAGTCGACCAGTCCGTCTATGTCGAGCGGCCGCTCGCGGACGGCGCCGCGATCCAGGCGACCCTGGACCGGGCGCGTGCTGCCCAGGCGGCCTGGCGACAGGTCCCGCTGGTGGAGCGGATCGCGGTGGTCGGGCGGTTCATCGACGCGGTGCTGGCGCACAAGCCCGAGATCGCGGAAGAGATCACGTGGCAGATGGGTCGGCCGATCGCCCAGTCGCCGGGCGAGCTCGGCGGCTTTGCCGAGCGGGCGCGCTACATGATGGATGTCGCGCCCGAGGCGCTGGCCGACCTTCGCTTCGACGACAAGCCGGGCTTCACCCGCTTCATCCGCAAGCTGCCGGTGGGCGTGGTGTTCGTGATCGCCCCCTGGAACTACCCCTACCTCACCGCGGTCAACGCGGTGGTGCCCTCGATCCTGGCCGGCAACGCCGTGATCCTGAAGCACAGCGCGCAGACGCCGCTCACCGCGGAGCGGTTCGCGCAGGCGTTCAAGGAGGCCGGCCTGCCCGAGGGCGTCTTCCAGTACCTGCATACCGGCCATGCCGACGCGCTGGGCATCATCCGCGCCGGCCAAGTCAACCATGTCAGCTTCACGGGCTCGGTGGCCGGCGGGCACGAGATCGCACGGGCGGCGGGCGAGACCTTCATCTCCACGACGCTGGAGCTGGGCGGCAAGGATCCGGGCTATGTCCGCCCGGATGCGGACATCCGGCACGCGGTCGAGAATCTGGGCGACGGCGCCTTCTTCAACTCCGGCCAGTGCTGCTGCGGCATTGAGCGGCTCTATGTGCACGAGGCCGTCTATGACGCCTTCATCGACGGGCTGGTCAGCTTCGCCGCCGGCTACCGCCTGGGCAATCCGACCTTACCCGAGGTGAATATCGGGCCGATGGCCAAGGCCCGCTCCGCCGACTTCGTCCGCGACCAGGTCGCCGATGCGGTCGCCAAGGGTGCCCGCGCCCTGGTCGATGCCAAGTCGTTCCCGATGGACGAGCGGGGCTCCGCTTACATCGCGCCGCAGGTCCTGGCCGGGGTCGACCACAACATGAGCGTGATGCGCGACGAGAGCTTCGGCCCGGTGGTGGGCGTGATGAAGGTCAAGAGCGACGAGGAGGCGATCGCGCTGATGAACGACAGCCCCTACGGGCTCACCGCGGCGATCTGGACCTCGGACCCGGAGGCGGCCGAGCGGATCGGCGACCGGATCGAGACCGGCACCGTGTTCATGAACCGCTGCGACTATCTGGACCCGGCGCTGGCCTGGACCGGCGTCAAGGACACCGGCCGCGGCGTGTCCCTGTCCAGGCTGGCCTACGACCATCTGACCCGGCCGAAGTCGTTCCACCTGCGCACCCGGATCTGAGGGGGCGGGCGAACGGTCCGCCATGATGCGGGGCATCCAGGACCCAACCCGACTGGTGCCCCTCGCCTTCCTGGTGGTGGTGCTGGTCGGCACCCTGCTCCTGATGCTGCCGGTGGCCCGGGCCGGCCCCGGCGGTGCGCCCCTGCTCACCGCCCTGTTCACCGCCACCTCGGCCGCCTGCGTGACCGGGCTGATCGTGGTCGACACCGGCAGCTACTGGTCGCCGTTCGGCCAGGTCGTGATCCTGCTCCTGTTCCAGCTGGGCGGGTTCGGCATCATGACCTCCGCCACGCTGCTGGGCATGCTGATCTCGCGGCGGATGCGGTTTCGCAGCCGGCTGATCGCCCAGGCCGAGACCCGCAGCCTGGCGCTGGGCGATGTCACCGGCATCCTGCGGCTGATCCTGCGGGCGACGCTGGTGGTCGAGGCGGTGACTGCCTTGGTCCTGATCCTCCACCTGCACCTCAACCATGGCGAACCATGGGGCGAGGCTGCCTGGCACGGCCTGTTCCACACGGTCTCGGCCTTCAACAATGCCGGCTTCTCGACCTATCAGGACAGCCTGATGAGTTTCGTCGGCGACCCGGTGATGCTCTTGTCGATCATGCTCGCGGCGGTGATCGGCGGGCTGGGCTTCCCGGTCCTGTTCGAGCTGCGCCACGAATTGCGCCAGCCGGCGGGCTGGTCGGTCCATACCAAGATCACGCTGGCCGGCACCGTCACCCTCCTGGTGGGCGGCACGGTGATCATGGCGCTCTATGAATGGGGCAATGCGGCCACGCTCGGCCGGCTGGAGCCGTTCGACCGCCTGGTGAACGCGCTGCTCCTCTCGGTGATGACGCGCAGCACCGGCTTCAACAGCGTCGAGATCGGGATGCTGCAGCCGGAATCGCTGCTGGCGAGCTATGGCCTGATGCTGATCGGCGGTGGCAGCGCCAGCACCGCCGGTGGCATCAAGGTCACCACCTTCGTGCTGCTCTGCCTGATGGCGCGCGCGGAGATCCGTGGCCAAGCCGACACCACCGCCTTCAATCGCCGCATCTCCGCTCATGCCCAGCGCCAGGCGGTGACCGTGGCGCTGTTCGCGGTGCTGGCCGTGGGTATCGGCACGCTTCTGCTGCTCTCGGTGACCGATCTCCGGGTGCGCGACGCGCTGTTCGAGGTGATCTCGGCAGCTGCGACGGTCGGCCTCTCAACCGGGGTGACGGCGGAGCTGTCACCGGCCGGCCAGTTGCTCATCACCGCCCTGATGTTCACCGGCCGGGTCGGCACCGTCACGCTGGCAACCGCCCTGGCCCTGCGCGAGCACAAGGTTCCCTTCCGCTATCCCGAGGAGCGCCCGATCATTGGCTGACCCCATCATTCCCGAAGGCGACGGCGTGGCGGTGATCGGCCTCGGCCGGTTCGGCAGCGCGGTGGCCGAATCCCTGGTCCGACTGGGCCATGACGTGCTGGCGATCGACGCCAATGGCGAACTGGTGCAGCGCTGGGCGGAGCGGCTGACCCATGTGGTGGAGGCCGACTGCACCAGCATCGACGTGCTGCGCCGCCTAGGGGTCCACGAGTTCCATCATGTGGTGGTCGGCATCGGCACCCATATCGAGGCGAGTGTGCTGACCGTGCTGGCGCTCAGCGAACTGGGCGTGGGCGACATCTGGGCCAAGGCGGTCAGCCGCAATCATGGCCGGATCCTGGAGCGGACCGGTGCCCATCACGTGGTCTATCCCGAGGCGGAGATGGGCGAGCGGGTCGCCCATCTGGTGACCGGCAAGATGATCGACTTCATCGAATTCGACGATGGGTTCGCGATCGTGAAGACCCGGGCGCCGCGCGCGCTCATCGGCCGCACCCTGGCCGAAGCCGGGGTGCGCCAGAAATACGGGATCACCGTGGTCGGGGTGAAGCGGCCGCGCGAGGACTTCACCTATGCGCGCCCGGAGACGGTGGTCGAGCGCGGCGACCTCCTGATCGTGTCGGGCCCCACCCGGAAGACCGAGGCCTTCGCAGCACTGACCTGAATGGGCTTCAGGCCTTGGCAGCGCGGATCTGCTCCAGCCGCCGGCCGAGCTCGCTCCACGCCATTGGCTTCAGGATCCAGCCGAGCGGCTGGGCCGCCTCGGCGCGGGCTCGGGTTTCCGGATCGCCGTAGGCGGTGACGAAGACGGAACGGATTCCGTAGCGCTGCAGGATCTCGACCGCGGCGCTCACCCCGTCCAGCCGCCCCTGGAGCCGGATGTCCATCAGCACCATTGCCGGCCGCTCGCTGCCGCACAGCCGCACCGCCTGATCGGCACTCATGGCGAGACCCACCACCTCGTAGCCCGCCTCCGACAGGGCGGCTTCGATCTCGATCGCCACGAGCCAGTTGTCCTCGACGATCAGCACGCGCCGGTCTTCGTTGGCGTGGCCGGCGCCCTGTTCCGGCCTGCTTGCGGCCACGGTCCCTCCTTCGTTCATCAACGAGATCCGCACCACCAGCCGCCGTTGCTGCACCCATCGGCCGCAACCTGTCCCGGCGGCAGATGCAGTCACACGTCGCGAGGCGAATGATGGCACTCGTCTTCAGCCGGCAAAGGATTTCTCCAGTGCCAGGGCCGTTCAAATCGCCGGATCACTATTGACCAACTGCCCAGCAAAATCATCATCCCAAATGCGACTTTTGTACGTAGGATCGGACCATTACCGGCAAACTGCCACTGAAAAGTACGGCCGGTGTCCTGTGGGACCCGGTCGGGGCCATCCTGTCCGCAGTACAGGAGCAGCGCGCTTGCTCTCCTTCGAGGCGAGCCTATCCTCCCACAGGACGTTCAGGGAGAGCCCCATGTGCCGGATCTACAGCGCCACCGACGCGAAGCTGTACGAGCAGGTCACCCGGTCGGTTCGGCTTCACGGTGCCGTGACCAGCATCCG
>NZ_DATMFZ010000145.1:0-19400 GCF_035556675.1 Geminicoccus sp. | reverse complement strand
GTCGGCATGGGCCTCGGTGTAGCGGCGAACGGCTTTGAGCAGGGAGTCGTCCATGCCTGTTCCTACCTCAGAACGGATCGCTCCGTGAACTCGCTTTGGAGGATCAGGCAAACAACGTCGGGTTTTTGG
The DNA here is from genome assembly GCF_035556675.1 of Geminicoccus sp. Taxonomy (GTDB): domain Bacteria; phylum Pseudomonadota; class Alphaproteobacteria; order Geminicoccales; family Geminicoccaceae; genus Geminicoccus. The sequence continues at coordinate 19,271 of NZ_DATMFZ010000145.1, read as the reverse complement.
CAACAACGGCCGGCCTCTTGGCCCGATATCGGGGACGTCACGCCAGAGGAGTTGGATGATGACCAAGATCACCCTCGTTACCGGTGCCAGCCGCGGCCTAGGTCGAAACACCGCCCTCAACATCGCCCGCCACGGCGGCGAGGTCGTCCTCACCTACCAGAGTCGGCAGGAGGACGCGCAGGACGCGGTCGCCGAGATCCAGGCAATGGGGCGCCGGGCGGTTGCCCTGCAGCTCGACACTGGCGACGTCGCCGCCTTCGCGCCATTTGCCGAGCGCCTGCGGATCGCCCTGCGCGAGACATGGCAGCGCGATACGTTCGATCATCTCGTGAACAATGCCGGCCATGGCGACTTCACCCCGATCGGCGAGACGACCGAGGCGCAGTTCGACCGGCTGGTCGATGTCCACTTCAAGGGCGTCTACTTCCTCACCCAGACGCTGCTGCCGCTGATCGCGGACGGCGGGCGCATCGTGAACCTGTCCTCCGGCCTGACCCGGGTGTCCTATCCCGGCTTTGCCGTCTATTCGGCGGTCAAGGGAGCCGTCGAGGTGCTGACCCGCTACCTGGCAAGGGAGCTGGGCAGCCGCGGGATCGCGGTCAACACGGTGGCGCCGGGTGCCATCGAGACCGATTTCGGCGGCGGCGCGGTCCGGGACAATCCGGAGATCAACCAGGTCTTCGCCGACATGACCGCGCTTGGCCGCGTCGGCCTGCCGGACGATATCGGTCGGATGATCGCCAGCCTGCTGTCCGAGGACAATCGCTGGATCAACGCCCAGCGGATCGAAGTGTCCGGCGGCCAGGGCATCTGAACCGGCCCCTCCTCGAGGGACGCTGCGCGGCATGCGGGCCCGCGCGGCGTCCAACCCGGAACGTCCCGCCCGCATGGGGAACCGTCCCTTGAAGATGATCCGTTCGGGCACCGACTTCGCCCGCTACGACTTCGGCGGGCTGGCCGTTCTGGCCCTGCGCGACGGCCATGTGGACATGCCACCCGGCCGGCTGCGCCAGGAGGGCAACCAGCCATTCGGCACGCAGCTGCCCAGGCAGGTAAGGCTCGTGGACGGCAAGCTGCGGCTGTCGGTCAATACCTTCCTGGTCATCGAGCAGGGCCGGCACATCCTGTTCGACACCGGTGCCGGCGACGCCTGGGAGCCGTCCATGGGCCGGCTGCCGCGGGCACTCGCGGAAGCTGGGATCGCGCGGGAAGACATCGCCGCCGTGGCCTGCACGCACACCCATATCGATCACGTGAACGGGCTCGTCGCGCCGGATGGCACGGACTCGTTTCCGAACCTGGAGCAGCTGTTCGTCCCGCAGGCGGAAGTCGCACTGTTCGACCGGAGCGAGCGCCTGGCGCGGTTCCGGCAGCGCTGCGTGCCCATCGGCGACGGCTTTGCCGTGAGCGACCGCATCGTCGCCATCCCGGCCCATGGCCACTCGGCAGGACATACGGCGTTCGCGGTGTCGGACGGAGCGGAACAGCTGCTGATCTGGGGCGACATCGTGCATGTGCCGTCGATCCAGTTCGCCTGCCCGGAGTTCACCTGGGAATTCGACCACGATCAGGCACAGGCGCGTTCGACCCGGGCGCGAATGCTCGACCGGGCGGCGCGGCCAGACGTCTTCGTCGCAGGCGCGCATCTCGACTTTCCCGGCATCGGCAGCGTCGCGCGGGGTGGCGACGCTTACCGCTTCGCGCCGGTATAGGCACCGGGCATCGCGGGCTTCAGCATGCCGGGGCCGGCATGGCGAGCCAGGCTATGCCTGGATGGTGGCGACCGCCGCCATGATCCGCTGCCGGTCGGCCGCACCCACCGGCAGGACTGGGCGCGGCGGGTCGGCGCGGGTCAGGCCCAGCTCGTTGGCGATGGCATGGACGACGCGGTAGCTGCTGAGTTCGCGGAACAGCGCCCAGAGTGGCGCAAAACCGTCGTTGATGCGCGCGACCTCGGCGGCATCGCCGGCCTCGGCAGCGCGCATCAGCTTCAGCGTGGGTTCCGGGAGCAGGCCGCCGATCACGCTGTACCAGGCGACCCCGCCGGCCAGCACGGCATCCGCGGCCAGCCAGTCACCGCTGTAGCCGATCGCGAAGTCGGCCGGGACCATCGACTGCAGCGCCCGATGCCGCTCCTGTGCCTCGGCGGCGGACGGTGCGGGGTTCTTCACGGCACGGATGTTGGGAACGCCGGACAGACGCTGCAGCAGCGCGTTGCCGAAGTTGAAATGGGTCGTGGCGGGGTTGTTGTAGATGCACAAGGGCAGCCCGGTCGTCCCCGCCACCGCCGAGAAGTGCTGGAAGACCTCCTCCTCGGTGAGCGGGATGTAGGAGACCGGGGCCAGGAGCAGGCCATCGGCGCCGGCCTTCTCGGCATCGCGCGCCAGCGCCTGCGCCTCGTCGGTGCGCAGCGCGCCGATGCTGACGATGAGCGGCGTGCGGCCACTCAAGGCCTCGGCCGCGGCCTCGATGGCCCGCAGCCGCTCGCTGCGGCTGAGATACATGTAGGAGCCGGTGCTGCCGAGCAGCCCGACCGAATCGACGCCGGCCTCGGCGAGCCGGCGCAGGAGGACCGCCAGCTCGTCGGTGCGCACCCGGCCATGCTGGTCCATGGGCGTGATCGGAAATGCGGACAGGCCACGGAACGGCATGGCGGTGATCCCTTCCTCGGATGCGCCGGCAGGAAACGACGAAGGGGACGGTGATGCCACCGTCCCCCCGAAGCAATCAATGGGCGCCGGTCAGCTCGCCCAATGCGCGGCGGAGCGCTTCTTGAACATCTCGCGGAACTCGTTGGTGGAGTTCACCAGCAGTTCCCCGCTCGCCCAGTCCAGGATCACGCCGTAGCGACGCACCAGGTCGAGCTGGTCGATCTCGCCCTTGCGATAGCGCTCGGCCACCGCCTCGGCGGGCTCCTCCAGCCAGCCCTTGCGCTGCGCCCGGATCTCGGCGCGCAGCTTCTCCGTCGCGGGCAGGTCGACCTCGTACTCGGCGCGATCCTGGTCCACGGTGCGGATCACCACGCCATAGTCCTTGGCCGCGCGCTCGATGGACACATAGTCGTCGGCCACGTCCTCCACGACCAGGGCCGGGTCGCGCAGCAGCGGATCGCCGAAGCCGCCGCCGCCCGAGGTCGGCCGGGTGAACAGGTCGCCCTTCTGGATCGGCACGTCGGAGAAGATCGTGCCGAGCCATTCCTCGGGATTGTCCCGGCCGCCGCGGTGCAGGGCCAGACCGTGCGGGTAGCCGGGCAGGCCGCCATTGATCCCCCAGACGATCGCGCGCTCGCGATCGCAGATATAGGAGATCACCACGTTGTCGGCCTCGCCGATCGTGCTGGTCTTGCGCAGGCCGACGCCGCCACGCCACTGGCCGGGCCCGGCGGAATCGGTGAGCATCTCCATCTCGTGGCACAGGATCGGGCTGGTGCGCTCCTGGCCCTCGACGGGCTGGGCCATCAGGCCGGTGCCGAAGCAGGCGGTGGTGACGTTGGAGCCGTCCTTGCCGTTGCGCCCGCCCCAGCCGCCCGGCAGCCAGTCGTAGAACATGAAGATGTTCTTGGCGTCGTGGCGCCGGTCGCGCCCGCCGGTCAGCAGGTACTCCAGGTTGAAGGCGCAGGCGATGGCGCGCTCGGGCATGATCTTGGACCAGATCTCGTAGATCGAGTTCATGATCTTCTCGAACGGCATCAAAAAGCCCGTGACCGCGATCGGCCACTTGGCATTCACGATGGTGTCCTCAGGCGCGATCACCTTGATCGGGCGATAGAAGCCCGAGTTCAGCGGCAGGTCGGGGAAGAAGGTCTTCATGCCCGCGACCACGGCCGAGAAGGTCGTGCCAAAGGCCGAGTTGTAGAGCGTGCCGATGCAGGGATGCGATCCGGTGAAGTCGTAGATGACCTCGTCGCCCTTGATGGTGAGCTTCACCTTGATCGGGATCATGCCCTCGCCGCCGGCGGGGTCGCGGTCGATATAGTCGATCGTTTCCCAGGTGCCGTCGGGCAGTGCCGCGATGCGCTGCCGGGTGGCGCGCTCCACGTAGTTCTGCACCTCGCGGAAGCCTTCGAGCACGGTGTCCTTGCCGTACTTGTCGACCAGCCGCAGGATCTCGCGCTCGGCCACCCGGGTGGCCTCGGCCTGGGCGTGCATGTCGCCGATCACCGAGGCCGGGTCGCGGGTGTTGGCCGCGATCATGTTGGCGACGTCGTGGCAGAACCGGCCACCGTCATAGATGCGCACCGGGGTGATCCGGATGCCTTCCTTGAACATGTCCCGGGCCGACACGTCGAACGAGCCCGGCACGCTGCCGCCCACGTCCGACCAGTGGCCGTTCGACTGGGCGTGCGCGATCACCTCGTCGCCGACGAAGATCGGCCGGATCACGCGGACGTCGGGGAAATGGGTGCCGCCCGCATAGGGGTCGTTCACCATGTAGACGTCGCCGGGCTTCATCTCGTCCTTGAAGACCCGGATCGCGTCCTTCGCCGTGTAGTGCAGCGTGCCGACATGGACGGCGATGTCGAAATTGCCCTGGGCGATCGAATCGCCGTTGGCGTCGTTCAACGCGCTGGAGAAGTCGCGGTTGAAGATCACGAACGAGTAGCAGGTACGCAGGACCTGCTCGCCCATCTGGTCGACAGTGGTGATGAAGGCGTTCTTCAGCACCTCGAAGGTGACGGGATGAAGGGAGCCGAACTCGCTCATGGATCAGGCCTCCTGGATCTTCAGAATGAGGTTCAGCCACTTGTCGACATGGGCGGTGACCCCGGGTGGGACGACCGTGGTGGAATCGAGCTGGTCGATGATCGCCGGGCCCGGCACGTCGACGCCGGCCGGCAGGTCCGGGCGCCAATAGACCGGCGTATCGACCGGCTCAGCCGTCTCGTCGAAGTCGACCGGGCGGCGCGACTGCGGCTCCGGCAGGCTGCCATCCAGGGCGTGCTCGGCCAGATCGGCCTTGGGCGTGGTGCCGACCGCCACCAGGTTCAGGCGGTACAGCCCGACCGGCGCCTCGTCGCGGCGGAAATTGTACTCACGCTCGTGCAGGCCGTGGAACGCAGCCACCGCATCCTCGATGGCGCCGATCGGCGAGGGCACCGGCACGCTCAGCGAGCGCCACTGGCCCTGGTACATCATGTCGATCGAGCGGGTGAGCGTCATGCCGTCCTCGGGCACGCCATCGCGCGCCAGGCGATCGCGGGCCTCCGCTTCCAGCTCGGCGAAGCGCGCCTCGATGTCGGCGGCATCGGCCTTGGCGGCCGGGACCAGGTAGCTCTGGGCCAGGTCGTGGCGGATGTCGACCAAGAGGCAGCCGAGTGCCGAGGTGACGCCCGGGTTCGGCGGCACGATCACGGTCGGGATCGACAGCTCCTTGGCCAGCGCCACGCCGTGCAGCGCGCCCGCCCCGCCGAACGCCACCAGCGCGAAGTCGCGCGGGTCGTAGCCGCGGCTGATCGAGATCAGGCGCACCGCGTCGGCCATGTTGGCATTGGCGACGCTCAGGATCGCCTTGGCCGCCTCGTTGGTGGCGAGCTTCAGCGGCTCGGCGACGCCGGTCGCGACCGAAGTGACCGCGAGCTGCTTGTCCAGGTGGATCTCACCGCCGGCGAGCTCGGTGCCGAGCCGGCCCAGCGTCACGTTGGCATCGGTGTTGGTCGGTACGGTGTTGCCATTGCCGTAGCAGCAGGGGCCGGGATTGGCGCCGGCCGACTGCGGGCCGTTGTGCAGGGCACCGGCCGAATCGATCCATGCCAGCGAGCCGCCGCCGGCACCGATGGTCAGCACCTCGATGGACGGGAAGCGGATCGGGTAGCCGAACTGGATGTGCCAGTCCTTGGTGACCCGGCTCACCCCATCCCAGACCAGCGACACGTCGGCACTCGTACCGCCCATGTCGACGCCGATCGAGTTGCGGTAGCCGCACAGCATGGCGATGTGCCGGCTGGCGATCGCACCCGCGGCGATGCCGGAGCCGGCCAGGCGCCCGGCATAGTCCTTGGCCGTGGCCGCGGTCATCACCCCGCCGCCGGAATGGAGCAGGAGCAGGTCGCTCTTGAGCCCGCCCTCCTTCAGCCGGTCGCTGAGCCGGCCGATATAGTCGCCGGCCACCGGGCGCAGGATCGCGTTGACCACCGTGGTCGAGAAGCGCTCGTGCTCGAAGATCTCGGGCAGCACGTCGGACGAGGTCGAGACCGCCACGCCCGGCAGTTCCTCCTCCAGGATCTGCCTGGCCCGCTGCTCATGGCTCGGATTGACGAAGGCGTTGATGAAGCAGACCGCCACCGCCTGGATCTTGCGGGCACGCAGCACGCGGGCGACCTCGCGCACCGCTGCCTCGTCCAGCGGCGTCACCACGTTGCCGTCCGCGTCGATCCGCTCCGGCACGGTCAGCCGGTCGCGGCGGCGGATATAGGGCGGGGCCACGTCCTTGTAGACGTCCCACAGGTCTTCCTTGTTGGCGCGCCGGATCTCGATCACGTCGCGGAAGCCCGCGGTGCAGACCATGGCGGCGGGCGGCAGGCGGCGCGTGATCAGCGCGTTGGTCGCCACCGTGGTGCCGTGGGAGAACAGGGCGACGTCGGCGAGGTCGATGCCGGCATCCTTCACGCCCTTGAGCACGCCGTCGATCGGGTCGGGCGTGGAGGGTGTCTTCACCACCCGCAATTCGCGGGTCTTCTCGTCCAGGATGCAGATGTCGGTGAACGTGCCGCCGATGTCGACGGCGATGCGCAGGCTTTGGCCCGTGGTCATTCTTTAGCGTTCCCCTTCGTGGCGCTGGCCAGTGTGCCCGCAACCTTCGTGCCACGAATGGAGTTAGCGGCAGATGGCGTTGGAGTCAGCTGTCGTGATCACAAGACGCCGGCCACGCCACTGCGACGGTCAGCCGCCATCGGCCGCATGCTCACGCGAACGGTGCCCGTGCGAAATACTCGATCAGCAGTTCGGTCAGGACCCGCACCTTGGGGGCAGGATGCCGACCTTGCGGGCGGAGGACATAGGCACCGGCCGGGGACGGCGGATAGCGCGTCATGACCGGAACGAGCGCCCCCGCGGATTCACCGTGACGATCCGGTCGCCATTCATGAATTGCCAGGCTTCCATTCCCTGCATGAGGGCCTCATGAGCGCAGATCTCGTCCGGCGTCGCGGGCGAACCATGTGCCTCGACGTAGTCCGGGCTCGCGACCAGCTTCCCGTAGATCGGCCCGACGCGTCGCGCGAGCAGGTTGGAGTCCGGCAGATAGCCGACCCGGATCGCACAATCGAAGCCCTCTGCGATGAGGTCGACGAAGCGATCGCTATAGGCGGTGTGGACATGCGGCACGGCAACTCGCAAGCGCCCGCGAAGGTCGCTATCGGGCAGGATCGCTTTCCTGGCCGCGTCGATCTCGGCACCGGCCCTGGCGGCATGGTCCCGGAACACGACTCCTGCTTCCGTGAGGGCGGCACTCCGGGTGGTTCGTGCGAGCAGTTGAACGCCGAGTTCCGCCTCGGGCTGGCTGAGCCGCCGGCTGACGATGGACCTGGAGACGCCGAGCCTGCGTGCTGCGGCCGAGATCCCCCTGCATCGGCGACTTCCACGCATGTCAGCAGGCCTTCGGTATCCAACCCGGCGTTCCTCATCCCGCGACACGGCGCTGCCGCTCGTCGGGTCGTTCCCTAGGCCTGGCCCGCCGCCACGATCCGCAGCCCGCCCGCCGCCGTCGGCTCCACGCGCAGGCCCGCATAGCTGCGCAGGGTCGGGTGCGGCGTGTCGAGCGGGTGGGTATGGGTGGTGGTCACTACGGCGACGGCGGCGCCGGAGGCCTCGGCCGCCTCGATTCCGGCAGGCGCGTCCTCGAACACCAGGCATTCGCGGGCGGAAACACCCAGCCGCTCGGCGGCCAGGAGGAACCCGTCCGGCGCCGGCTTGCCGCGGGTGATGTCCTCGGCCGTGACCATGCGCTGCGGGGCGGTGAGGCCGGCGGCTTCCAGCCGGCGCCGGGCGAGCGGCAGGGGCGAGGAGGTGACGATCGTCCAGCGCCCGGGCGGCAGGGCCTGGAGGAAGGCGGCGGCACCCTCGATGGCGTGAACGTCCGCCACATCCTCGATCTCGGCCCGGGTGATCCAGTCCGCCTCGGCCAGGGGATCGACGCCGGGCAGGTTCAGGCGCCGGATCGTGTCCACGGCGCGCTTGCCGTGCATGGTCGGCAGGAAGGCCTCGACGTCCAGCCCGTGCCGGCGCGCCCACCGGCCCCAGACCCGCTCCGCCGCGGCGATCGAGCTGAGCACGGTGCCGTCCATGTCGAACAGGAAGGCGGCGAATTCCCGGTCGGGGAACAGCGGAATCGAGGTCAAGGCGGTGGCTCCGGGGCGGGCGAGGTCGCGGGGGAACCTGCCCGATCCGGGTGCCGGCCGCCAGTGCCGCAGGCCTCCTGGCGCCGCAAGCATCTTGACCGTGCCCGAACGGTGGGCATCGTGATCACAGCTTCGGCAATCGCCGCGCCGCCGGATGCGGCCATGCCCGCCAGGGCGGCGCGGCGGAGCCGATTTTCAGGGAGCGCCGGCCTGTCGGCACGGGCCGTGCATGGGAGGGCGCCATGACCTATCGCAGCAAGATCGACATCAATTGCGACATGGGCGAGGCGTTCGGCCAGTGGCGGCTCGGCGAGACCGACGACGCGCTGCTGTACCCGCTGATCACCAGCGCCAACGTCGCGGCCGGCTTCCATGCCGGCGACCCCAACCATATCGACCGCTCGGTGCAGCTGGCCAAGCAGCACGGCGTGGGGCTGGGCTCGCACCCGGGCTACGGCGACCTGCAGGGCTTCGGGCGGCGGACGATCAAGGCGCCGCCTGCCGAGCTGGTCAACGACATCGTCTACCAGATGGGCGCGGTCGAGGCGTTCGCCCGGCGGCACAAGGTGCCGATCCAGCACGTGAAGCTGCATGGCGGGCTCGCGGTCGATTCGGCGGTCGACGAGGCACTCTCCCATGCCTTCATCGACATGCTGCGCGAGCTGGCCCCCGACCTGCCGGCCTATGGCATGCATGCGGCGGTGACCTGCAAGATCGCGCAGGAGAAGGGGCAGCCCTATGTGCGCGAGTTCTATGCCGACCGCGCCTATGACCGCTCCGGGCGGATCGTGTTCGTGCGCGCAGCACAGCGGCCGGACCCCGAGGCGCTGGCGGCGCGCGTGGTGAAGGCCTGCCAGGAAGGCACGGTCGAGACGGTGGACGGCGAGACCATCGAGCTCCCGTTCGAATCGATCTGCTTCCATTCCGACACGCCCGGTTCCTACGACGTGATCAAGGCGATCCGGGCCGCACTCGACCGGGCGGGGATCAAGGTGGTCCCGCTGCCCGAGGTGCTGGCCGCTTCCTGACCTCCCGCGCCCCCGATTCCCCCGAGCGAAGAAGAAGACCAGACATGGCGACCAAGCAGATCGTCTCGCCGCTGCCCGGCACGTTCTACCGCAAGCCCGCCCCCGACCAGCCGCCGTTCAAGGAGGTGGGCGACACGGTCGCGGTGGGCGACGTGGTGGGCATCGTCGAGGTGATGAAGAGCTTCAACCAGGTCGTGGCCGAAGAGGCCGGCACGGTCACCGCGTTTTTGGCCGAGGACGAGGACGCGGTGATGCCGGGCCAGCCGCTCGTCGAGCTCGACGGCTAGGGCGATGAGCTTCGATTCCATCCTGATCGCCAATCGCGGCGAGATAGCGCTCCGGATCAACCGCGCGGCCAAGAGCCTGGGCCTGAAGGTGATCCAGGCGCACAGCAAGGCGGATGCCGACTCCCTGCCGGTGCGCCTGGCCGACCAGGCGGTCGAGATCGGCCCGCCGCAGGCAGCCAAGTCCTATCTCGCGATCCCCAACATCATCGAGGCGGCCAAGGCCAGCGGTGCGGGGGCGGTCCATCCGGGCTACGGCTTTTTGGCCGAGAACGCCGAGTTCGCCGCGGCGGTCGAGGCGGCGGGGATGGTGTTCGTAGGGCCGAAGCCCGAGACCATCGCGACCATGGGCGACAAGGTGAAGGCCCGCGAGGCGGCGGCGGCCGCGGGCGTGCCGGTGGTGCCGGGCAGCGAAGGGCGGATCGATGGGCTGGAGGCCGCCAAGGCGGCCGCGGCGGCGATCGGCTATCCCTTGCTGATCAAGGCCTCGGCCGGTGGCGGCGGGCGCGGCATCCGGATCGTGCGCAGCGACGACGAGCTGGCCCAGCAGCTCTCGACCGCCCAGGGCGAGGCCAAGGCGGCGTTCGGCGATGGCGGCGTCTATCTGGAAGCCTTCATCGACCGGGCGCGGCATGTCGAGGTGCAGATCCTGGGGGATGGCCAGGACGCGATCCACGCCTACGAGCGGGAATGCTCGCTGCAGCGGCGGCGGCAGAAGGTGTGGGAGGAGGCGCCCTCGCCTTCCCTGGACGAAGCCACGCGCGAGGAGCTGTGCGCGTCGGCGGTGCGGCTGGCCAGGCATGTCGGCTACCGGGGGGCGGGCACGCTCGAATATCTCTACGACGAGAACCGGCGCGCCTTCTATTTCATCGAGATGAACACCCGCATCCAGGTCGAGCATCCGGTCAGCGAGATGGTGACCGGGCTGGACCTGGTGGCGGCGATGATCGAGATCGCCCGCGGCAAGCCGCTGCCGGTCACGCAGGACCAGGTGCGCCTGTCCGGTCATGCCATCGAGTGCCGGATCAATGCCGAGGACCCGGCGCGCAACTTCATGCCGGGGCCGGGCACGATCAGCGGGCTGCGGGTGCCGGAGGGCCCGGGGCTGCGCTTCGACAGCCACCTGTTCGAGGGCTACCTGGTGCCGCCCTTCTACGATTCGCTGCTCGGCAAGCTGATCGTGCACGGCAGTGACCGCACCGAGGCACTGGCACGCCTGACGGGCGCCCTGGACGGGCTCGCGGTGGAGGGCGTGCCGACCACGCGCGCCCTCCACCAGGCGCTGGCGGCGGACCCGGAAGTGCGGGCCGGCCGGTTCGACACGAATTTCCTGGAGCGCTGGCTGGAGGAACGGGCCGCCACGCTCGGCATCGGGGCCAAGGGGGACTAACGCATGGCGACCCGCTATTCCTATGGCGGCGACGAGCACATCTTCGTCGAAGTCGACGAAGAGATGTCGCTGGACGCCTTCTTCAAGTCGCTCTCGATCACCAAGGCGGTGCGGGAAAGCCAGATCAAGGGCGTCACCGAGGTCTGCCCGGCCAACGCGTCCTTCCAGATCAAGTTCGACCCGGACGTGATCAAGCCGGCCGACCTGCTGGCCGAGCTCAAGCAGCTGGAGGACCAGGCGGCCCATGCCGAGGCGGTGATCGACACGCGGATCATCGAGGTGCCGGTCTTCTATGAGGACCCCTGGACCCATGAGACGCTGATGCGGTTTCGCGAGCGTCACCAGGACCCGAACTCGACCGACCTCGCCTATACCGCGCGGATCAACGGCTACGCCTCGAACGAGGAGCTGATCCGGGCCCATTCAGGCGCGCCCTGGTTCGTCTCGATGGTGGGCTTCGTCGCGGGCCTGCCGTTCCTCTACCAGATGGTCGAGCGCGCCAGGCAGATCGAATCGCCCAAATATCTGCGGCCGCGCACCGACACGCCCAAGCTGACGGTCGGCCATGGCGGCTGCTTCGGCGCCATCTATTCGGTGCGCGGGGCCGGCGGCTACCAGATGTTCGGCATCACGCCGATGCCGATCTACGACCCCAAGCAGGAAACGCCCTATCTGCGCGAGTTCATGGTGCTGTTCCGCCCGGGCGACATCGTGAAGTACCGGCCGATCGACCGCGACGCCTACGATACGGCGATCGCCGATGTCGAGGCGCACAAGTTCTATCCGACCATGCGCGAGGTCCGCTTCGCGCTCGACGAGTTCAAGACCGATCCTGGCGCTTATACCGGCAAGCTGGAGGACCTGCTCCATGGCGTTTGAGGTCAAGAAGCCGGGCCTTGCCACCACCGTCCAGGACCTGGGCCGGCCGGGCTACTACCATCTGGGCATCCCGCTTTCCGGTGCCATGGACCAGGAGGCGCTGATCGCGGCCAACCTGCTGGTCGGCAACGAGGCGGGTGCCGCCGGCCTCGAGCTCGTGTTCATGGGACCGGAACTCGTGTTCCGGGACGACGCGCTGGTGGCGGTCACCGGGGCGGAGCTGCCGCCCAAGGTCGATGGCGAGCCGCAGCCCACCTGGACGACGTTCACGGTCAAGGCCGGCCAGACGCTGAGCTTCGACTATCTGCGCAAGGGGGCCCGCGCCTATCTGGCGATCGCCGGCGGGATCGACGTGCCGGTCGTGCTGGGCAGCCGCTCCACCTATGCGCTGGGGGCGCTCGGCGGCTTCGAGGGGCGCAAGCTCGCGGCAGGCGATGTCCTGCCGGTGGGCAAGCCCCAGCGCGACGTGCCGGCCGGCCGCAGCCTGGACGCCTCCTTGCGCCGCAACGGACTGCTGGATCCGACGGTGGTGCGGATGCTGCCCGGCCTCTACTGGCACCGGATCACCGAGCAGGCGCAGCAGGGCTTCTTCGCCGACACCTGGAAGGTGGCGCCCGAGGCGGACCGGATCGGCTACCGCTTCAAGGGCGGCAATCCTTTGGAGTTCGTGCCGCGCGAGCCACCGTTCGGCGCCGGCTCCGACCCCTCCAACATCGTCGATGCCTGCTACCCCTACGGCTCGATCCAGGTGCCGGGCGGCACCGAGCCGATCGTGCTCCATCGCGACGCGGTGTCGGGCGGCGGTTATTTCATGCTCGGCACGGTGATCTCGGCCGACATGGACCTGATCGCCCAGCTCCAGCCGCACAAGCCGGTCAAGTTCGTGCCGGTGGAGATGGAGGAAGCGCTGCAGGCGCGGGCGGAACGCAAGGCCGAGATCGACAAGATCAAGGCAGCACTTGCCTAAGCAATCGGCAGAACATCTCCCAATTGCCTAACAGATCATGGCCGGCCGGTCATTGGAACCGCAGTCCGTTCCCATGATATGTCCCGGTAGTCGTGCAGTGCCTCACCACTGTCCGATTACCGGGACGAGCCAGCAGCAAGGTCATCATGGCGTACCGCATCTCCGTCGATACCGGCGGCACCTTCACCGATGTCGTCGTGGCCGATGCAGCCGGCGCCACGACCATCGGCAAGGCGCTCACCACCCCTGAGCGCATCTTCGACGGCATGAACGAGGCGATCGGCAATGCCGCCGAGCAGTTGGGCATCGGGCTGGACCGGCTGCTCGCCGAGACCGGGCTGCTGATTTACGGCACCACCCGCGCCACCAACGCGATCGTCACGAAGAGGGTGGCCAAGACCGCCTTTATCGCCACCGAGGGCTTTCCGGACGTCCTGCTCCTGAAGGAAGGCGGCAAGTTCAACCCGCACGACTTCTCCAAGGACTTCCCCGACCCCTACATCCCGCGCAGCCACACCTTCGAGATCCGCGAGCGGATGAGCTCGGAAGGGACGGTGTCGATCCCGCTCGACGAGGCCCAGGCGCGGGCGGTGCTCGAGAAGATCAAGGCGCTGGGCTTCGAGGCGATCGCGGTCTGCCTGCTCTGGTCGATCGCCAACCCGGCGCACGAGCAGCGCCTGGGCGAGCTGATCGCCGAGATCCTGCCGGGCCTGCCCGTCACCCTCTCGCACCGGCTGATCCCGGTGGTGCGCGAGTATCGCCGCGCCTCCGCCACCGCGATCGACGCGTCGCTGAAGCCCCTGATGCAGGCGCATCTGAAGGGGCTGGAGCGCGACCTGCGTGCCGCGGGCTACCGGGGCGAGATCCTGATCAGCACGACCGCGGGCGGCTGCGGCCATATCGATGCGATCACCGAGAAGCCGATCTACACGGTGGGCTCCGGGCCGGCGATGGCGCCGCTGGCCGGAATCGTGTTCTCCCGGCTGGAGAACCTGGGCGACAACGTCATCATCTGCGACACCGGCGGCACCACCTTCGACGTGGGCCTGGTGCGCGACGGCCGCCTCACCTTCAGCCGCGATACCTGGCTTGGGCCGATGTACACGGGCGATCTGCTCGGCATCTCCGCGGTCGACATGCGCTCGATCGGCGCTGGCGGCGGCTCGATCGCCTGGATCGACGAGGGCGGGCTGATGCGGGTCGGCCCGCAGTCGGCGGGTTCCGTGCCGGGGCCGGCCTGCTACGGCCGGGGCGGCACCCTGCCGACCGTGTCCGATGCCGCGACGGTGCTGGGCTATTTCGACCCGCACAACTTCCTGGGCGGCCGGATGCGGCTGGACGTGGCGGCGGCGAGGCAGGCGGTCGCGACCGTGGCCGAGCGGATCGGGCTTTCGGTCGAGGAGGCGGCGTACCGGATCGTCAGCCTCGCCAGCGACCTGATGATGCGGGCGGTGGGCGACATCACCATCAACGAGGGGGTGAACCCGCGCGAGAGCACGATCGTGGCAGGCGGGGGTGCCGCCGGCCTCAACATCATGAAGATCGCCGAGGAGCTGGGCTGCCAGCGCGTCGTCCTGCCGAAGGTGGCTTCGGCCCTTTCAGCGGCAGGCATGCAGCATGCCGACATCGTGGCCGAGGAGGCCGCGAGCCTGGTGACGCTCTCGACCAGCTTCGACACCGAAAGCGTCAACGCCATGCTGGCGGAGCTCGCCGGCAAGCTCGACCGGTTCCGCCGGGATCTGCAGAGCGGCAGCGAGGACTATACCGTCGAGTGCATCGCCGAGGCCCGCTACCTGTCGCAGGTCTGGGAGCTGGACACGCCGCTGGCGAAGCACCGGTTCGACGGTCCGGAGGACATCGCCGCCCTGGTGGAGAGCTTCCATCAGGTCCACGAGCGGGTGTTCGCGGTGCGCGACCCCTCCTCGCCGGTCGAGGTGGTGAACTGGCGGATGCGGCTGGTGGTGCATCTCAGCACGCCGCCGCTCCACTCGCCGGCCATCGTCGAGCGGCCGGCGGGCGAGGCCCGGGAGCGGCGCAACTGCTATTTCGGCAGCAGCGAGCCGGTGCCCACCGCGATCTTCCGCGCCGAGGACCTCCAGCCCGGCCTGCGCATCGAGGGCCCGGCGGTCGTCGAGGAGCCGACCACCACGCTGGTCGTCTATCCCGGGATGAGCGCCGTGGTCAGCGGCGCCGGCAACTACCTGCTCCACGTCGCCTGAGGATCGTCGCCATGACCGAAGAGACCCGCTTCGATCCCTACATGACGGCGATCATCGCCAACCGGATCGACGGCATCGTGCGCGAGATGACCAACACGCTGCTGCGCGCGGCGCGCTCGGCGGTGATCAACAGTGCGCGCGACTTCTCCTGCTCGATCTGCACCGCCGACGACCAGCTCCTGGCCTCGGCCGAGGGCCTGCCGATCCACATCTTCGGCAGCCACATGCAGGCGGCCGCCATGCGCCAGGCCCATGGGGACGACCTGAAGGAGGGCGACTGCTACCTCCACAACGACCCCTATACCGGCAACACCCATGCCGCCGACCACACCTTCCTGGTGCCGGTGTTCTTCGAGGGCGAGCATCTGTTCACCACGGTCGCCAAGGCGCACCAGGCGGACACCGGCAACTCCCTGCCGACCACCTACATGGCCGGTGCCAAGGACCAGTATGCCGAGGGCTCGCTGATCTTCCCCTCGGTGCGCATCCAGCGCGACCACCGGATGATCGAGGACGTGGTGCGGATGTGCCGCGCGCGGATCCGGGTACCCGACCAGTGGTATGGCGACTTCCTGGCCGGGATTGGTGCTGCGCGGGTGGCCGAGCGGCGGCTGAAGGAATTGTGCGCCAAGTACGGCCGGGCGCAGATCAAGACCTTCATCCGCGACTGGCTGGACTATTCCGAGCAGCGCATGGTCCAGGCGATCAAGAAGCTGCCGAAAGCCAGCCTGACCAGGTCCGGGGCGCACGATCCGTTCGGCGAGCTCCTGCCGGACGGCATCCCGCTCAAGGTGACGGTCGCGATCGACCCGGACGAGGCCATGGTCGAGATCGACCTGCTCGACAATCCGGACAATGTCGATTGCGGCTTCAACGAGAGCGAGGCCTGCGCCACCGCGGCCAGCATTGCCGGGGTGTTCAACTCGATCGATCCCACCATCCCGCGCAATTCCGGCTCGTTCCGGCGGATCCGGATGCACTTGCGCGACGGGGCGGTGTGCGGCCGGCCGAAATTCCCGCACAGCTGCTCGGTCGCGACCACCAACATCGCCGACCGGCTGGTCAACCTCACCCAGTCGGCCATGGCGCAGATCGGCGAGGGCTATGGCCTGGCCGAGGGCGGGATCGGGCTCGGGGCCGGCATGGCGGTGGTGTCCGGCCTGGACCATCGCTTTGGCGACAGCCGGTACATCAACCAGCTCCATCTCGGTAGTTCCGGGGGGCCGGGCGCTCCGCAGGCGGATGGCTGGCCGACCTACGGCATCCCGGTGATCGGCGGGCTGATGTACCGCGATTCGGTCGAGATCGACGAGCTGAAGCACCCGATCGAGGTGCGCTACCTGCGCCTGAAGACCGGCACGGGCGGTGCCGGCCGCCAGCGCGGCGCCCCGGCGCTGGAGTTCGAGTACGGGCCGAAGGAGCACCCGATGGACGTGCTCTGGCCCTGCGACGGCACGCACTACCCGCCCAAGGGGGTGCGCGGCGGCCAGGACGGCGTGCGCGCCCGGCACTTCAAGATCGCCACGGACGGCTCCGAGACCGAGCTGCCGAACATCGTGGTGGACAAGCTGTTCAAGGGCGAGCGGGTGCGCGGTCACCACACTTCGGGCGGCGGCTATGGCGACCCGCTCGACCGGGCACCGGCCAAGGTGCTGAAGGACGTGCTGGACGGGTTCGAGACGGTCGAGCGGGCCGAGCGGCTTTACGGGGTGATATTCACCGGCTCCCTGGACCAGCGGACGCTCGCCGTGGATGCCGAGGCGACGGCCGCCTGCCGGCAGGCCAGGAGTTCCTGAACCACAGCCGGCCGTGCTGCTCGACCCGACTGGGCGCCACCAGAACCTGGCGCTGAGCCCGCTCGAGCTTACCGCCCGCGGCTTCCTGGTCGCCCGACGCCGACACGATCTGCTCGCTGCCACCCCGCTTCCGTCACACCCGCCCCCGAAAGCGGGCATGCATCATCGGTGGCGACGACGATCGGCACATCCTGCGGCTGGGCCGTGCCAGCCTAGTCGGCCGGCAGATGTCCGACGGAACCGGCGCGAAACGCATCCTCCGCCTCGTGGCGCAGGGCGTCGGGCCTCTCCAGGTAGCGCGCGGAATGGTGGAACACGGTCAGCCGTCGCACACCGGCGCGGCTGGCCAGTTCACCGGCCTGGCGCGCGGTCAGGTGATGGCGGCTGCTGGCCAGCTCGCGATCCGCCTCCAGGAAGGCCGCCTCGATGAACAGGTGGTCGGCGTTCGCCGCCAGCGCCACGATCCGCTCGGCATTGGCCGGATGGAACGCCGCATCGGTCACGTAGGCCAGGCGCTGGCCAGGCGCCACCAGCAGGGCGTGCTCCTTCAACAGCCCGAGCGGCAGCACCCGGCCCGGCGCAGCCTCGATCGGCAGGTCGTCCGGAGCACCGGCACGCACCGCGCTCTTGGCATGGCTGAGCCACGGGCCGACCTCCAGCCCCATGGGGGCCAGTGCCGCCGCGATCACCTTCACGCCGACGCTCTCCTGCAGGGCGAACGCCAGGCAGGGCGTGCCATGGTCGAGGGTGACCGCCGAGACGGCGAGGTCGCCTTCGGCCAGGACGAGACCGGGCGGCAGTGTGGTCTCGCCGGCTGGTTCGGGCCGAAAGCCGGCGCGTGCGGCAAACCGGGTCCAGGGGCCCAGCCGATCTTCGGCGAACTCCGCGACCTCCAGCGCGAACGCCACCGATCCCTCGTCCAGGAGATTCCACAGATAGGCACCGAGCTTCGCGGCCACGCCGGCGATCATCCCGGGCGGGCCCACCAGCCGGATCGTGGTCGGCCGGTAGAGGCAGAGCCGGAGCAGCCGGTCGAACCCGGCGAAATGGTCGAGATGGCGGTGGCTGACGAAGGCGTGGCTCACCCGCAGGAGCGAGCGCGCCGACAGCGCGCCGAGATCGCCCAGGTCGAACAGCATGGCGCGCCGGCCGAAGCGGAAGTCCAGGTACAGGCCGGGGTCGTCGAACGGGCCGTTGACGAGCCTGGCCTGGATCAGCCGGGTCATGCCGGCATGTTCGGCCCGGCGGCGATCTGGTCGATCTTCGCCGCCATGATGAAGTCGTTGGCGTGCAGGCCCCTGATCTTCTTGGTCTGCAGCGAGACCAGCGCGTAGCCCCAGCCGAAGCTGACGTCCGGGTGATGGCCTTCCGCTTCGGCGAGCATCGCCACGCGCTCGACGAAGGCGAAAGCCTGGCGGAAGTCCTTGAACCGGAACGACCGCTCGATGCGGCGGGCCTCGTCGCAAAGCGACCATTCCGGTGTTCTGGCCCGATAGGTTTCCGCCTCCTCCGGGCCGAGCGGCGGCTCCCCGCCCCTGCACGGTGTGCAGGATCTCGCCGTGAGTTCGGCTGGGTCGTCGGACATCCTGGCCTCCATGCGCTGGTGGTCGTGATCGTGCGCAACCGCTGTCCCATCCATCATGATCTGGGTTTGGTCGCCAAAGCCAGCGAGTTGCCGACGTGATCGCATCTGGGCAGCGTGACGACACGCGCCCTGCTGACGGACGCGATGTGGAACCGGCTCATGCCCTTGCTGGCGAGGCCTGCTCGGCCGCTTGGCTGCTCCATGCATTCCGCGCCGAGCGCATCGTGCCGATCATCCCGAACAGGGCCGACCAGCCGCCCGACGCCGCGTTCGACCGCCATGCCCGCCGGCTCGCCTTCGTCCAGATTGCCACCACCAGACCATAAGGGAGCTCGCCGATGACCTTGAAATGCTGGAAGTCCAGATCGCGGAGGCGCGTCCCCTGGAGGCCGGCACGCGGCAAAGCTACGAGACCTGTGCGAATGAGCAGGCTGCCGTGAGCAGGTGCTCGTTTCTCACCGCACGTTTAACTCCACGGGAAGAGGCGGCCGAACCGCGCCCACGCCGTCCAGGTGGAACATCTTGAGAAGACCATGAAGGTCTCGCCTTCGGTGCTCGGACAGAGCTCGGATCATTCTGCCTCCTGGAAGACCTCTCCCCGCTTCCGGCTGAAGGACGGCACCATGAACATCACGACGACGATGGCGGCCATGAGCAGCAGTGCCGCCGAGAGCGGCCGCGAGAAGAAGACCGTGAAGCTGCCGTCGCTGATCAGCATGGCGCGCCGGAAATAGGCCTCCAGGGACTGGCCGAGCACGAAGCCCAGGAGCATCGGGGCGATCTCGCAG
>NZ_DATMFZ010000144.1:0-2327 GCF_035556675.1 Geminicoccus sp. | reverse complement strand
GTCGGCATGGGCCTCGGTGTAGCGGCGAACGGCTTTGAGCAGGGAGTCGTCCATGCCTGTTCCTACCTCAGAACGGATCGCTCCGTGAACTCGCTTTGGAGGATCAGGCAAACAACGTCGGGTTTTTGGCAACAACGGCCGTCCTCTTGGCCCGATATCGAGGACGTCACGCCAGAGGAGTTGGATGATGACCAAGATCACCCTCGTTACCGGTGCCAGCCGCGGCCTCGGCCGCAACACCGCCATCAACATCGCCCGCCACGGCGGCGACGTCGTCCTCACCTACCAGAGCCGGCGGGAGGATGCGCAGACCGCAGTCGACGAGATCCAGGCGTTGGGGCGCAAGGCAGTTGCCCTGCAGCTCGATACCGGCGACGTCGCCGCCTTCGCCCCGTTTGCCGAGCGCCTGCGGATCGCACTGCGCGAGAAATGGCAGCGCGATACCTTCGATCATCTCGTGAACAATGCCGGCCATGGCGACTTCACGCCGATCGGCGAGACGACCGAGGCGCAGTTGGACCGGCTGGTCGATGTCCACTTCAAGGGCGTCTACTTCCTCACCCAGACGCTGCTGCCGCTGATCGCGGATGGCGGGCGCATCGTGAACCTGTCCTCCGGTCTGACCCGGGTGTGCTATCCCGGCTTTGCCGTCTATTCGGCGGTCAAGGGGGCCGTGGAGGTGCTGACCCGCTACATGGCCAAGGAGCTGGGCAGCCGCGGGATCGCGATCAACACGGTGGCGCCGGGCGCCATCGAGACCGACTTCGGCGGCGGCGCGGTCCGGGACAACCCGGAGATCAACAAGGTCTTCGCCGACATGACCGCGCTCGGCCGCGTCGGCCTGCCCGACGATATCGGCCGGATGATCGCGAGCCTGCTGTCCGGGGACAATCGCTGGATCAACGCCCAGCGGATCGAGGTGTCCGGCGGCCAGGGCATCTGAACCGGGACCTCCTCGAGGGACGCCGCGCGACATGCGGGCTCGCGCGGCGTCCGGCCCGGAACGTCCCGCCCGCATGGGGAACAGTTCCTTGAAGATGATCCAGTCGGGCACCGACTTCGCCCGCTACGAACTCGGCGAGCTGGCCGTTCTGGCCCTTCGCGACGGCTATGTGGACATGCCGCCCGGCCGGCTGCGCCAGAAGGGCGACCGGCCGTTCGGTGCGGAACTGCCCGGGCAGGTCAGGCTCGTGGACGGGAAGCTGCGGCTGTCGGTCAATGCGTTCCTGGTCATCGAGCAGGGCCGGCACATCCTGGTCGACACGGGTGCCGGCAATGCGTGGCACCCGTCCATGGGCCTGCTGCTGCGCGCGCTCGCGGAAGCGGGGATCGCGCGGGAGGACATCACCGCCGTGGCCTGCACGCACACCCATACCGATCACGTGAACGGCCTCGTCGCGCCGGACGGCTCGGATGCGTTTCCCAACCTGGAGCAGCTGTTCGTCCCGCAGGAGGAAGTCGCGCTGTTCGACCGGAGCGAGAGGCTGGCGAGGTTCCGGCAGCGCTGCGTACCGATGGGGAACGGCTTTGCCGTGAGCGACCACATGGTCGCCGTTGCGGCCCATGGCCACTCGGCGGGGCATACGATGTTCGCAGTGCCGAGCGGCGGGGAGCAGTTGCTGATCTGGGGCGACATCGTGCATGTGCCCTCCATCCAGTTCGCGAGGCCGGAGCTCACCTGGGAACTGGATCGGGATCAGGTGCAGGCCCGTTCGACCCGTGCGCAGATCCTCGACCGGGCGGCGTGGCCAGGCATGTTCGTCGCAGGCGCACACCTCGACTTTCCCGGCATCGGCAGCGTCGCGCGGGATGGCGATGCCTTTCGTTTCTCACCGCTCTGAGAACGAAGCATCACCGGCTTCAGCAGGCCGGGGAACGGCCATGACGAGACAGGCTATGCCTGGATCGCAGCGACCGCCGCCATGACGCGCTGCCGGTCGGCGGCGCCCAGCGGGAGGACCGGACGCGGCGGGTCGGCGCGGGTCAGGCCCAGCTCGTTGGCGACGGCATGGACGACGCGGTAGCTGCTGAGCTCGCGGAACAGGGCCCAGAGCGGCTGAAAGCGCTCGTTGAGGCGCGCGACTTCGGCGGCATCGCCAGCCTCGGCAGCGCGCATCAGCTTCAGCGTGGGTGCCGGGAGCAGGCCGCCGATCACGCTGTACCAGGCGACCCCGCCGGCCAGCGCGGCATCCGCGGCCAGCCAGTCGCCGCTGTAGCCGATCGCGAACTCGGGCGGGACCGTCGCCTGCAGCGCCCGATGCCGCTCCGGTGCCTCGGCGGCGGACGGTGCCGGGTTCTTCACCGCGCGGA
The DNA here is from genome assembly GCF_035556675.1 of Geminicoccus sp. Lineage (GTDB taxonomy): Bacteria > Pseudomonadota > Alphaproteobacteria > Geminicoccales > Geminicoccaceae > Geminicoccus. The sequence continues at coordinate 17 of NZ_DATMFZ010000144.1, read as the reverse complement.
TGCCCGGAACGCCGGAC
>NZ_DATMFZ010000143.1:0-35075 GCF_035556675.1 Geminicoccus sp. | reverse complement strand
ATGCTGGCCGAGGCCATGCAGAAGGTCGGCAACGAGGGCGTGATCACGGTCGAGGAGGCCAAGAGCCTCGACACCGAGCTCGACGTCGTCGAGGGCATGCAGTTCGACCGCGGCTACCTGTCGCCGTACTTCATCACCGACAGCGAGAAGATGCGGGCGACCCTCGAGGAGCCCTACATCCTCATCCACGAGAAGAAGCTGTCGACCCTGCAGCCGCTGCTCCCGGTCCTCGAGGCCGTCGTGCAGTCCGGCCGTCCGCTGCTGATCATCGCCGAGGACGTCGAGGGCGAGGCGCTCGCGACCCTGGTGGTGAACAAGCTGCGTGGTGGCCTGAAGATCGCCGCCGTCAAGGCGCCGGGCTTCGGTGACCGTCGCAAGGCCATGCTTGAGGACATCGCCATCCTGACCTCCGGTCAGGTCGTGTCCGAGGACCTGGGCATCAAGCTCGAGAACGTGACCCTCGAGATGCTCGGCAAGGCCAAGCGCGTGGTGATCAACAAGGAAGACACCACGATCGTCGACGGTGCCGGCAACAAGGACGAGATCCAGGGCCGCATCAACCAGATCAAGGCGCAGATCGAGGAGACCACCTCGGACTACGACCGCGAGAAGCTCCAGGAGCGTCTGGCGAAGCTGGCCGGCGGCGTGGCCGTGATCCGCGTCGGCGGTGCGACCGAGGTCGAGGTGAAGGAGCGCAAGGATCGCGTCGACGACGCGATGAACGCGACCCGCGCCGCGGTCGAGGAGGGTGTGGTCGCCGGTGGCGGCGCTGCCCTGCTGTTCGCGCTCAAGGCCCTGGCCAGCGTCCATCCCGAGAACGACGATCAGAAGGTCGGCGTCGAGATCGTGCGCAAGGCGCTGCAGGCTCCGGCCCGCCAGATCGCCGAGAACGCCGGCGTCGACGGCTCGATCGTGGTCGGCAAGCTCACCGAGCAGAACGACCCGAACTTCGGCTTCGACGCGCAGAGCGGCGAGTATGGTGACCTCGTGAAGAAGGGCATCATCGACCCGGCCAAGGTCGTGCGCACCGCGCTGCAGGATGCGGCCTCCATCGCCGGTCTGCTCATCACCACCGAGGCGATGATCGCCGAGAAGCCCAAGAAGGACGCTCCGATGCCGGCGGGCGGCCCGGGCGGCGGCATGGGCGACATGGACTTCTGATCGGCTTCTGCCGGTCGAGTTCGCGGCACCACCGGCTCGTCCGGTGGTGCCGAAAGGAAGGGCCCGCGGCCATGCTGCGGGCCCTTTCGTTTTGCCGGGCAGCCGCCCCTCCGGTCGTCAGCAGAGCAAAGGGTGGAAATAGGTTCCGGCCTCCACCAATACGCTGCCGCCCATGCCGAGCTTGAACCGGGTCAGATCCGGTGCCCGATCGGTGGCGATCCCGCCCAGGTCCAGCCAGCCGACTCCGCGCTCCTGCAGGGCCAGCATGCCTCGCCAGAGCAGGAGGCGCATGGCATCCAGCCGGCGGCCTTCCCGGTCGGCATAGCCGATGAGGTAGGTGGCGGAGCCGTGGTGGATCTGCAGCCAGATCCCCGCCACCGGTTGCCCGGCTGCCAGCGCCACCAGCACCAGGCGATCACGGCAGCCCGGGCTGTGCGCAGCGACGCGTTCCAGGAAGGACAAGGGGAGCGCCCGAAAGCCGGCCTCCCGTCGATGCTGCCGATGCCGGCTGGCCAGCCAGGCCAGCTCCGGCCCGTGATGCCGCTCCCGGACGACGAGTCGCTGCGCCTCGGCATGCGCCAACCGGTTGCGCCACTTGCCGTCCAGCGCCGCGCGCAAGGCGACAGGCGGCGGCGTCAGATCGATCCAGCACGTCGCGTGTCCCGTCACCACCGGCAGGCGGCGCGGCCGCGGCGGCCGGGGCGGGCTCCACAGCAGCAGGCCGCGCCCGAACTGCTCCCGCACCGCGCGAGCCAGGTCCCAGGCTTGCGCGGCGGCATCCTGCCCGGGAACCGCCAGCGGTCCGCGGCTGACCAGGACCAGCAGAACCGCGCCGATCCGGCGGGCCGCGGCCTGGGCGACCACCATGCCTCCGGGGTCTGCCAATCGCGCCACCCCACGGCCGAGCCCGGCCAGCGTCTCGCCATAGGCGAACGATTGCTGCAGCGGCACGCGGCCGCATGAGCGCAGCAGAGCGTCCCAGGCGCCCTCTTCACCTATGCGCGATGAAGCTGATAGAATTCTCACGCAAAAGTTGATACGACTGCGCCATGCCGCAATGCAAGCCCGCCATCGACCGCCGCTATCCCGCCCCGCGCCTGACCCGGTTCGGGGTGGTGACGATCATGCTCTATGCCGGGCTGCCGGTGCTCCTGCTCGGGCTCTGCCTGGATGTCCTGTTCTGGCTGGCATGGAGTTGATCGGGCCTGCTCAGGGACGAACCCGCCAATGGCGCATGAGTTCGCCATCCGGGCCGTCCAGCGGATCGCTCGCCGGCAGCGGCACCGCCGCGATCCGCGCTCGTGCCGCCTCGTCGCCGCTGGCATCCCGCACCAGGTCCACCTCCTCGCCCGGCGGGTAGGCGCCCACCACCAGCAGGTCATCGGATGCGCCCAGGTTCTGGTGGCCCACGCCGGCGGGGATGACCACGACATCGCCGGCCGTGAGTTCGACCTCGGTGCCGGTGCCGCCGCCCAGGCGCACCCGGGCACGACCGCGCGCGATGCCCAGCACCTCGTGATTGGTGGTGTGGAAGTGGGGGTAATCGAAGATCCCGTTGCGCCAGGACCGGCCCCAGCCGTTCTGCGCGAACCGCTTCTCGAACGCTGCGGGCCCGGCGTCGGGAGGAAGCGCGCCCTGCCACCAGATCAGCGGCAGGTGCGGATTGTTCGGCACACTGCCGGCATCCTCGAACCTGAGGGCCTGGCTGCGGTGTGGGGCCATAGGCGCAGCTCCTTGTCGGGGAGTTCCGGGATCAGGACGTTCTGGCAAAGCCGCTGGCGGCGCTTCCGGTTCCTCTGGCTGTTTTCCGTGAGAACCGCTAGTAGCGCGCAGATGCGTCGGCGGGACGAGACCCGGGTGCGACGGCGCTGACAGCCGGCGAAATACGGAGGCTTGAGGGTGCGGATCCTGGCGCTCGGAGCAATCGCGACGACGATCGCGCTGACCGGATGTGCGAGTGGGCCGGACGGGCCGGCACAGCCGGGAGGCAAGACCGCCACCGGTGCGGTGGCCGGCGCAGTGGTGGGCGGCGTGCTCGGCAACATCCTGGGCCACAAGGGCGTCAAGGGCGAGGGCACTGCGATCGGTGCTGCCATCGGTGCGGTGGTCGGCGGCGGCATCGGTTACATGTTCGACAGCCAGGAGCAGCAGTTCCGCAAGGAGCTCGCCCGGGAAACCCAGTCGCGCCAGATCGAGATCGAGCGGGTCCGCCAGGACGCGCTGAAGCTGGTGATGCCGTCCGAGGTGATGTTCCCGTTCGACAGCGCCGTGCTCCAGCCGGGCTACCAGACGACGCTGCGCAAGATCGCCGACGTGCTGAACAGCTACCCGGAATCCACGGCGACCATTACCGGCTTCACCGACAGCACCGGGTCGGAGAGCTACAATCTCGACCTGTCCAAGCGCCGGGCGGAAGCGGTGCGCACTGTGCTGATCAACGACGGCGTGGCGGCCAACCGGCTCACCGCGCAGGGCCGCGGCAAAGCCGACCCGATCGGCGACAACGCGACCGAGGCTGGCCGGCAGATGAACCGCCGCGTCGAGATCCTGGTGCAGGGCGGCTAGCCGCCCTGACAGGACCGGCTCCCGCTCAAGGGCTCAGCGGCGCTCCCACGATATACTCGCGCATCGCCTCGGCCTCGAACTGGATCTCGTCGATCCGGTGCTTGACCACGTCGCCGATGCTGATGATGCCGGCCAGCCGACCCTCGTCGTCGACCACCGGCAGGTGACGGATCCGCCGGTTGGTCATCACCGCCATGATCGAGCCGACCTCGTCCTGGGCCACGCAGGTGACCACCTCCCTGGCCATCACCTCGGTGATCGCCACCTCCACGACGCTCAGGCCACGCTGGGCGATCGCATCCATGATGCCGCGGTCCGAGATGATCCCGTCGATGCGGCGCCCATCCTCCGAGACCACCAGCGAGCCGACCCGCTCCTTGTGCATGCGCTGGATGGCGTCGGCCACCGTAGCGCCCGGTCGGATCGTGCGGACCTCGCGTCCCTTGCCTGCCAGGATCGAGTCGACGTTCATCGGACGGTCCTTTCTCGGCTTCTGATCTGGCTACGGAGCAGTTTGATCTTGGCTGCCGTCCGACGACAAGTGATTTGCCGGTCATCCGGCCGGACCCGGGCGTTCCCGCTTGCGCAGCCGATGGGCTCCATGGCGAGATGTTTCCAGGCAATATGGGGGCATCGATGAGCGAGGACGCACTGACCCCGGTGGATGTCCGGGACTGCTATGGCGAGCCGTCGGTCCTGGCCCGCGACAAGGTCATGCCGCGGCTCGACGGGCACGCGCGAGCGTTCATCGCCCGGTCGCCCTTCGTCGTGCTCGGCACGGCCGATGCGGATGGCCGCCAGGACGTCAGCCCGCGCGGCGACCCGCCGGGCTTCGTGCGGGTGCTGGGCGAGCGGACGCTGGCGCTGCCGGACCGGCCCGGCAACCGCCGCATCGATTCGCTGGCCAACGTGGCGAGCCAGCCCAACGTGGCGCTCCTGTTCATCGTTCCGGGCTTCGACGACACGCTGCGGGTCAATGGCCGTGCCAGGATCAGCCGGGACCCGGACCTGCTGGCCAGCCTGGCGGTGGACGGCAAGCCGGCCTTGTCCGCCCTGGTGGTCGAGGTCGAGGAAGTGTTCATGCACTGCGCCAAGGCGTTCATCCGCTCCAGGCTCTGGAAGCCCGACGCGCAGCAGAACCGCCGCGAGTTCCCGTCGCTCGGCCGGATCATCGCCGACCAGGTTGCCGGCGTGGATGCGGCGGCCGCCGATGTCGCGATCGACGAGAACTACCGTACGGAGCTCTACTGAGCCGGCACCGCCGCCAGAAGTTGACAAAGTCATAAGCCCGTAGGGCTGGGCCGGCTGGCGCTGCGACGGGCCTGCGCTAAGGTTCGGGCGGAAACGAACAACGCCTCGAGCCGAACATGCAGCTGCGCACCGTCCTGCCGGCGCTGCTCCTGTGCCTGGTCGCCATGCCGGCATGGGCGTGGCCGGCCCTGGTGGAGCGCGTCATTGACGGCGACACCATCCTGGTCCGCGCCGATCGCCGCACGTTCACCGTGCGCCTGTCCGGCATCGACGCGCCCGAGCGTGGACAGCCGGGCGGGGTCCAGGCTGGTCAGGCACTGGCAGAGCTGGTGGCGGGGCGGAGCGTCGAGGTGGTGCCCGAGGGGCGGGATCGTTATGGCCGGGTCGTGGCGCGGGTGGAACTGGCCGGCCGCGACGTCGGCACCATCCTGGTCCGCACCGGCCATGCCTGGCAGTTCACCCGCTACGATGACGGGCCGGTGCTGCGCCAGGCCCAGCAGCAGGCCCGCAGCGAGCGCCTGGGTGTGTGGGCGGATCCGGATCCGCTGCCGCCCTGGCGTTGGCGCGACAAGGACCAGCCGGTGACCGCCAGCCCCTCCAGCCGTGACGCGTGCAGCCCGGCCCCGCGCTGTACCGCCTTCGCGTCCTGTGCAGAAGCCATGGCCTGGGTCGGCCGCTGCGGCCCCGGCCGCCTGGATGGCGACGGCGACGGCGTGCCCTGCGAGGCGATGTGCCGCCCGACCGGCTGAGCGGGGGCTGCTAGCGCAGGTTGGGAATGCGGTGCCGGCTGGCGGAAACGGTGAACCCTGCGATCACGTCCATCAGGCACAGGATCAGGATCAGCGCATAGGTGCCGGTGCCGAACCGGTCGAACAGGAGAAATTCGAGCAGGACGATGGCGAGCAAGCCCATCGACAAGGCCCGGTCGAAGAACGGGCGGTCGATCCGCAGGCTCTTCCAGATCTCCAGATAGAGCAGGACGATGCCGATCATGACCAGCAGGTCGCCGAACTGCAGCGCCAGGAGCGCGCCGGACGGCAGGTAGAGCCGGAACAGGTCCCACTCGACCCCTGCTCCGGTGAGCGCCATGAAGTTGTAGGCCCCGACCACCAGGATCAGGAGAGGAACCGCGCTGACCATGCTCACCTGCTCGGATCGATGCATCTGGGTCAATTTGATGAGGCGACCGCGCCGCGACAAGCTGCCTGCCTCCTTGACAGGAGGGCGCTGGGGCAGGCGGGCCACCGGCGTCAGGACGGAACACGATGGTGACGCTTGCGGCAGAGCGGCCACCCCCTAAAAGATGGCCGAAGCTCATTTGCAGGGAGTAGCGCTCGATGAACCGGATCGACCTCGCCGGCCGCCGTGCCGTCGTCACCGGCGGTGCCCAGGGCATCGGCCGCGCGGTGGTCGAGCGCCTGTTGGACAGTGGGGCCGCCGTCTCGATCTGGGATCGCGACGACAACACCCTGCAGCTCACCATCCATGACCTCCACCAGCGCGGCAAGGTGCATGGCGCCTGCATCGACCAGACCTCGCTGGAATCGGTCGAAGCCGCGACCAAGGCCAGCGTCGAGGCGCTGGGCGGGATCGACATCCTGGTCAACAATGCCGGGATCGCCGGGCCGGCGGCACCGCTCTGGGAATATCCGGTCGACGCGCTGCGCCAAGTGATCGATGTCGACCTGACCGGCGTGTTCTGGTGCTGCCGCTGTGTAGTGCCGCTGATGATCCAGCAGAATTACGGCCGGATCGTGAACGTGGCCTCGGTGGCCGGCAAGGAAGGCAATCCGAACGCGGCACCGTACAGCGCCGCCAAGGCCGGGGTGATCGCGCTCACCAAGTCGCTGGGCAAGGAACTGGCCGGCTACAACATCGCCGTCAACGCGCTCACTCCCTCGCCGGCCAAGACCCGGATCCTGGACCAGATCACGGAGGAGCAGGTGAAGTACATGCTGGCCAAGGTGCCGCGCGGCCGGTTCGTGGAGACGGCCGAGGCGGCGGCGATGGTCGCCTGGCTGGTGTCGGCGGAGAACAGCTTCACCACGGGTGCCACGTTCGACCTCTCCGGCGGCCGCACCACCTACTGACCCGGCCGCATGGCCGCCATGCCCGAGCTGCTCTCGACGTTCGCCACGGCGCTGGTCGCCTTCCTGGTGATCATCGACCCGCTCGGGCTGGTGCCGATCTTCATCGCACTGACCCGCAATGCCGACCCGGAGCAGCGCCAGCGGATGGCGCTCAAGGCGGTCGTCGTCGCCGCCTGCGTGCTGGTCGCGTTCGCGCTGGTCGGTGAGAACCTCCTGCGCTCGATCGGCATCGGCATCCCCGCCTTCCGCATCGCCGGCGGCATTCTGCTGCTGCTCGTGGCACTTGAGATGGTGTTCGAGCGACGTACCCAGCGCCGCGAGAACACCGCCGACCATCTCGCGGACGAGCGCATGGAGGGGCAGCCGGTCGCCGACATCTCCGTCTTCCCGATGGCGGTGCCGCTGCTGGCCGGGCCCGGCGCCATCACCACGGTAATCCTGCACATGGGCAGCCGGGCCGACTCCTGGCCGCATCAGGCGGCGGTGATGGCGGCCTTGCTGGTGACGCTCCTGGTGGTGGCGATCTCGCTGTTCCTGGCCAGCCGGCTCGGCCGGTTCCTAGGCCCGACCCTGATCAGCGTCTTCTCCCGCCTGCTCGGGCTGCTGCTCTCGGCACTGGCGGTGCAGTTCATCATCGACGGGATCAAGCGCGCCTTTGGCATCTGAGCTGAGATACGTGGCAGCGCTGCATCAGCGTATGCACGTCGGCATGGTTGAGTCGTCATTCAATATTGCATTTCGTTAATGATAATGCGACTATCCGTCCATACATGATGGCGATGCGGGATTCTCGCAGAGCATGTTCCAAGGGGTGCCAAGTGGCCCCGGCAGATGATCATGCGCCCGAAAAGGCGCAAGCATGTTCAGGTGATAACTCGGCATAGGTTGATCGGACGTACGGGTGGCGAAACGCATCGCCCACATTTTCACTTGAGCCTGATTGACGGCCACCCGTACGTTTCTCTTTCCCAAAGCACGGTTGAACTGCGCCAGACGTCCTCAGGCGGCCTGCTCCCCGTAATACAGGCTCATCGTGTGCTTCGCCTCGGCGAAGAACAGCCAGCGCTCGACGAGCGTGCCGGTCAGGGTCGCCGCGGCGGCAAGGGCGGTGAGCAGGACAGCGAACCATGGGCTGGGCGCCCATGCTGCCACCAGGATGAGCAGCCATGGCACGGCCAGCCCCAGCACCAGTGCGATCTGCCGAAGCCTGGCGGCGTGCTTGCGCGCGACGCGGAAGCCCATTTCCTTCATCAGATAGTTGGAGCTGGTATGCGGCGGCTCCAGGAGCCGGACCTTGCCGAGCGGGGCGAGCCCGGTGGCGCTGCCGATCGTGGCGGAAGGTGATGCCAGATCGCCTGAGCGCCACCACCACCACTTGACCGCCCAGGCGAGCGGCAGGGTGAGCAGGGCCAGGAGATGGAAGGCCGGGATCGCCAACTCCACCCATGGCCCTGCCAGCAGTGCCGCCAGCACGGAGCCGCTCGCCAGCGCCAGACAGAGATAGACGGGCGTGGTGGTCGGCTGGTGCCAGCGCGGGATGGGCGGCAGCGACTGGTAGATCATCCCGGTGCAGACCACGGTCACGGCCGCGCCCGTTGCCGCCAGCAGCGCCAGCGGCCAGGGCGCCCGGCCGCCGAACACCCAGAACAGGGCGAGCAGGCCCGCCGGCAGGAAGGTCAGGAGGGCGGCGACGCCTTCCCGCGACAGCCAGGAAGAGCGCCACTGGCTGACCGCCCGCCAGGCCCGCTCCTTGCGGCGCAGGTGACCGAGCGAGGCCACGAGGCCGGCCGTGATCAGCGCGAGCGCCGTGCCCAGACCCAGCAGGCCCGGGAGCGGTGCCGGCGGCACGATCCCCAGCAGCACGGCGAGCCCCAGGACGAACAGGAGCCCGTAGCCCGCGCCGGACAGGGTGGAGAACAGCAGGAGGGAGGGAGCCGGCTGCATCGTCAGTGCATCCCGGCTGGAGCGACTGCAGGCGTCATCAGGAGAGGACCTTGTCCAGCCAGCCGAGGAAGCCGCCGTTCGGCGAGGCATCCTCCAGCGCCGCTTCCGGCTGGCCGTCGCCGCGCCGGCCCGGCCGCGGCGGCAGGTACTTGTTGGTGGGGCGGTAGCCGAGCTCGGCCATCAGGTCGAAGCCACCGCGCTCGGCCACCAGCCGGCTCACCTTGCTGTCCGGATCGGCGAGGTCGCCGAAATGGCGCGCCGTGGCCGGGCAGGTGCGCACGCAGGCGGGCTCGCGCTCCGATTCGGGCAGATCGGTGGCCTCGATCCGGTCCACGCAGAGCGTGCACTTCTTCATGACACCTGCCTGGCTATCCAATTCGCGGGTGCCATAGGGGCAGGCCCAGGCGCACAGGCCGCAGCCGATGCACTTGTCCTCGTCCACCAGGACGATGCCGTCGGCCGCCCGCTTGAACGAGGCGCCGGTCGGGCAGACCGTCACGCAATGGGCATTCTCGCAATGCAGGCAGGACTTGGGGAAGTGGACCATCCGGCCGTCCGCGCCCGAGCCGGCCTCGAAGCCGTGCACGCGGTTGAGCCAGGTGCCGGACGGCCCCGCGCCATAGGCCGGCTCGTCCGCGAGCGGGGCGCCATAGCCGCCGGTGTTCCATTCCTTGCACACGACCACGCAGGCCTGACAGCCGACGCAGGTGTCGAGGTCGATCACCAGGCCCAGGCGCCGGGGCGACGGCGCAGCGGGCAGCATCGTCATCGGCTGGGCCTCCAGGGGCGGAACCGGCTGCCATAGGCGACCTGGTCGGGTGCCGGCGGCTGGCCGGGCGGGCGGGCGATCGGCGGGAAGACCGGATGGACCCGCTCGTCCGGGCGGACGACCTTCTCGATCCGCACGGTCAAATCATACCAGGCGGCCTGGCCGGTAACCGGGTCGGCATTCGGATAGCGCTGGCCGTCCGCCCTTGCCGGCAGAAGATCGTCGATCAGGTGGTTCAACAGGAAGCCGCGCCGGGCTTCGTTGGCATTCTGGTCCAGCCCCCAGGTGCCGGCGCGCTTGCCGATCGCGTTCCAGGTCCACACCGTCTGCCCGTTCACCCCTTCCATTACCCGGACCTGGACCTGGATGGCCCCGTGGCGGCTTTCCAGCAGCACCCAGTCGTCGTCCGCAAGCCCGTGCCGTGCCGCTTCCGACGCCGGGATGTAGAGCCGGTTCTCGGCCAGGATCTGGCGGAGCCAGACATTCTGCGAATGCCAGGCATGGTACATCGCCATCGGCCGCTGGGTGATCGCGTGCAGGGGAAAGCGGTCGCGGTCGGCGGCTGCGTCGAACGGCGGGTACCAGAACGGCAGCGGGTCGAAATAGGTGGCGATCCTGGCGCGGTGCCGCTCGGGCGGCAGCACCTTGCCCAGGCCCTGGCCGGCCAGCCGGAACTTCTGCAGGGGCTCGCTGTAGAGCTGCACGGTCAGCGGGCCCACAGCCGGCATCATGCCGGTGCGCACCGCGAACTCCTGATAGTCCTTGTTGAAATGCTTCATGAACCGCGCGGACGGCGGCAGCTCCTCCTGAAAGAAGCAGCCATGCTCGATGTAGCGCTGGAGCTGGTCCGGGTTGGGCGGCCCCTTGCCGGTGAGCGACCCATCCTCGCCGCGCCAGCCGGCGAGCGGGCCGATGCCGGGGGTGCGCTCGTGGCGGACCATGTAGTCGGCATAGGAGTGGTAGCGCGGGTTGCCCTCGCCATCGGTGAAGGCATCCAGGCCCAGGCGCCAGCCGAGCTCGATCAGCACGTCCTGGAAGGGGCGCACGTCACGGTCGGGGCTGAGCACCGGCTGGCGGATCGAATCCTGGATGGCGTCGGCCGAGCCGATCGGCCGGTCCAGGAGCGAGATGCAGTCGTGCCGCTCCAGATAGGTCGTGTCGGGCAGGATCAGGTCGGCATAGGCGACCGTCTCGGAATAGAAGGCGTCCGAGTAGATGATCCGCGGGATGACATACTCGCCGCTCGCCGGATCGACCTCGGTCAGCCAGTCGATCGTTTCCTTGGTGTTCATGGCCGAGTTCCAGGCCATGTTCGCCATGTACATGAAGAGCGTGTCGATCCGATACGGATCGCCGCGCCGGGCATTGCCGATCACCAGCTGCATCAGCCCGTGGGCGGAGAGCGGCGCCTCCCAGGAATAGGCCTTGTCGATCCGCACCGGCTCGCCGGCATCATCGACCAGCAGGTCCTCCGGGCCGAGCGGGTAGCCCAGCGGCATACCCGGCAACGGCCGGCCGGGGTGGATGTGCTCCGGCTTGCCGGCGGGCTTCGGGCCGGGCGGGATGGTCTTCGGATAAGGGGTCTCAAAGCGGTGGCTGCCCGGCGTGTCGAGCGCACCCAGCAGGGCCTGCAGGAGATGGAGCGACCGGCAGGTGTGGAAGCCGTTGCTGTGCGCGCTGATCCCGCGCATCGCATGCATCGCCACCGGCCGGCCGACGAACCGCTCGTGGCGTCGGCCCCACACGTCCGTCCAGGGCGTCTCGACCACCACCGGCTGCCCGAACGCCGCATCGGCCAGTTCCGCCGCGATCCGCCGGATGGTAGCGGCCGGGATCCCGCAGCGATCCGCCACCTTCTCTGGCGCAAAGTCCGGCTGGCCATAGCGACGCGCTATCAGCTCGAACACCGGCCGTGCCACGCGGCCGTCCGGCAACCCCACCAGGCCCGCCAGCATCGGGTCGACATCGGCGGCTTCCGCCGGCTGCAGCGTGCGGGTCGCGAGGTCCATGCAGAGCGGGCGGCCCTGCTCGTCCCGGGCGAACAGGCCGTCGCCGTCCGTGCCTGCGGCCTCCACCACCAGCCAGCCGGCATTGGTGAAGCGCTGCAGATAGGGGATGTCGACCTTGCCGGCGCGGAGCAGCTCGTGGATCAGGGCCATCACGAACAGGCCGTCCGTGCCCGGCGTGATCGGCAGCCATTCGTCGGCAATCGCGGAGTAGCCGGTGCGGACCGGGTTGACCGAGACGAACTTGGCACCCCGCTCCTTCAGCCGGGCCAAACCCAGCTTGATCGGGTTGCTGTCATGGTCCTCGGCCACGCCGAACATCAGGAAGTAGCGGGCACGCTCGTAGTCTGGCTCGCCGAACTCCCAGAACGAGCCGCCATGGGTGTACATGCCGGCAGTCGCCATGTTCACCGAGCAGAACCCGCCATGTGCTGCGAAGTTGGGCGTGCCGAACTCCTTGGCGAAGAAGCCGGTGAGTGCCTGCGACTGGTCGCGGCCGGTGAAGAAGGCGAGCTTCCTGGGATCGTCGTAGCGCACCCGCGACAGCCAGCCGGTCGCGATCTCCAGCGCCTCGTCCCAACCGATCGGCCGGAACTGGCCGCTGCCGCGCGGGCCGCTGCGCAGGAGCGGCTGCCGGAGCTTGGCCGGCGAGTGCTGCTGCATGATGCCGGCCGAGCCCTTGGCGCACAGCACGCCGCGATTGACCGGATGGTCGGGATTGCCGTCGATGAAGCGCAGCTCGCCGTCCTGCAGATGCACCCGGATGCCGCAGCGGCAGGCGCACATGTAGCAGGTCGTGGTCCTGATCTCGTCCGCGGCGACCCGTTGCCCGCCCCGTGTCACGTCCGGCATGCGTCCAGCCGCCATCCATCATTCCTCTGGAGGCGCGTCCTGGACGCGCCTCGGCCACCACCGACGAGAGGTTAGGCGGCGAAACCGCCCTTGGCGAGCACGCTATCCGGAAGGCGCTGGACTCGAAAGCGGGAGCCGGCTCGAGCCAGCGGCATCGCAAGGACGCATGGAACCAATGAGGCACAGGAAGGTTGCGTTGGTCAAATGCATATCACCTGCGTGGTTTTGTGCATTGCAGCAATCGCCCGAGTCTGGTTGGGTTGCTAGTGTCGTAACCATGGCTCGACGTCGCCCCTGACCCGCAGGCCGGCAACGGAAAGATCGCACGCGCGGTCGTTCCGCCGCTGCCGGCTGGAGACGAACCGCCATGATCTCTGCCGCCGCCATCCCGGAACGACGTTCAGCAGCGTCCGCCACGGATTCCAGGGCCACCTGGCGCTGGATGATCGCGTTCCGCTTCCTGCTCATCAACGCAGTGGGCTTCGCCCTGGTCGGTGCCGCCTGGATCGCGGGCATCCTCGACCCGGTCTTCGCCACGGACAGCACCCATCTGGTGAAGCTGATCGTCGCAGTGTTCGTGGTGGGGCTGGTCTGGTCGGCGCAGCGCGCTTTGATGCTCGCCCGCGAGCTCAATGCCCTGGACCAGGCGAACCCGGCCGAGGACAGCCGGGTGGGACAATGGCTGCGGGCTACCCTGCGCAGCGACGCTGGCATGCGGGCCAACCTCGCCGCCGCCCTCAAGCTCAAGATCGCCCAACGGATCGCTTCGGTCCGCCACCTTGCCGGCACGCTCGTGCTGCTGGGCCTGATTGGCACGGTGGTCGGCTTCATCCAGGCACTTTCCGGCGTTCAGCCGGACAGTGTCGGCGACGTCGCGGCGATCCCCGGCATGGTCTCCAGGCTGCTTGAAGGCATGGCCACCGCACTCTTCACGACCCTGGTCGGCTCCGCCCTGAACATCTGGCTGATGCTCAACTATCGGCTTCTGGAGGCGGGCAGCGTCCACCTGCTGGCGCGACTGGTGGAGCAGGGAGAAGCCAATGCGCGTGCTTGACGAGTCCGAGGACGACGCGGCCGACACCGTTTTCCGCGACACCATCATGCTGGCACTGGCTGGCTTCGTCACCGTGGTGATCATCATGCTCGCGCACATCCGGCCCGAGGCCAAGGCGGCCGCCACCGCCGAAGCGGCGGCCATGCCCGGCAACGTCATGATCGAGGCGCATTGGGCGGGTGACCTCGATACCGACGTCGACCTGTGGGTACAGGGGCCGGGCGACGTACCGGTTGGCTACTCCAACAAGGGCGGTGGCCTGTTCAACCTGCTGCGCGACGATCTGGGCAAGCAGATGGACCTGTCCGGCCAGAACTACGAGGTCAGCTATACGCGCGGCATCCTGCCGGGCGAATACACTGTCAACCTCCATCTCTACCGCAACCGCTCCAACCTGCAGTCGATCCCGGTCAAAGTCGTCGCCAGCGTCAAGAAAGACGGGAACGAGGTCTCCAGGCAGATCCTGGTAAGCGACACCCAGCTGGACCGCGAGGGTCAGGAGAAGACCGTGTTCCGCTTCCGGCTCGATGACGAGGGGGGACTTGTCCAGGACAGCGTGACGACGCTGTTCCGCCCGCTGCGTTCAGGGACCAAGACATGACCACCCTCACCCTCCTGTTCATCGTTTCGGTGCTGCTGACTGCCGGGCTGGTATCGGCGGTCCTGTGGTCGCGCCATCGGACCACGGTGAAGCTCGCCGCGCTCGCCGGCCTGCTCTGTTTCCTGCCGATCGGCTATGCCGCCTACGCGGACCTGCTCAGCCGGCCAAAGCCGGTGGCGCTGGAGTGGTGGCACCGCAATGCCGAGGAGGCCACGGTGATCGGCCAGCAGCTGCGCGAGGGCGAGGGCCTGTTCCTCTGGCTGCAGTTCTCCGCCGATCCCGAGCCCCGCGCCTATGTCCTGCCCTGGGACGGCAAGCTCGCCGAGCAGCTCCAGATGGCCTGGGAGGAGGCACAGAAGAACGGGACAGGCGTGCGCATGAAGCTGCCGTTCGAGGCGACCTTGGACGCGCGCGAACCCAAGTTCTATGCGCTGCCGCAGCCCCAGCTCCCGTCGAAGGACCGTCCGGCCGAGCAGGCGCTGCGGGTCGAGCCGCCCGGCGAGGACGCCTGATCGTTTCCACAGTCACGAGGTCCGTTGCCGGGGACGTCCCGACGCGCTACCGGCAACCCCTATGAATGGCGCCTTTCCCCGCGACGGCTGGCTGCTCCTGTTCCCGCCGCTGTTCTGGGCGATCAACTCGGTGGTCGGCCGGGCGCTGGCCGGGCACTTTCCGCCGATTGCCCTCTCGTTCAGCCGCTGGTCGCTGGCGTTCCTGATCCTGTTGCCGTTCGCGCTCGGGGTCATGCGGGGCCAGGGCAGCGTGCTGCGCCGGCACTGGCCGGCCCTGCTCGCTCTGTCCCTCCTGGGGGTGGGGCTCTACAATTCCCTGCTCTACACGGCACTGATCACCTCGCAGCCGGTCAACGTCCTGCTGATCGGGGCCACGGCGCCCAGCTTCGTGCTGCTTGCGGAGGCGGCACTGGCCAGGCGCCTGCCCGACTGGCGTGCCGTGCTGGCGACACTCCTGTCGATCGGCGGCGTGCTGGCGGTCGGCACGGGCGGCAGGCTCGCCAACCTGGCTCATCTCCAGTTCGCCCAGGGCGACCTGGTGATGATCGTGGCCACCCTGGTCTGGGCTGCCTACACGCTGGTGCTCAAGCGCGCCCGCCCGCCCATGCCCATGGCCCCCTTGCTGCTCGTGCAGATCGGCGTCGGGGCCGTCCTGCTCCTGCCGGCCTTCCTGGTGGAATGGCTGGTGTTCCAGCCGGTGATGCGGCTGGACGGACAGGTGGCGGCGAGCCTCGTCTATGTCGCGATCTTCCCCTCGATCCTGGCCTATCTGTGCTGGGACCGGGGCGTGGCGGCCGCCGGCGCCCAGGTCGCGGTAGTGCTGGCCAACCTCACCCCGATCCTGGCGGCACTGCTGGCCTGGCTGTTCCTGGGCGAGGCGATCGGACCGCAGCACCTGATAGCTGCGGCCATGATCTTCACCGCGATCCGCCTGGCGACGGCAGCACCGAAGGAAGCGCTGGCGAGCTAGGCCGGCGCCCGGTGCACGGGTGGGCGTGCGGCTTTTTGCCGGAAGTTGCGGCAAAACCCCGAAGTCATACTCGCACTGTCATCGAAGCTGTGGCAGGAGTGCCCGCGGAGCAGGCAGGCGGATGCGCGGGGTCGGCGTGCGCGAATGCCTCCGGGGCTCACCGGACAACAGGGCCGCAGGCGGGGCAGCATGCCCGCGCCATCGCACGATCAACGACAGCTTGGAGATCAACGTGGCTAGCAACAGGCTAGAGGAGAAGCTGGAGCGGATCCGCAAGGATTCGACCGTGAAGGACTTCGCGATCTGCGACGCGAAGGACGGCGACATGGGCGGCGGCATCCCGATGCCGGGTGCGGTGCGCGGTGCGGACGGCAAGCCCACCGGCAAGTGGAAGACCCGCGAGGCCCACCTCCAGCAGATCCGCGACATCGTCCGCCAGGACATCGTCGATCTGATGCTGGTCTCGGTCTCGACGCTCGAGATCCTGAAGGAAGAGGGCCTGTTCGAGGGCAGCCGGGTCGGCACCGCGATCCGCGCCAACGACACCACCGAGATCAAGGGCCCGCGCAACAGCCAGTACCGCAAGACCGCGTCGCTGCCATTCCGCACCGCCGAGATCCCGCATGCCATGTATGGCCGGCTCGACGTGGAGCCCGGCACGCCGCCGACCCTCACCGATCTGGGCCTCTACTCCGTCACCTTCGTGGGTGATGCTGAGCAGGACCGCGAGGCGCTCAACCACTATCGCGATTTCCGCGCCGAGGCCGAGGAGTGGGGCTTCAAGCACTTCCTCGAGGTGTTCAATCCGAACGTCGGCTTCGAAAACAACTCGATCGAAGAGATCGGCGACTTCGTCAACGACAGCATCCTCCATGCCATCGCCGGCGTGCCGCGGATCGCGCAGCCGCAGTTCCTGAAGATGCCGTTCAACGGCCCCAAGGCCCTGACCGAGCTGGCCGAGTACGACCCGCGCCTGATCGTGGGCATCCTGGGCGGCGGTGCCGGCACCACCCGCGACACATTCGAGCTCCTGGCTGCCTCGCAGAAGTACGGCGCACGCCTGGTTCTGTTCGGCCGCAAGATCAACCTGGCCGAGCACCCGCTGGCGATCGTGAAGCTGATGAAGGCGATCGTGGATGGCGAGACCAGCCCGGCCGAGGCGGTCAAGGCTTATCATGGTGAGCTGGAGACGGCCGGCATCCGCCCGTTCCGGGACCTGTCCGCGGACATGGAGATCACGGAGGCCGTCCTGAAGATGTGATCCCGCCAAGGGACTGCATCCAGCAGAACCAGGAGGGCCGCCCGGCAACCGGGCGGCCCTTCGCCGTTTCTGGGGGCCGGCTCAGCCGATCAGGCGCATGGCCTGCTCGACCGCCAGCCGGTCCGGCATCCCGTCCCAGCCATCGCCGGCCTGGCACTTGAGCCCGGCTGCCGCCGTGGCGAAGCGGATCGCCCGCTCGATCGGCATGCCTTCCGCCATGCCGCCGGCGAACGCGCCATGGAAGACGTCGCCGGCTCCGGTGGTGTCGCGGCAGGCCACCTGGATCGCCGGCACGTGGAGGAATTCACCGCCGACCCACCAGACCGAGCCTCTTTCGCCCAGGGTCACGCCGAGATCGCGCCCGATCCGGGTGCTCAGGCCCTCCAGGCTGGCCCGGTCCGGTGCGGCACCGCCGGCCAGCTTGGCGAACGCGCCCTCGGACAGGATCGGGTAGGTGGCGAGATGGGAGAGCTGCAGCAGCCGGTCGCCGGCGCGGCTGTCCTCGCCGTCGAACACGCTCGGCACGTTCGAGCCCTGGGCTGCCTCCAGGACCGCAAGGGAGCCCTCGATCCAGGCGGAATCGGCCAGCACGGCGCCGGCACCCTGGAGCCGGTCCAGCGGCAGCCTGCCGGCCGGGCGCTCGAACAGGTCGGCGCCATGGGCCACGATCAGGCGCTCGCCCTGCCGGTCGACCATCACGATCGCGAGAACGGTCTGCGCGTCCTCCACCATGGCGAGGCCGCTGACATCGACGCCATGCCCAGCGAGTGCCTCGCGGGTCTGCATCCCGTCGGCGTCGTTGCCGACATTGCCCCAGAAGGCCGCCGGGATCCCGAGCCGGCTGCAGGCGACCGCGCCGGTCCCGGCCGGGCCGCCATTGCGCCGCGTCCGGCTCTCCGCGAGGATCTTGTTGGGTTCGCGCGGAATGACATCGAGCTGGAAGACGAGATCGACGACGGCTGCCCCAAGGCAGATGACCGGGCCGCGTGCCGCCGCCATCAGGTGCCCTCCACGCTGCGCAAACCGTCGCGACCGGCGCCATTCTGGCGCACTTGATGCATGTGAATACGCTCCCTAGATCATGCTCGCTTTTCCGCAGCATGCCCGCCGCCTCGTCGGAATGCCACTGGCACCGAGGCAGGGGACGCTCCGGCCGAAGCCTTGCTGGCTCACGGGCCCGCGCCGATGCCTCCGGGCAGGCTGTAGGAACTTCATCTCTGACCAGAGGTTCTGACGCAGGCTGCTGTCGCAAGGCTGAAGCATGAAGATCGCCCAGATCGCCCCCCTGATTGAAAGCGTTCCCCCCCGTCTGTACGGCGGCACCGAGCGGGTCGTGTCCTGGCTGACCGACCAGCTCGTCGACATGGGCCACGAGGTGACCCTGTTCGCCTCGGGTGATTCGCTCACCAAGGCGGAACTGGTGCCGTGCGTTGAACGTGCCCTGCGCCTGGGTGGCACCCATGACGACCATGTCCTGGCCCACCTCGCGATGATGGACGAGGTCGCCAGGCGCGCGGACGAGTTCGATGTCCTGCACTTCCACATCGACGGCTTCCACTTCCCGCTGTTCCGCCGCCATGCATCGCGTGTCTTCACCACGCTGCATGGCCGCCAGGACTTGCCGGCCCTGCGCGGCTTCTATCGCCGGTTCCCGGAATATCCGCTGATCTCCATTTCCGACCACCAGCGCCTGCCAGTGCCGGAGGCGAACTTCGTCGCCACCATCCATCATGGCCTGCCGGTGGATCTGCACCAGCCGACCTTCCAGCCTGAGGGCGGCTACCTGGCCTTTCTCGGGCGGATCTCGCCGGAAAAGCGCCTGGACCGCGCGATCGAGATCGCGACACAGGTGAACATGCCGCTCAAGATCGCGGCAAAGGTCGATGTCGCGGACGAGCGCTACTTCCGCGAAGTGATCCAGCCGATGCTCGACCGGCCGAACGTGACCTTCGTCGGCGAAATCGACGAGCGCCAGAAGACCCGCTTCCTCGGTGATGCCCTGGCACTTCTGTTCCCCGTCGACTGGCCGGAGCCATTCGGGCTGGTCCTGACGGAAGCCATGGCCTGCGGCACGCCGGTGCTGGCATTCAGGTCCGGTTCTGTTCCTGAAATCATCCAGACTGGCGTGAACGGGGTGATCGTCGATTCCATGGACGAGGCGGTGGCACAGCTCCCGCGGGTGCTGCAGCTGGACCGCAGGGAGGTGCGTCACACGTTCGTCCGGCGGTTCTCCGCGGAGCGGATGGCGTCCGAGTATCTGGACCTGTTCCGCGCCGCGACCGAGCGGCCGCTGGTCCGCAAGGTGCAGGAGCGGCCTGACGATCCTCTCATGGCGATGGCCAGACCCGCCAAGACGAGGACGCAGGTTCTGAGCTGAGGGACGCAGCCATGCTGCCCGTCGATCCAACGTCATCCGCGGGTCAGACGCCATTCTACATCGCGGCCGTCGGCCCTAGCTCCCGGCCCCGCCACACCCTCAAGCAGGGCGACACCTTCGCGGTGATCGATTCGCACGGCGAGATCGGCATCTCCGCGGGAGGGCCGGATGGGGTATTTCACGACGGTACCCGGCATCTTTCCCGCCTGTCCTTCGAGATCGACGGGGCAGCGCCGCTGGTACTGGGCTCGGGGATCACCGAGGACAATGCCGGGCTGGTGATCGAGCTGACCAACCCGGACATGCTCCGGGACGGTCGGCCCTACCTGCCCAAGGACACGGTCTATTTCAGCCGGTTCTTCTTCCTGTGGGACGGCGTGCTGCACGAGCGCTGCTCGATCCACAATCATGGGCTGGAACCGGTCCGCTTCACCCTGACCTACCAGTTCGAGGCGGATTTCGCCGACCTGTTCGAGGTGCGGGGCCTCCATCGCCCCATCAGGGGCATACGGCGTGCCCCCTCGGTGGAACCGAACGGGGTCACGCTGACCTATCTCGGGCTGGACAAGGTCGAGCGCCACACCCGTCTGCAGTTCCGCCCGGCTCCGACGGCGCTCGACAGGCGGATGATCCGGTTCGACATCAGGCTGGAGCCGGGGGGACGCTGCTCGCGCTTCATCACCATCGGCTGCAATCAGCATCCGGCAGCCGACGAGCTCGCCTTCCTCGGCAACATCAAGCGGGCC
The DNA here is from genome assembly GCF_035556675.1 of Geminicoccus sp. Classification (GTDB taxonomy): domain Bacteria; phylum Pseudomonadota; class Alphaproteobacteria; order Geminicoccales; family Geminicoccaceae; genus Geminicoccus. Next base: position 14,916 of record NZ_DATMFZ010000143.1, on the reverse strand, counting down.
AGGCGTGTCGCCCAGCGGGCGCGGCAGCGTGCACCCCAGATCGAAATCGCCAACGAACGGATCAACCAGGTCTTCGACCGCTCGCTGGCCGACCTGTGCATGCTTTCCACCGACACGCCGCAGGGACCCTACCCCTATGCCGGCATTCCCTGGTACTCGACCACGTTCGGGCGCGACGGCATCCTGACCGCCATCGAGGCGCTCTGGGCGGATCCGATGATCGGCAAGGGCGTACTCTGCCGCCTCGCCGCGTTGCAGGCGACCAACTACGACCCGAAGTCCGACGCCGAGCCCGGCAAGATCCTCCACGAGATGCGCGGCGGCGAGATGGCCGCCCTGGGCGAGATCCCGTTCCGCCTCTATTACGGCAGCGTCGACTCGACCCCGCTCTTCCTGATGCTGGCCGGGCTCTATTTCGAGCGCACCGGCGACATCGACACGATGCGCCGGCTGTGGCCGAACTTCCAGGCGGCACTGGCCTGGATCGATGGTCCGGGCGATCCCGATGGCGACGGGTTCGTCGAATATCATCGCGCCACCGAGACCGGCCTGGACAACCAGGGCTGGAAGGACTCGCACGATTCGATCTTCCATGCCGATGGCCGGCTCGCGAAGGGACCGATCGCGCTGGTCGAGGTTCAGGCCTATGTCTTCGCCGCCAAGCTGGCGATGGCCAAGGTCGCGGCCGTGCTGGGCGAGCCGGACATGGCGCAGCGCCTGCGCAACGAGGCGGAGAGACTGCGCTACCGCTTCGAGGATGTGTTCTGGTGCGAGAAGCTCGGCACCTATGCGCTGGCGCTGGACGGCGACAAGCGGCGCTGCGAGGTGATCAGCTCCAATGCCGGCCATGTCCTGTTCGGTGGCATCGCCTCGGTCGAGCGCGCGTGTTCGGTGGCGCGGGTGCTGCTCGACAATGCATCGTTCTCGGGCTGGGGGGTGCGGACGATCGCCCAGGACGAGCGGCGCTTCAACCCGATGTCCTATCATAACGGCTCGGTCTGGCCGCACGACAATGCGATCATCGCGTTGGGCTTTGCCCATTATGGCCTGAAGCGAGAAGTGTCGCGGATCGTGGACGCGATGTTCGACGCAGCCTGCTGGATGGAACTCAGCCGCCTGCCGGAGCTGTTCTGCGGCTTCCGCCGTCGGGAGCGGCGCGGCCCCACCCTCTATCCGGTCGCCTGCGCCCCGCAGGCCTGGGCGGCGGCAGCTCCACTGGCCTTCCTGCGCGCCTGCCTGGGCATGTCGTTCGATCCCGACGAGCACCGGGTACAGTTTGTCGAACCCTATCTGCCGTCACAGTTCCAGCGCATCAAGATCCGTGGTCTGGATCTGGCTGGAAGCAGGCTCGACGTGGACATCCGGGGCAGGGGACGAGACATCTCCGTCGCCGTGACTGACCGCACCGGCGCTGGTCACGCCATCCTCGTGCTGTAACGGAGCCCCATGGCGACTGCTGCCCCTGCAATGATGCCGCTGGGAAGCTCCCTGCGCTACGTCAACCACGACATGCCCGGCATCAGCCGCCGTCGCTCCGGCAAGGGGTTCGCCTACCGCGATCCCGAGGGGCAGCCGATCAGGGACAAGGACACGCTCGCCTGGATCCGCTCGCTGGCGATCCCGCCGGCCTGGACAGAGGTGTGGATCGCACCCCTCCGCAATGCGCATCTGCTGGCGGTGGGGCGCGACGACCGGGGACGGATGCAGTACCGCTACCACCCCGAATGGCGGGCAGCGCAGGATGCCACCAAGTTCGAGCGGATGTTGGAGTTCGGCCGGACCCTGCCGGCCATTCGCAGCGCGGTGCAGGCCGACCTCGCGAGGCCAGGGCTGCACAAGCGACGGGTCCTGGCAGTGGTCGTCCAGCTCCTCGAGGTCACCCATGTCCGGGTCGGCAACGAGGAGTACGCGAAGACCAACAAGAGCTACGGCCTGACCACGCTGAAGGACCGCCACCTCAAGATCAACGGCACCACGCTGCGCTTCCGCTTCAAGGGCAAGAGCGGCAAGGAGCACCAGATCACCCTGCGCGACCGCCGGCTGGCGCGCCTGGTCGGGAAGCTGCAGGACCTGCCCGGCCAGCATCTGTTCCAGTACCTGGATGAGGACGGCAGCCGGCAGCCGGTCGATTCCGCCGACGTGAACGCCTATCTGCGCGAGATCTCCGGCAGCAACTTCACGGCCAAGGACTTCCGCACCTGGGCGGCCACTGTGCTGTGCGCCTTCGCGCTCAGTGCCACGGAGGCGTTCGAGACCCAGGCTGCCGCCAAGCGCAACCTCAAGCAGGCGATCGAGCGGGTGGCGCGCCGGCTCGGCCACACGCCCACGATCTGCCGCAAGAGCTACATCCATCCGGGACTGGTCGAGGACTATCTGGCCGGTGAGCTCTTCCAGGTGCTCAAGATCGAGCAGGCAATGGCCGACCTCGAGGAATATGTCAGCCTGGAGCCCTACGAGACGGCCGTGCTCGACTACCTGAGCAGGCGATTGAACCGGGCAATGGAAAACGCCGATCAAGCCTGTGCGGGAACATTGGCCGCCTCCTGAATGTCGTCGACTCCCGGTGACAGTTCTCTTGATGCTGTCCTGCCGGGCCGCTCGCCCGAGATGGCCGTCGCAATTCCGCCCAAGAACGAGGCGCGACATGCCGGCCGCTGCCTTGCCGTGCTGGCGGCGCAGTGGTCCGTGCTGGACCGCTCGGCATGCTCCTTCCGGTGGACAGTTCCTTGTTCGTGCCCAGAAGTGGCCAGACCGGAACATCTGGCTTCCTGTGCCGTTCGCTCCAGTTGAAAGGAGCATAGTGCATGTGGTCATCACCCTGGACCCGATACGGCACAGTACTGGGCTTCTCGCTCGGCGGCTTTTTCGACGGCATCCTCCTGCATCAGATCCTCCAATGGCATCACCTCCTCAGCCTCGTTCCTGGTCTGGCCGATCTGCGGGCGCAGGTGCTGTGGGACGGCTACTTCCATGCCCTGATGTATGTCATCGCCATCATCGGTCTGTGGGGCTTGTGGCGCGCGCGCCGAAGTGCCGAGGGCAGGAGGGGCCGTCCGCTCCTTGGCGCACTGCTCGTGGGCTTCGGCCTGTGGCATGTCGCGGATGCGGCGCTCTCGCACTGGCTGCTGGGGATCCATCGGATCAGGCTCGACAGCGAGAACCCGCTGCTGTGGGACCTGATCTGGTTTGTCGCCTTCGGCCTGGTGCCCCTGGTGGCCGGATGGGCTCTTACTCGTGGCGATGGCGCGGGTCCCGCGAGGTTGACGCACTCGGCCCTGGTGATGCTGCTGCTGACCTTTGCGACCGCTGGAGCGGGTGCCTGGGCGCTGCGTCCTCCTCCCGGCCAGCCTTTCGCTACGGTCGTGTTCCGGCTGGACTACGGTCCCGACCAGATTGTCGCTGCTCTTTCATCACTGAACGCGCGGCTCGTCTGGAGCGATCCGATGATGAGCGTGGTTGTCGTGGATGTGGCGCCCGAGCGCCGATGGAGCCTTTACCGGCATGGAGCCCTGCTGGTCAGTGGCTCAGGTGTCCCAGCAGGCTGCTTTGCATGGAGCACTGTTTGAGGCGGCGGCACCTTGGCGGCGAAGGGCGAAGCTCCGGGTTCACCGTCGGCCGGCTGCGAGATCCTCTGAAGGGCAAAGACTCTCGACGGAACCGCGGAGCATACGTGGAGGCTGGCAGAACCGCTGCCGTTCTGCCTGACTGTGGTCGAGCCAGATCTGCCTGAGCCGTCTGCTCATGCAGAGATGGCGCTGCGCCTCGTGATGAATCTGGCGGCGCATGAGTCCGGGAAGACCGATCGAGCACTCGGCCAGCTCCATCACATCCGGCTTGGCCGCTCTACTGCGAGCCGCACCAGATCGGCATGGGCCACCGTCTGCTCTGGATCGGCCGCATGCTCCATGACAGCGGCAGGCTCGACCGGTCGCCGTGCCGCCTCGCTCGCAAGCACCTCATCCGGCAGTCCGGCCTGTTCGCGCGCGTATGTGCCGGCAGATTCCGGAGCGGCATCGGCCGCTCAGCCGCGGTCATCCAGCGTGAAGCCCAGCTTCAGGGTAACCTGGAAATGCTGCACCTGATCGTTCTCGACATGGCCGCGGGTCTCGACGACTTCGAACCAGCGGATGTGCCGCAGCGTCTTCGCCGCATCCGCGACCGCACCCTTGATCGCGTCCTCGATGCTGCTGGCCGAAGACCCGACGACCTCGATGACGCGATAGGTATGGTCCGACATGCCTGTTTCCTCCTGCCCATTTGGACAGGAATGGAACGGACATTCGGAAGGCAGGGTTCCGCCCGTGGCTCCGGCTCAGGCGGCGTCCTGCTCCTCGCCGTGGATCAGGTTCATGATCCCCTGCGACATCCGCCGGTAGTCCCGGTCGTTCACCAGCGTCCCGGTCAGCCGGTAGCCGTCCATCACCGCGATCCGGTCGGCGAGCGTGATCATCTCGGGCATGTCGGAGGTGATCAGCAGGATGCTGGTGCCGCCATCGGCCAGCGTGCGGATCAGCTCGTGCAGATAGGCCTTGGTCTTGATGTCGATCCCGACCGAGGGCTCGTCGATGATCAGGATGCGCACGCCGGCCGCCAGCCACTTGGCGACCGAGACCTTCTGCTGATTGCCGCCGGACAGGAGCCCGACCTGCTGGGCCAGCGACGGGGTCTTCACCTCCAGCCGCTCGATCGCCGGCAGGACCCGCTCGCGGATCTGCCCGTTCTTCAGGAAGCCCAGGAAGCCCGCCAGCTTGGACCAGACCGCGATGCCGGCATTGTCCAGCACCGAATGGGCCAGCACCAGGCCCTCCTGCTTGCGGTCCTCGCTGACATAGCCCAGGCCGAAGCGGTTCAAGGCCTCGGCCACGCTGCCGATGGCGGCCGGCTGACCGTCGATCGTGACCTTACCGCCGGTGAGCGGGAACAGGCCGATCAGGCATTTCGCGAGTTCGCTGCGCCCGGCACCCACCAGCCCGTACAGGCCCAGGATCTCGCCCCGGTGCAGGGTGAGGTCGATGTCCCGGTGGCCGAGCGAGGTCGACACCTTGTCGAGCTGCAACGCCACCGGCGCCGTCGTCCGGTCGCGCGCTTCCCAGGCGGGAATCTGCTCGGCGCGGCCGATCATGAGGCGCACCAGGTCCTGACGGCCCATGCCCGTCATTGGTTGGCTCTGGCAGGCATTGCGCCCGTCGCGGAGCACGGTGACCGAGTCGCAGATCTGCAGCACCTCCTCCAGCTTGTGGCTGACGAACACTATGGTCACGCCGTCGCGCTTGAGGCGCTGGAGCAGGGTGAACAGGTGCTCGGTCTCGTGCGGGGTGAGCGAGGCGGTGGGCTCGTCCATCAGCAGCACGCGCGAGCGCAAGGACAAGGCCTTGGCGATCTCGACCAGCTGCATCTTGGCCGCGGAGAGACGCATCACCGACGTGGCCGGATCGACGTCCAGCTCCAGGAGGTCCAGCCAGCGCTTGGCCTCGGCCTGCAAGGCCCCCTGATCGACCCGGGAGAGCACGGACGGGCCCAGCCGCTCCAGCATGATGTTCTCGGCCACCGAGAAGCGCGGGATCAGGTTGCGCTCCTGGTGAACCACGCCGATGCCGGCGGCGATCGCGGCATGCGGATCGTCGAACTGCACCGGCTTGCCGTCCAGGAGTAGCTCGCCCTCCTCCAGCCGGTGCACGCCGGTGAGCAGCTTGATCAGCGTCGACTTGCCGGCCCCGTTCTCGCCGAGCAGGGCATGGATCGAGCCCTTGGCGAGCGTCAGGTCGACCTTGTCCAGGGCGCGTACGCCCGGGAAGGATTTGCCGATCGCGCGGGCCTGAAGGACCACCCCGCTCATGACGCCCCCCTAAGCCGGCGCTCGACCCGGACCTCGCGCCAGCGGTTGATGCCGACCGCCCACAGGATCAGAGCGCCCAGCACCACCTGGACCACGAACGGGTCGATGTGGAACAGTACCAACGACTGGGTGATGATCGCGACCACCACCACGCCCAGCGCCGTGCCCGCGACCGAGACATGGCCGCCGGCCAGCACAGCACCGCCGATCACCGGGGCAGCGAAGGACAGGATCAGCCAATCATCGCCGATGGACGGCTGGCCGATCTGCAGCCGCGCCACGACCATCACACCGCCCAATGCCGCGAGCAGGCCGGACAGGCCATGCGCCCAGACGGTGGTCTGGAAGATCGAGATGCCGGACAGTTCCGCGGCATGGGGATTGCCGCCGACCGCCAGGATCTGCCGGCCGATCCTGAGCTTCGCCAGGAGATACCAGATGCCGAGGCCGGCGATGGCGGCCGGCAGCACCAGCCACGGGATCGGGCCCAGCATGTTGGTGTTGCCGAACGCCTTCACCGCGTCCGGCACGCCATAGAAGGGCTGCGCCTCGGTGATGCCGAGGTTCAGTCCCTTGAAGAAGCTCAGGCTGGCCAGCGTGATGATGAAGGCGCTGATGCCGGTCTTCGCCACGATGAAGCCGTTGGCGAGGCCGCCGGCCAGGCCGATCGCCAGCGCTAGGACGAGGGCCAGCGGGGCGGGAACGCCCCAGACCTCCATCATGCCCGCAAAGGCGATCGCGACCAGGCCGCCGATGGCACCCACCGACAGGTTCATCTGGCCGATCGCGATGATGATCATCTGCGCCAGTGCTATCACCAGGTTCACCGCGATCGCGGAAAGGAGGACCTGGATGTTGAAGGCGGACAGGAAGGTCGGCTCGATCGCGCCGATCACCACGACGGCGACGATCACGACCGCCAGCGGCCCGAACCAGTCGGTGTTGGCGGCCTTGCCCAGCATGGTCTGCATCAGACGGCGATCCGGTGGCGGGCGAGCAGGCGGCGCCGCCCGAGGTCGAGAAGCACGGCGGTAAGCAGCAGGAGGCCCAGGAACGCCTGGACCCAGAACTCGCCGACCCGGAGCAGGAGCAGGCCGTTGGTCAGCATGCTGACCAGCATGGCACCCAGGAGAGTGCCGAGCACTGAGACCTTGCCCCCGGTCAGCAGCGTGCCGCCCAGCACCGGGGCCAGGAAAGCCGGCAGGAGCCAGTCCTGGCCCAGATGTCCGGCCATGGATGGGATGGCGGCGCCATGGCGCGCCGTGAGCATGGCACCCGCAAGTGCGGCCAGGACGCCGGAAAGGATGTGGCAGCCGACGATCGTGCGGTCGACCCGGATGCCCGAGACCTCCGCGGCTCTGGGGCTGGCGCCGGCTGCCAGCATCCGGCGGCCGAGCGCGGTGAACCGATAGAGCCAGCCCAGCACCAGCGCGGTCGCGACAGCGACCAGGAACAAGGGCGACAGGAAGCCCATCAGGCGGAGCTTGCCGAACGCGGCAATCGCCGGGGGCAGCTCGCGGAATGCCTCGGCCCGGGTCAGGAACACCATCCCGCCGAAGAAGATACTCATGGTGGCGAGCGTGATGATGAAGCTGTGGACGCCCGAGCGCACGATCGCCTCGCCGTTCACCGCACCGAGTGCTGCACCCACCAGCAGGCAGACCGCCAGGCCGAGCGGCCAGGGCAGGCCGAACGTCTCCATGGCGTAGCCCGCCGCCATCACCGCGCAGACCCCGATGGCACCCACCGCCAGGTTCAGGCCGCCGGACACGATCACCACCATCATCGAGAAGCCGATGAGGATGTCGATCCCCATGGTCCGGCCGAGCGTGAACAGGTTGAAGGGCGAGGCGAAGCCCTTGGTCGCCAGCGAGAACAGCGTGGCGAACACCACGATCAGCACGATCAGGCCGAACTCGTTGCCACCGAGAAAGCCCGCCCGCACGAAGGACGGACTGCCGGCCGGGCGTGGCTGGCCCAAGGGAAGCGAGCTTGCCGGTTGCATCGAGGTCCTGGCTGGAAGTTGTTCAGACGGAATCATCCCGGCGGCCGAAACGGGGCCGCCGGGTGACGGGGATCACTCGCAGCTGAGATACTTGGTCTCGAAGTCGGCCATGATCTCCTTGGTCACTGCCTGCATGGCGCCGACATAGTCGTCCACGCCCGAGGCATCGACGAAGGCGGTGCCGCTGTCGATGAACCGGTCGGTCAGCGCGGTCTTGCCGAATGGGGCGTCCGCCTTGACCGTGCAGCCCGAGCGCAGCTTGTCGATCGCGAACGTGCCGATATAGCCCTGACCGTAGGGGTTCTGCAGCATGGTGCCGTCGACGAATCCGTCCTTGATGGCCTTGAGCACGACCTCGTCATGGTCGATGCCGACCATCTTGATCCGCTTGTCGCCCATCTTGCGCAGCGCATTGGCCGACACGACCGCCGGGATCCAGGCGGTGGTGACGATGCCGTCCACCTCGTTGCCGTGCGCGGCCAGGTAGGCGTTGATCTTCTCCTCGGCCGGCTCCGGCGCGTCGATGTCGGCGATCACCTGGACCACCTCGACCGCGCCATTGGTCTCGGCCGCCGCCTGATTGACCGCGTCGATGCGCAGCTGGGTGTTCGGGTCCACCAGGAAGCCGGCAAAGTGGGCGATCCTGCCCTTGCCGCCCATGCGCTTGATCAGCTCCTGGGTGCCCAGATAGGCCGATTTGCCGGTATCGGTGCCCAGGCAGAACGAGGCGTCGGACGGCTCCTTCAGGCAGCCCGCGGTGGCGATCACCGGCGCACCCTGCTCGACCAGCTCGCTGACCACGCCGTTGCCGCCGACCGGGTCGCCGGGGAACACCAGGAAGCCGTTATAGCCCTGGGTGATCAGGCTCTCGAGCAGCTGGTTCTGCTGGGACAGCTCCCACTTGGGCGGGACGCGGTAGTCGGCGCCAGCTAGGCCAAAATCCTTGGCGGCATCCTTGCCGGCCTGCTCCCAGGCGGCGAAATAGGGATGCGGACCGCCCGGCACCAGCGCCACCATGGTGTCGTCGGCAGCCTGAGCGGCAGCGGTCCCGAGAAGAATGGTGGTGCCCAACATACAAAGGGCGCGGACGGTCTTCGTCACAGCTTGGCTTCCCTGATTACGCTCGTCGGCGCTGCCCCATCGGGTTGCAGCCCTCGGCATGGATGCTAGGATACAAGTGTCCAGCGCGCAAGAACGCGGATGAAGACAGGGAATGGCGACCAGCATCAGCATGACAGCACCCGAATGGGTCGGCCAAGCCGATGGGCCCTGGCTGGAGCTGGCGATCGACCGGCGGCGCAACGTGGCAGACCAGATCTTCCGGGCGCTGCGCGACGCAATCCTGGAACTGCGGTTGCCGCCATGCACCCTCGTGAGCGAGAATATGATCTGCCGCCAGGCTGGCGTTTCCCGCACACCGGTACGCAATGCCGTCGTCCGCTTGGTCGAGGAAGAGCTGCTCGACGTGTTCCCGCAACAGGGCACCTACGTAGCGCCGATCAAGATCGCCAAGGTCCATGACGGCCACTTTATCCGCCGGGCGCTCGAGGTCGCGATCCTGGAGAAGGCGGCTAGTGCCTGGACGGCAGCCGCCTCGGCCGAGGCCCATGCGGTGCTGGCCGAGCACGAGGCGCTGGGCAGCCATGGCGATGTGCAGGACTTCATGCGCTTCGACGTGATGTTCCACCAGTGCTTCGCCCGCGCGGCCGGGACGGAAGGGGTATGGCGGCCGATCCAGCACGCCAAGGCGCATCTGGACCGGCTGCACCGCCTGGGCTTCCCGCAGAACGACCGGATGAAGGCGGTGGCAGCCGAGCACCGGGCCATCCTTGAGGCATTCGAGGCGAAGGACCTCGCGCTGGCCCGCCGGCGGCTCATCGAGCACCTGGACGTCATCATCGAGATGCTGGACGGGCTGCGCCGCCAGCATCCCGGCTATTTCGCCGACTAGGAAGGTTCACCCATGAAACGCTACGGCACCTGCATCCGCCTGCGCCCGGAAGCGGTCGAGGAATACGAGCGCATCCACGCCGAGGTCTGGCCGTCGGTGCTGGGCACCATCGCCGCCTGCAACATCAGGAACTACTCGATCTTCCTGAAGCGGCCGGAGAACATCCTGTTCGCCTATTTCGAGTACCACGGCAGCGACTTCGCCGCCGACATGGCGAAGATGGCGGCCGATCCCGAGACGCAGCGCTGGTGGAAGATCACCGACCCGATGCAGGAGCCCTTCGAGACCCGTAAGGAGGGCGAGTGGTGGGCGCAGATGGACGAGGTGTTTCACACCGACTGAAAAGCCGGGTTCATCCGGCTTCGTCGATGGCCACGGAGCGCTGCCAGGCAGGACGCGCCTGGCAGCGCTCCACATAGGCCGTCAGCGCCGGGCGCGGCTCGATGATCCGGAGGGCGACCATGCCAAAATGCAGGTCGGCGCCGATCATGACGTCCGCAGCGGTGAAGGTCTCGCCGAGCAGCCAGGGTCCATCCGCCACAGCCTGCTCCAGCACGTCGACCACCCGTGCAAAGCTGCCCCAGCCGGCCGCCACCTCGGGCAGCTTCAGGTCGCCGAACTTCTCGATAAAGGCGCCCTCGATGCAGTTGCCGGAGAAGAACAGCCATTTCAGGTACTGGCCGCGCCGCGGGTCGCCCAGAGGCGGTGCCAGCCGGGCCTCGGGAAACCGATCGGCCAGATAGGCCACGATCGCACCGGACTCCGACACCACCGCCTGGCCGTCGACCAGCACCGGCACCTTGCCCATCGGGTTGAGCCGCAGGAAGTCCGGGTCGGTCTGCGGCCCGTTGCGGATGTCGAGGGTCACCCGCTCGTATGGCTGGCCGATCTCCTCCAGCAGCCAGAGGATCCGGATGGAGCGCGTTTTCGGTGCCCAGTAGAGCTGCATCGTCCGACCGTTCTTCAGCCTCTCCCAGGCGATGGTGATGCCTCGACCTAGCCGGCGCTGGCAACACCTCAGGCGACGGTCCTAGTTCATCCGGGAAGGCAGCCAGGTCGCGATGCCCGGGAAGAAGATGATCGCGATCACCAGCAGGATCAGGGACACCACGAACGGCATGGCCGCCAGGCTGCCCTGGACGAGGTTGCAGCGGGCGATGCCGCAGGTGACGAACAGGCTGGCGCCCACCGGCGGCGTCACCAGGCCGATCGCCAGTCCCACCACGGTGACGATGCCGAACTGGATCGGGTCGATCCCGAGCGTCTGGGTGACCGGCCAGAGCACCGGCACCAGGATGATGATGCTGGCGCCCAGGTCCAGGATCATGCCGGCGAACAGGTAGACGCAGAAGATCAGGAGCAGCACCAGGGTCGGGTTGCTGGTCAGGCCCAGGATCAGCTGAGCGGCGCCCTGCGGGATCTGCTCGCGGGTGATGATCAGGCCGTAGAGCGAGGCCGCGGCGATCATCAGCATGACCACGCCGGTGGTGACGCAGGTTTCCAGCACGATGCGCGGCAGGTCGGCCAGGCGGATGGTGCGGTAGACGAACATGCCGACGATCAGCCCGTACAGCACGGCCACCACCGACGCCTCGGTCGGCGTGGCGATGCCGTAGCGGATCGAGCCGATGATCACGAGCGGCATCATCAGGCCCCAGACGCTGGCGCGGGTCGCCCGCAGGAAGCCCCGCACCGAGCCCGGTGGTCCCTTGGGATAGCCGCGCCGGACCGAGATGGCCCAGGCGGTGACCATCAGGAGGATCGCGATCAGAACGCCCGGGATCAGCCCGGCGATGAACAGCTTGCTGACCGAGGTGCCGGTGACCACGCAGAAGATGATCATCGGGATGGAGGGCGGGATCACCACCGAGATGGTCGAGGCGGCGGCGGTGACGGCGGCGCAGAACGCGCCGTCATAGCCCTTCTCCTTCATGGGCGGGATCATGATGCCGCCCGCGGACGAGGCCTCGGCCACCGCCGAGCCGGTCATTCCGCCCATCAGCGTGCCGGCACCGATTCCGGCATGGGCCAGCCCGCCGCGCGCCCAGCCGATCGCGGCATTGGCGAAGTCGATGATGTCGCGCGCGATCCCGCTGCGCGCCATCAGATGGCCGGCCAGCAGGAAGAAGGGCACCGCCAGGAGGATGAAGGAATCGATCGCGGCGGTCATGCGCTGCGCCACCAGCGTCGGCGGGATGCCGCCATAGGTCACGGCCAGGAACGAGGCGATCGCCAGCGCGAACGAGACGGGCACATTGATCAGCAGGAGGACGACGAAGCCCGCCAACAGCACGAGGGTCATGACGGCTGGACCTCTTCGACCGGATCAGGCGGGGGTTGGCGGCCGGTAATCCAGCGGACCAGGACATCGCCGGCGATCATGAACGCCATCACGCTGTAGCCGGCATAGACCCAGACCATCGGCAGGCCGAGCGTGGCCGAGGACTGGCGCATCGTCAGCCGCAGGAGGCCGAAATTGGTGACGAAGGTGTAGAGGCAGAAGGCCAGCACGATCGCCTCGACCAGGCGGGCCGACAGCCGCTCGAGCCGCGGATTGCCCACATAGTGCACCAGGTCCACGGCGATGTGGGCGCGGTGCTTCCAGGCCAGCCAGGCCGACAGGTAGGTGACCCACACGAACAGGTAGCGCGCAGCCTCCTCCGACCAGACCAGCGGGTCGTTGAGCAGGTAGCGCCATGCCACCTGGGCCGCGCACATGACGGTCATCGCGGCGATGCAGAGGATCAGCAGGGCCTCGGTCATCCACTCGACCGCGCCCCAGAGGCGGGTGATCATCGGCGGAGATTGCTTTCGGCGGGCGCGGGCGTCGGGTGCAGGCGTCGGACCGGCCGGGAGACTTCGCTCCCTGGCCCGTCCCCGGGACGATCAGTCCGCGCCAGCCGCCTGGATCTTCTCGATCATGGCGGGATCGATGCCCTCCACGGTGGAGGCGATGTCCTTGGTCATCTCGCGGAACGGCGTGGTGTCGACCTCCTCGACCACCATGCCCTTCTCCGCGATCAGCCCCCGATACTCGGCGTCGAGCTTGGTCGAGGTTTCGCGCGCCACCGTCGTGCATTCGGCCACGGCCTCGCGGATGATCTTCTGCTCGTCCTCGGACAGGGTCTCGAAGATCGGCTTGGAGAACAGCACCGCATGCGGCCCGTAGACGTGGCCGGTGAGGATCAGGTGGCTCTGCACCTCCCAGAGCGAGTTGAGGTAGATGACGGTGATCGGGTTCTCCTGGGCGTCGATGATGCCCTGGCCCAGGCTGGTGAACACCTCGCCCCAGACCATCGGGATCGGTGCCGCGCCCAGCTTCTGGAAGGCGGCGATGTGCACCGGGTTCTGCATGGTGCGCAGCTTCACGCCCTGCAGGTCGGCCGGGGCCTGAACTGCCTTCTTGGCAGTCAGGTGGCGCCAGCCATTCTCCCACCAGGCCAGCCCGACGATGCTCTGGTCGTCGAACTTCGCCAGGAGCTCCTTGCCGACCTCGCCGTCCAGCACCTCGTAGACATGGGCGCTGTCCTTGAAGACGAACGGCAGGTCGAGGACGCCGACCTCCGGGACGAACGCGCTGAGCGGCCCGGTCGAGACCACCGTCATGTCCACCGTGCCGAGCTGCAGGCCCTCCACGGTCTCCCGCTCCTCGCCGAGCTGGCGGTCGGGATAGAGCTCGATCGCGAGCGACCCGCCGCTGCGCTCCTCGGCGAGCTTCTCGAAGCACTGCAGGCCGACATAGCTCGGATGGGCCGGCATCGAGCCGAAGGCGGCGCGAATGGTGGTCTGCGCGCCCGCCACCAGCGGCGACAAGGTTAGCGCGAAGGCGGCAGCAGCCAGAAGCGCCCGCTTCATCTGCTCTTCTCCCTGACGTGACTGCCGGAGACCCGGCTGTTCTTGGCTCGGCCGGGCTGGACGCTGCGGCCTCATGCGATGGTATGACAGGTCTAAAGGATGATGTCGCCTATGGTCAACCTGGCCGGAGGCTGGAGCATCCGGTCAGCCACCGAACTCCAGCGCCATGCGTTCCAGGCGGAAGCTGACGAGCGGGCCGGATCCGTCGAGGAAGCCGAACGGCCCGTCCGCGGCGAACCGCCACTCCGCACGTCCCGGTACGACCCGGCCGGCCACCCGCGCCCGGGTGACCTTCAGGGCGGCACCGAGCATCTGTGCCGTGCGCAGGACCAGTGGCCAGCGACCGGGCAGCCTCAGGCGGGGCACGAAGCGGCAGGCCGCGATCTGCCTGCCGCCATCGGCCAGGCTGGCCTGGAACGCCTTGTCCCGCTCGAATCGGAGGTCGCCCATCTGCTTGGGCATTCCCCACATCATTCTGCCGCCCAGAGCTGCGGCAGGGTCGTCCACCCAGATCCGGATGACGCTCACGGCGAGCCTGCGGCCGACCACCACCGGAACTGCCGCCAGGAACTCATGGTAGGAGAGGGTGCCGCCGGGACCATAGGCAGCCCAGCCGGTAGCCAGGACCGTCCGGCCCCGGCAGGCGACCGGGCGCATGGCCGGCGGCAGGTCCCTCGCCACCGCGCTCACCGGCACGGCCCAGAGCGAGGCATGGACATTGCCCTCGAGATGCCAGGGCTCCGGCGGGAAGCGGGGCTGTTGCTGCTCCTCCGGATCGTCCGGCATCCCGCCGCGGCGTGACCTGCCGGGGTTCACCGCTGCGGATCCTGCCCCGCCAGCTCGCGCAACGCCGCTTCCGCCAAGCGGCCATGGGCATAGGTGGTAGGGTGGACGTGATCCCAAAAGAGGTGCCCTTCGCACCCGGTCGAGCCGCTGCAGGGTGTCACGATGTCGGTGAAGCCGAAGGCGGCCGGGTCGGCCCGGACCTGCTCGGCCATGGCGAAGACATCCAGGCGGTAGAGCCGCAGGGTGCCTGGTGCCGCGGCCACGAGCTCGTGCAGCAACGCATCAGTCCGAGCGTTGAACGCCGCCGTCAGCCGGCGCGCCTGGCCCGCGGCTTCCTCCCCATGGGTTCTGACGGCCGGCGTAATGCCGACATCCGGCAGATTCGGCACCAGGAGGTCGGTCGCACCGGCCGCCACGAGATCGGCGAGGATCGCTTGCAACGCGGCAATGGCGGCATCGACCTGCGAGGATCCGGGCTCGGCC
>NZ_DATMFZ010000142.1:0-2063 GCF_035556675.1 Geminicoccus sp. | reverse complement strand
GCCACCGCGAACCATCTGGCTCAGCGCAATCGCATGGAAAACGATCTGATCGGCGCGGTCGAGCGCGCGGGCCTCAAGGCCCTCTAGTCCGCTGCCCGAAGAAGGCGGCGAGAACGCGGCCTCGGGGAAGGCCGTGTTCGGATCAGGGAGAGAGAAAAGATGACGTCGACGCTGCGCAAGCAGACGCTGGCCGGCCTGCTGTTCATCGGCATCGGCGCAACGTTTGCCGCCATCTCGTGGCTGCACCATCCGCTCGGCAGCCCGGCCAGCATGGGCCGGGGCTTCTTCCCCTTCTGGGTCGGCCTCGGCCTGGCCCTCCTGGGCGCGGTCATGCTGCTCCGGCCGGCGAAGGACGAGGACCCCGAGGATGTCGTCTTCTCGGTGGCGCCACGGCCGTTCGTCCTGGTCATCGGCTCGGTGATCTCGTTCGGCATCCTCCTGCCGCTCTTCGGCCTCTACGTCGCCACGATCGGCTCGGTGCTGATCGCCTCGCGCGCCGACCCGGCCTTCCGGTTGAGAGCGGCGCTGCTGCTGGCGCTCGGCCTGGCGGTCGCCGCCCATCTCGCCTTCATCACTGGGTTGGGCCTGCCGGTGCCGGCATGGCCGCCCCTGCTCGCACGCTGAGGCCGCCCCATGGAACTGCTCGATCATCTGGCGCTGGGCTTCCAGGCCGCGCTCAGCCTGCAGAACCTGATGTACGCCACGATCGGCGTGGTGCTCGGGACGGCGATCGGCGTGCTGCCGGGCCTGGGTCCCGTGCCGACCATCGCCATGCTCCTGCCGCTCACCTATGCGCTGCCGCCGGAAAGCGCGGTGATCATGCTGGCCGGCATCTTCTACGGCTCGCAGTACGGTGGCTCGACGACGTCGATCCTGGTCAACATCCCCGGCGAATCCTCCTCCGTGGTCACCTGCCTGGACGGCCACCAGATGGCGCGCAAGGGTCGTGCGGGCAGCGCCCTGGCGACTGCCGCCATCGGCTCGTTCTTCGCCGGCAGCGTCGCCACCGTGCTGGTGGCGGCCTTCGCGCCGACCCTGTCGCGCCTGGCCTTCCAGTTCGGCCCGGCCGAGTATTTCTCGTTGATGCTGCTTGGGCTGATCGGCGCCGTGGCGCTGGCCCACGGCTCGATCCTGCGCGCGGTCGGCATGATCCTGGTCGGCGTGCTGCTGAGCCTGGTGGGCACCGACATCACCTCAGGGGGCCAGCGCTTCACCGCGGGCCTCGCGCCGCTGTTCGACGGCATCGAGTTCGTGGCGCTCGCCATGGGCCTGTTCGGCCTGGCCGAGGTCATCTGCAATGCCGGCAACCCGCTGCACCGCGAGCTCGTCACCCGCAAGGTGAGCGGGCTCTGGCCGTCTCGCGACGATTTTCGCCGGATGACACCCGCGATCCTGCGCGGCACGACCCTGGGCTCCGTGCTGGGCCTGTTGCCGGGCGGCGGTGCGACCCTGTCCTCGTTCGCCGCCTACGCCCTCGAGAAGAAGGTCTCGAACCGGCCGAAGGCCTTCGGCACCGGCGTCGTCGAAGGGGTGGCGGCGCCGGAATCGGCCAACAATGCCGCCGCCCAGACCTCGTTCATCCCGATGCTGACCCTGGGCCTGCCCAGCAACGCGGTGATGGCGCTGATGATCGGTGCCCTGATGCTGCACAACATCCAGCCGGGCCCGCAGGTGATCTCCAGCAACCCGACCCTGTTCTGGGGCCTGGTGGCCTCGATGTGGATCGGCAACATCATCCTGGTCGTCCTGAACCTGCCGATGATCTTCATCTGGGTGAAGATCCTGAGCGTGCCGTATCGCTACCTCTACCCGTCGATCATCGTGATCTCCTGCATCGGGGTGTTCAGCGTCACCAACGACGTGTTCGGCGTGTTCCTGATGGCCGCGTTCGGCGCGTTCGGCTACCTGCTGGCGCGGCTCGGCTGCGAGATCGCCCCGATGCTCCTGGGCTTCGTGCTCGGCCAGTCCCTGGAGGCCTATTTCCGGCGCGCCATGCTGATCAGCGACGGCAGCTTCACGGTCTTCTTCTCGCGGCCGCTCTCGGCGGCACTGCTGCTCATGGC
>NZ_DATMFZ010000141.1:0-9199 GCF_035556675.1 Geminicoccus sp. | reverse complement strand
GTCTCGACCGCGCGTCTAGCCCTACCCGTCCCGCTCGTAAAGCGAGCCTCTCCCCGCAGATGGATTCCCTACCCGCATGCTGATCCAGGACAACGCGTCGCTCGCCGCCGTCTGCGCCAGGCTCGCGCACGAGGATTTCGTGACCGTCGACACGGAGTTCATGCGCGACAAGACCTATTACGCGAAGCTCTGCCTGGTGCAGCTGGGCGGCGACAAGGAAGCGGTAGCGATCGATACGCTCGCCCCCGGCATCGACCTCGCCCCCCTGCTCGACCTCATGGCCGACCCCAAGGTCCTCAAGGTGATGCATGCCGCCCGCCAGGACCTGGAGATCTTCTGGCACCTGATGGACGGCCGGCTGCCGGCCCCGCTGGTCGACACCCAGATCGCCGCGATGATCCTGGGCTATGGCGAGGAGGTGGGCTACGAGGCACTGGTCACCCGGCTGACCAATGCCAGGGTGGACAAGACCTCGCGCTATTCCGACTGGTCGCACCGCCCGCTGCGGCCGGCCCAGGTCCAGTACGCGCTGGGCGACGTCATCCACCTGCGCGAGGTCTGGCGCAGGCTCGACCAGGA
Source organism: Geminicoccus sp. (assembly GCF_035556675.1). GTDB lineage: Bacteria > Pseudomonadota > Alphaproteobacteria > Geminicoccales > Geminicoccaceae > Geminicoccus. Next base: position 8,620 of record NZ_DATMFZ010000141.1, on the reverse strand, counting down.
GATGGTCAAGGCCGGGCGCCGCCACTGGCTGGAGGACGAGCACACTGCCCTGTTCGACCCGGGCCTCTACGACGTCGACCCCGACATCGCCTGGCGGCGCCTGAAGGTACGCTCGCGCGACCCGCGCTTCATCGCGGTGGTCCAGGCGCTGGCCGGCTGGCGCGAGCGGGCGGCGCGCGCGAAGGACCTGCCCCGCCAGCGCATCCTGCGCGACGACGTGCTGATGGAGGTCGCCGCCAACCGCCCGACCAGCGTCGAGGCGCTGAAGGAACTGCCCCGGGTGTCGCTGGACCGGGCCAGCGCCCAGGCGGTGGTCGAGGCGATCGAGGCGGCGCTGCGCCTGCCGCCCGCAGAACTGCCGGTGCTGGAGCCGGTCCGCGACCTGCCGCGCGGCATCCCCGCGATCGTCGACCTGCTCCGCGTCCTCCTGAAGCAGGTCGCCGACGAGCACGACATCTCGCCCCGGCTGATCGCCAACGGTGAGGACCTGGAAGCGGTGGCACTGGACGACCAGTCGGCGGCACGCGTGCTGTCCGGCTGGCGCCGCGAGCTGTTCGGAGAAAAGGCACTGGCGCTGAAGCGCGGCGAACTGGTGCTGGGGGTGCGTGGCCGCAAGGTGGTGGTCGAGCCGCGTCAGCCCGCCACGCGCTGAGCAGCACCGGGGCGCCCCTTTGCGCATCGCGATCACCGGAGCCGGCGGCTTCATTGGCCGCCATCTGGCAGCCTCATTGCCAGAGGCTGTCCCGCTCTCCCACCGGGCGATCCCGGCGCTGGACGGCCGACAATTCGACCTGGTGATCCATGCCGGGCGGTCGCCCGGGATCGGCCGCACGGACTGGCTCCTGGCGGACGATGCCGAACACCTGCTCCTGCGCCGCCTGGCCGGCAGTTCCTGCCGCTACCTGATGCTGTCCAGCCGTGCGGTGTATGGCCAAGCCGGCAACGATGCCCTGACGCCGGGCCATGCCACCGCTCCGGCCAGCGCCTATGGCTGCAACAAGCTCCGCCTGGAGCAGGCCGGCCGCGACCTTCTGGGCGAGCGCCTTTGCATCCTGCGGCTGTCCAATGTGTTCGGCTGCGAATGGCCGGGTCGCACCACCTTCTTCGGCACCATGCTGACGGGCTTGGCCGAGCGAGACGAGATCCGCTTCGACATGGCCGGCAGCACCCGGCGCGACTTCGTCCCGGTAGCGACGGCCGCGCGCATTATCGCCCGCCTCGCCAAGCTCGGGGCAGAGGATCCGGTGCTCCATGTCGGCGCCGGGGTAGCCCTGCCCTGCGCGGCGCTGGCCGAGGCGGTGATCGCCGGCTTTGGCCGGGGCCGGCTGGTGGCTACAGGCCCCCAGCGCGACGGCTTCGTGTTCGACGTGGGCCGCACCGTGGCGCTCACCGGCATCGCCTCGGACGAGGCTGGGGTGCTAGGGGCGGCCTCGGCCGCCGGCCGGCAGCTGGCGCAGCTCCGGCGCTGAGCCCGGCAGCACCGCGCCGTCCACGAGGTCCGGGAGGAGCGGCCCAAGTGCCGCGCGCACCGCGGCCTCGCTCGGCTGCATGCCGCTCTCCGGCACCAAGCTGCGCACCACCCGCGCCATCGCCTCTCGCTGTGCCGAAGCCTCATCCGGATCATCCAGCAGGGCCTGCGCCTCGGCTGCGATACGCACTGGCGTGCAGTCCTCCTGCAGGAGCTCCGGCAAGACCGGCCGGCTCGCGATCAGGTTGACCAGCGAGACGTAGCGCACCTTGACCAGCCGCCTGGCCAGCCAGGCCGAAAGCGCGGAGGTCTGGTACATCACCACGGTCGGGCAGGTGGCCAGCGCCAGTTCCAACGTCACCGTGCCGGACGCGGCGATCGCCAGATCACACGCGGCGAACAGGTCGAACCGGTTGGTCCGGTCCGTGCTGATCTCGGCCGGCACCGGCCAGCCTGCCACCGCCTCCCTGACCAGAGCTTCCACGGACGGCACGGTCGGCACCACCACGCCTAGATCGGCATGGTCCACCGCCAAGTCCCTGACCACCTCGCGCAGGATCGGCAGGTGCCGGGTGACCTCGCTCCGCCGGCTGCCCGGCAGGAGGCAGAGCAGCCGCCTTGTGGCCGGGACCGCATGGGCCGCGCGCCAGCGCAGGCCGTCGGGCGCCTGGGCCGGCTCCTCGACCACCGGGTGGCCGACAAAGCTCCCCGAGACACCGAACCGCGCGAAGAAGGCCGGCTCGAACGGCAGGATGTAGAGGACATGGTCGCATAAGGTCGGCAGGGCACGGGCGCGGCCTTCCTTCCACGCCCAGGCCTGCGGCGCCACGTAGTGGACCTTGCGTACCGCCAGATCTTTCAGCCGGCCCAGCAGGCGCAGGTTGAAGCCCGGCGCATCCACGGTGAGCAGGAGGTCCGGGCGGATCCGGCGCACCGCCGCCTCGACGTCGCGCAGATGCCGGCGGATGCGCAGGATCCTGGGCACGACCTCGGCAAAGCCCATCAGCGCTAGGTCTTCCAGCGGCAGCAGGGTCTGCTGGCCGTGCCCGGCCAGCCTAGGGCCGCCCACGCCCACGACCTCGACCGGACGCGGTGCCAGGAGCTGCTTCAGCGTGTCGACGAACCGCCCGGCCAGCTGGTCGCCAGATGGCTCGCCGGCGACCACGAACAGGCGAAACGGTGTCAGGCTCACGGCTCGGGCGCGATGCCGACCAGGAACAGCCCGGCGGCATCGCAGGCGGCGATCGTGGCTTCCCGGTCGACCAGCAGGGTCTGGCCCGCTTCCAGGGCGATCCCGACCAGACCTGCCGCCTGCGCACGCCTGACCGTATCGACTCCGGCGGTCGGCAGGTCGGCCCGGCGTTCCTGCTGCGGCTTGCGCATCTTGACCAGCACGCCCCCGCGTCCGGCCAGGCGCAGTTCTCCGCAGCGCTCGATCAGCCGGTCGGTGCCCTCGATGCCCTCGACGCCGATCACCTGCTCCTGCTGGACCACCACGGCTTGGCCGACATCCAGGGCACCCAGCGCGCGGGCGACCTTCACGCCGAGCGCTATGTCGCGCAGGGCTTCGGCATCGGGAGAGAGCCGGCCGAGCTGGCCCGCCGGCGTCAGCAGGTCGCCTTCGACCTCGTGCGCGCCGACGATGCGGAAGCCCTCCCCCTCCAGCTCGGCCAGGATGAGCCGCAGGAGCGCGTCGTCGCCACGCCCGGTGCGCCACAGCTTCGGCAGCATACCGATCGCGCGTGCGTCCAGCCCGATCGCCGACAGGGAGGGTCGCTTGACCGGGCCGATCATGCAGACCTCGGCGATCCGCTCGCGGTGGAGGGTCTCGATCGCCCGGCCGATCTGGCCGATCCCGACCGTGGCGCTGGGCAGCCCCTCGGCGGTGGCGGGATCGGTGATCCCGTCCAGGCACAGGATGAACACGTCGCGCCCGGCCCGCCTGGCGGTGTCCGCCAGACGCCTGGGCATCGGCCCGGAGCCGGCGACGATGGCGAGCCTGCCCGGCACCCTCTCGGTCAGACCAGCCGGTCGCCGACCCGCGGATGGCAGAGGTCGCGCGCCGAGGAGCGCTTCACGAACTCGACCACCTCCATCACTCGGGGCTGGTCCGCGAACACTTCCGCCACCTCGTTCAGCCGGTCAGCGAAGGCGCCCTCACCCTCGAACAGGGTGCGGTACGCATTGCGCATCTGCCGGATCTCCTCGCGGCTGACCCCGCGCCGCTTCATGCCGACATTGTTCAGCCCGGCCAGGTGCGCCCGGTTGCCCATCACCAGCCCATAGGGGATCACGTCGTTCTCGACGCCGGACAGACCGCCCAGCATGGCATACTGGCCGATCCGGACGAACTGGTGCACGGCGCACAGGCCGCCCAGGAAGGCATAGTCGCCAACGGTCACGTGGCCACCCAGCGTGGCGTTGTTGGCCATGACCACGCCGTTGCCGACGATGCAGTCATGGGCGATGTGGATGCTCGCCATCAAGAGGCACTCGGCACCCACCACGGTCGCCATCCGGCCGCCCTCGGTGCCGGGATGGATCGTCACGTACTCGCGGATCCAGCAGCGCGGCCCGATCGTGATGGTGGACGGCTCGCCCTTGTAGCGCAGGTGCTGGGGCGGCTGGCCGATGCAGGCGAACGGGTGGACGCGCGTCCCCTCGCCTACCGTGGTATGCCCATCGATCACGACATGGGCGACCAGCCGGCAGCCCTGCTCCAGGCGCACGTTCGGGCCGATGATGCAGAACGGGCCGATCTCGACATCCGCGCCGATCTCGGCCTTGCCGTCGACGATGGCGGTGGGATGGATGCTACTCACCGCGGCGGGTCCCGGTCATGACCTTGGCGGAGAAGTTGCACTCGGTGGCGAGTTGGTCGCCGACCCAGGCATTGCCGCGGAACTTGTAGATCATCAGCTTGCTGCGCTCGAGCACGACCTCCAGCTTCAGCTGGTCGCCCGGCCGGACCGGGCGGCGGAACTTCACGTCGTCGACCGTGGAGAAGTAGACGGTGGTGCCCTCGTAGTCAGGCCCCAGCGACGCCACCACCAGCACGGCGGCCGCCTGGGCCAGCGCCTCGATCACCAGCACGCCCGGCATGATCGGGTCGGTCGGGAAATGGCCCTGGAAGAACGGCTCGTTGAAGGTGACGTTCTTGAGCCCGACCGCGCGCTTGAACGCCTCGATCTCGGTGACGCCGTCGACCATCAGCATCGGGAAGCGGTGCGGGATGCGCTTGAGCACCCCGGTATAGTCGATGTCGGGAAGCCGGGTACCTGGTTCGAACCGCTTCTGCTCGCTCACCCTGCGTCTCCCTTCTTCTTCCTCCGGCCGAGCATCCGGATCGTCGCGATCTGCCGGCGCCATTCGCCCACCGGGACCGCAGGCGCCCCGCCATAGACGGCATCGCCCGGCAGATCCTCGATCACGGCGCTGCGCGCGGCGAGCTGGACGCGCGGCCCGATCGAGAGATGCCCGGTCACGCCCACCTGCGCCGCCAGCACGCTGTGGTCGCCGACCGAAGCGGAGCCGGAAATGCCGCTCTGGGCCACCACGATGCAATGCGCACCGATACGGACGTTGTGCGCGATCATCACGAGATTGTCGATTTTGCTGCCGCGGCCGATCACCGTGTCCGAGCCGCTGCCCCGGTCGATCGTACTGTTCGCGCCGATCTCGACATCGTCCTCGATCACGACCCGGCCGAGCTGCGGCACCTTGCAGTGGACCGCACCCATCGCGAAGCCGAACCCGTCCTGGCCGATCCTGGCGCCGGGATGAATCAGCACCCGCTCGCCGACCAGGCAGTGGGTCAGGCTGGCACCGGCACCGATCCGGCTGCCGGCACCGATCCGGACATTGCGGCCAACCACGGCGGCAGCTTCGATCCGCACGCCGTCGCCGATCTCGGCACCGGACTGGACCACCGCACCAGCCGCGATCTCGACCCCCTGGCCCAGTTTCGCGTCCGAGGCGACATGCGCCCCGGCCTGGATCCAGGTCTCGCCCAGGGCCGCCCCACCCGGCACCTCGTCCGGGTAGAAAGTGGCGGCGATGGTCGCCATGGCGAGCTGCGGGTCACGCACCAGCACCCGGGCCTTGCCGGCCGGCACATGCTCGGCCATGGCCGGCTTGCAGACCACGGCACCGGCGGCCGTCGCGGCCAGATCGGCCTGGTAGCGGCGGTGGTCGAAGAAGGCGAGGTCGGCCGGCCCGGCAGCGGCCAAGCTCGCCACGTCCTGGATCAGCAGGTCCGGATCACCGATCAGCTCGGCCTGGACCAGTCCGGCGAGCTGACCCAGGCGGAACGGCCCGGACCGGTTGAAGAAGCGAGGATCCGCCATGGTCTACTATTGCTGCTGCTGCTGGGGCGGCTCCGCGGGCAGCGCGTCGGCCACCTTCACGTCGGGCAGCCGCTCGTCGAGAAGCTGGAGCACGTCCTGGGTGATGTCGATCCTGGGCGAGAACACCAGGACGGTGGAAGACGGCACGACCAGGTTGAAGCCCTTGGCCTCGGCCAGCTGCGACACGACCTCGATGATCGCCTCGCGGACCTCGCTCAGGGCCACCGCGGTCACCTCATCGAGCTGGCGGCGGCGCGCCTGGACGTTCTTCTGGACCTCGGCGACCTCCTGCTCGAACTCGCGGCGCTTGGTGCCGAAGGCCTCAGGCGAGAGCACGGTGCGCTGCTTGACCAGCGCCTGGTCCTGCTCGCGCAGCTCCTGCTCCTGCTTGGAGATCTCCTCCTGGTAGGCCTTGCGGCGGACCTCCACCTGATCGCGGATGCTGCCGGCCGCCTTCGAGTCGCGCAGGATCTTCTGGTAGTCGATGATGCCCACCACGGCGGCGGGCAGTGTTTCCGTGGCGCCGGCGATCGTGGATGGCAGCGGCTGGGCCGGCTGCTGCTGCGCAGCGGCGGGCAGCACCACTCCCATCGCCAGCATGGCGGCGCGTACCGCCATGCGCCCGACCGCTGTCATGCCGGCGCGTGCCGCCTTGTTGCAAGATGTGACCGGCAAGCCCGTTGCCCTCCAATCAGAACCGCGTACCGAACGAGACCCGGAACTCCTCGGTCTGGTCGTAGTCTTCCTTGGCGAACGGCACGGCGAAATCAACTGCCAATGGGCCGAGCGGCGAAATCCAGGAGATGCCGAAGCCCGCCGAGGCGCGCAGCGAGCCGGAATCCTCCAGGCCGGGCCCGCTCACGTCGATGTCGGTGAGCGTGCCGGCCTGGGCGAAGCCGCGGCCAAAGATGCGCAGCTCGTCGGGCAGACCCAGCGGGAAGCGCATCTCGGCGGTGCCGACGTAATAGAGATTGCCGCCCAACGAGTCGTCGAAGATCACGTCGCGCGGGCCGATGCCGGCGAACTCGAAGCCGCGGAAGTTGGAGCCGCCGATGAAGAACCGGTCGGACAGATGCACGTCCTCACCGCCGAAGCCGAAGATGTAGCCGCCGGACGCGCCCAGGTTCAGCACCACGTCGGGCAGCAGGGAATAGTACCAGTCGGCCCGGAGCTCCTGCTTGAACCACTGATTGTCGCCGCCCAGGCCGGCCAGGTCCATGTCGTAGCGGAACAGCATGCCGTCGTTCGGCAGGAACCGGTCGTCGCGGGTGTCGTAGGTGAAGGTCTGGCCGATGATCGACGAGGTGCGGTCGCCTTCCTCGTCGCGGATGTAGGGCGAGGAGTCCTCGTCGACGTCGAAGATCTTGTCGTTGCGCAGCGTGTAGCGCACGCCATGGCGCCAGTGCTCGGTAAGCGGATAGGTGGCCCGGATCGTGCCGCCGATGTTGCGCTCGTCGAAGGACGATTCGTCCTGGTAGTCGGTCTCACGCGAGAACAGGTCGATGCCCACCGCCAGGTCGCGGTCCATGAAGTAGGGCTCGGTGAAGCCCAGGCCGATGTCCTGGCGGCGGCCAGAGAAGGTGAACTGCGCGTCCAGGTCCTGGCCGCGGCCCAAGAGATTGCGCTCGCGCAATCGGATGTCGCCCAGCACGCCGTCCGAGGTCGAGTAGCCGGCACCGAAGGACAATTCGCCCGTGGACCGCTCCACCACGTCGACGGTGATCACCACTTTGTCGGGCGCGCTGCCCTGGGTGGTGTCGATCGCCACCTTGTCGAAGAAGCCCAGTGCCCGGATGCGCTGCTCGGAGCGGCGCAGCAGGTCCGCGTTGAACGCATCGCCCTCGGCCAGCCGGAACTCCCGGCGGATCACCCGGTCGAGCGTGCGCACGTTGCCGCGCACGTCGATGCGTTCGACATAGACCCTCGGCCCCTCGTCGATCGCGAAGTTGATCGACACGGTCCGGTTCGCCTCGTCGACCCGCTGGATCGGGTTGACCCGGGTGAACGCATAGCCCAGCACGGAGAGCCGGTCGGTCAGACCGTCGATGGTCTGCTCGATCTGGCTGCTGTCATAGGTGTCGCCGGCCTTCGGGATGAGCAGCGCCTGCAGCTCCTCGACCTGCACGTCACGGACGTTGCTGGTGACCTCGATATCGCCGAACTGGAACAGCTCGCCTTCGTCGACCGTGAAGGTGATGAAGAAGTTGCGCCCGTCGGGCGACAGCTCGGCCACGGCGGAACGGACCTCGAACTGCGCGTAGCCGCGGCTGGTATAGAAGCGGCGCAGCAACTCCTGGTCGTAGGCCAGCCGGTCGGGGTCGTAGGTGTCGTCGGTGGTGAAGAAGCGGTACCAGGCACTTTCCTTGGTCTGGATGGCGCCGCGCAGCGCGCCGTCGGAGAAGTGCTCGTTGCCGATGAAGCTGATGCCGCCGACCTTGGTGAGCGGCCCCTCCTTGATCTCGAACACGAGATCGACGCGGTTCTGGTCCAGCTCGATGATCTTGGGCTCGACCGCGGCGCCGAACCGGCCGGCACTGCGATAGATGTCCAGGATGCGGGTCACCGCCGCCTGCACCCGCGCCCGGGTGAACACGGTGCGGGGCGCCAGCTGGATCTCCTGGTTGAGAACGTCGTCGGTGATCCGGTCGTTGCCCTCGAAGGCCACCCGGTTGATGATCGGGTTCTCGACCACCGTCACCACCAGGGTCTGGCCATCGCGTTCGACCCGGACGTCGTCGAACAGGCCGGTGGCGAACAGGGTCTTGAGCGACTCGTCGATCTTGGCGTCGGTCAGCGTGTCGCCCGG
>NZ_DATMFZ010000140.1:0-3926 GCF_035556675.1 Geminicoccus sp. | reverse complement strand
CCACGGCGCACCGGTCTTCACGATGTAGCGCAGGCCGTTGAACAATTCGCGCAACGAGTGACAACGCTGGCCGGCATCCTCCCGCACCAAGACCAGATACGGCGCTACCAGCGCCCATTCTTCATCAGACACATCAGAAGGGTAAGGCTTGCGGACATGGCTCATGCCCCCAAGCCTGACCACTACACCCCGCCAGGTCCATAACAGCCTCTAGGGATCCGCCCGTGAGTTGACCTCATCGAGCCGGGGACCTTGCTCAAGGCCGGGGGTTCGCATGCAGCCGCCGCATCGCTGGAAGTCCCGGGTCGGCACCTTGATAGCGGAGCCCAGGCGCAGCTCGCGGATGCAGACGTCCCGCGACAGGTGCCTGGGCTGATCTCTTGAGCCGAGGCTGGCGAGCAGCCCGCTTGGCCCCTCCAGCCGCTCGGCCACCAGATTGGCGGCCGTACCTTGCTTCTGCACCTGGCCTGCCAGGCCCAGCATCCGGCTGCTCGAGGCCATCCGCTGACGGTGACGAGCCACATCATCAGATTGGCGCTGCCACACCTGCCGGGAACGAACGCGGACCGACCTGCTTGCCGCTGCATCGGGGGCACCAAATGGCGATGCCTCCACCTGAGATGGCAGCTTCTCACCACCATCCCAGGCGGTAGCCGATCCCTGGCTCCGTCACGATCAGCGCCGGGGCTGCCGGATCCCGCTCGATCTTCTGCCGCAGCTGGCCGACATAGACCCGCAGGTATTGGGTGTCGTGCTCGTGGGCCGGCCCCCACACGGTCGTCAGCAGCTGGCGGTGGGTGACCACCTTGCCGGCATGGCGGACGAGGAGGGCCAGCAGGTCGAACTCCCGGGGCGTCAGCTTCAATTCCCTGCCGCCCCGGGTGACCCGGTGCCTGGGCAGGTCGATCTCCAGATCCTCGACGCGCAGGACCGGCACCTCGCCCGCGGCCTGCATCCGGTGGCGCAGGGCGGCGCGCAGCCTGGCCATCAGCTCGCCGGCGCCGAACGGCTTGTTGACGAAGTCGTCGGCGCCCGTGTCGAGCGCCTCGATCTTCTCGGCCTCGCGGTCGCGGGCGGACAGGATCACGACGGGCAGCTGCGACCAGGTGCGCAGGCGGCGCAGCACCTCCTTGCCGTCCATGTCGGGCAGGCCCAGATCGAGGACGACGATGTCCGGGGCCAGGGTGGCGATCGCCTGGAGGCCGGCCTCGCCGGTGTCGGCGCGCAGGACCTCGTAGCCGTTCGCCGCCAGGGCCGGGCCCAGGAAGCGGTGGATCGCCGCCTCGTCGTCCACCACCAGCACGCGTTGCCGGCTCAATCCCGTTCTCCGATCGGCAGCGTCATCACGATGCGGGCACCGCGGCCGCTCTCGGTGGCGGCTTGCGCCTGCACGCTGCCGCCATGGGCCTCGATGATCCCCTTGGCGATGGCCAGGCCCAGGCCGGCGCCTTCGCCGCCGTCGGCGTGGTCCTGGGCGGCGCGGACGAACTTCTCGAACACGTGGGGGAGGAGGGCAGCGTCGATGCCGGGGCCGTCGTCGGTGACCGATACCTGCACGGCCGGGCCTGCGCGACGGGCGGCCACGACCACGCTCGCGGCCGGGCCGGCATGGCGGACGGCGTTGCCGACTACGTTGCCGAAGGCCTGGCCCAGCAGGCTCTGGTCGGCGAAGACCAGCGGCAGCCCCGGCTCCATCTCCAGCCGGAACCGCTGGGTTGCCCCGCGCCGGCGGGCCACCGTGACCACCCGGTTCAGCACTTCCTCCAGGTCCACCCAGTCCCGGCGCAGGTCGAGGGCGCCGGCTTCCAGCCGGGTCATCGACAAGAGGTTGCGCACCATCCCGTCCAGATGCTCGGCCTCGTCGCGCACCTGGGCCAGCAGGTCCTGCCGCTCGGCCGGACTCATCCGCTCGCCGTACTCCAGCAGGCTGCTGGCGGCACCCAGCACCGAGGCCAGTGGCGTGCGGAAGTCGTGGGAGATCGAGGCCAGGAGGATGTTGCGCACCCGCTCCGTTTCCGCCGCCATCCGCACGTCGGTCATTTCCTGGGCCAGGGTGGCGCGGTCCAGGGCGATCGAGGCTTGGCTGGCCAGGGTGTCCAGGAGGGCGCGCATCTCCCCGTCCAGGGGCTCGCCGGACGGCTCCACCTCGATGCCGATCACGCCGATCCACCGCTCCTGCTGGCGCAGCGGCAGGAACAGCCAGGGCACGCTCGGCAGCGTGCCGGTGTCGGCGCCGGCCGGCTCGTCATGCGCGAACGCCCAGCGCGCGGCGGTGAGCGAGGCGGTGTCCAGCCGGTCCTCGGCCGGGACGGCGGCGGCCGGCGCCAGCCCATGCCCGTCATCGCGCAGGATCACGACCGAGCGGTCCAGCATGGCGCCTATTTCGGCTGCCGCCCCTTCCACCACCGCCTTCTCGTCGGCCAGCGCGGACAGCTTGCGGGTGAACTCGTACAGGCGCCGGGTCGCCCGCATCCGGACGATCGCCGCATCGGCCTGCTCGCGCGCCCGGCCGGCGATCGCCGAGGTCAGCACGGCCACGATCAGGAAGATGCCGAGGGCAAGGAGCTCGTGCGGGCGCGCCACCGTGAAGGTGCGCACCGGATTGATGAAGAAGTAGTTGTAGGCGAGGAACGACAGGAAGGAGGCGAACACGGCCGGCCAGATCCCGAAGCGGATCGCCGGGACGAGCACCGCCAGGAGGAACAGGATCGAGATGTTCGGCAGCGCCACGAACCGCTCGATCCAGGTGCCGGCCAGGACCACCGCCGCCACGCCCAGGGCGGCCGCGAGATAGCCGTGCCAGGATCCCAGGGCCGGCAAGGCGAGCCAGACGGGCTCGGCCTGCCGGGGTTCCGAGGTCAGCACATGGACGGCGATGCCGTTGCCGCCCCTGACCAGCGCGTCGGCGAGGGTGCGGCCGAACAGGGTGCGGAACCGGTTGCGCCGCGCCTGCCCGATCACGATCTGGGTAACGTTCTGGAAGCGGGCGAAGCGCAGGAGCTCGCCCGCCAGATTGGCGGCCACCAGCTGGCGGACCTCGCCGCCCAGGCTTTCGGCCAGGTGCACGGCCTCGGCGATCCTGCGGCGGCCTTCGGCGTCGATCGTCCGCCCGGGCTGCTCGACACTCACCGCGAACCAGGAGCCGCCCGTCAGGTCGGCCAGCCGCTTGGCTTCGCGCACGACCCGCGTGGCCGAGCCGTCCGGGCCGACGCAGACCATGATCCGCTCGCCGGCAGCCCACGGCCCCTCGATGGCGCCGCCCTGCATCCGCTCGACCAGGTCGCTGTCGACCTGGGCGGCGACCTGGCGCAGGGCCAGCTCGCGCAGGGCCAGGAGGTTGCCGGGCTTGAAGAAGCTCTGCACCGCGCGGGTGGCGGTGTCCTGGACATAGACCTTGCCCTCGGCCAGGCGCTTGAGCAGCTCGTCGGGGGGCAGGTCGACCAGGACGATCTCGTGCGCATCCTGGAATGCGGCATCGGGCACGGTTTCCCGCACCCGGACCGAGGTGATCCGCTGCACGACGTCGTTCAGGCTTTCCACGTGCTGGACGTTCAGGGTGGTCCAGACGTCGATCCCGGCATCCAGCAGCTCGTCGACGTCCTGCCAGCGCTTGGGGTGCCGGCTGCCCGGCACGTTGGAATGGGCGTACTCGTCGACCAGGAGGAGGCCCGGCCGGCGGGCCAGGGCGGCTTCCAGGTCGAACTCGGGCACCAGGCGGCCACGGTAGAGGATCGACTTCCTGGGCAGGACCTCGATGCCGTCGGCCAGGTCCTGGGTTTCCTGGCGCCCGTGGGTCTCGACCACCCCGATCACGACGTCGACCTTGTCGGCCTTGGCCGCGCGCGCCGCCTGCAGCATGGCGTAGGTCTTGCCCACGCCCGGGGCGGCGCCCATGAACACCCGCAGCCTGCCGCGCCCTTCCTGGC
>NZ_DATMFZ010000139.1:0-8107 GCF_035556675.1 Geminicoccus sp. | reverse complement strand
GCCGATTTCAGCCACCGCATAGCCACCTTCCATCACGAACAGGGTCGGTAGGCCGAGCTTCGCGATGCGCTGGCCGATCAGCGGGAAGTGCTCGCTTTCCAGCCGGAACTGCGAGATCGGGTCGTCCTTGAACGTGTCCACACCCAGGGAAACGACCAGGGCGTCCGGGGCGAACTCCGTGATCTTCCGGCAGCCGGTCTCCAGCGCCTCGCTCCACAGCGGCCAGCCGGTCCCCCAGCGCAGCGGCAGGTTGAGATTGTGGCCTTCGCCCGGCCCCGCACCCGTCTCGTCGGCATGGCCCAGGAAATGGGGATATTCCTGTTTCGGGTCGGCATGGATGTTGATCAGCAGCACATCGGCCCGGTCGTAGAAGATTTCCTGGGTGCCGTTGCCGTGATGGTAGTCGACATCCAGGATCGCGACCCGCCCGGCGCCATGGTCGCGCAGAAACTGCGCGGCGATCGCGGCATTATTGAAGTAGCAGTAGCCGCCGAAGAAGTCGCTGCCGGCATGGTGCCCGGGCGGGCGGCAGAGCGAGAAGGCCGCGCGCTCTTCGCCGGACGCGATCAGGGCCGCGCCCGTGAGTGCTACGTCGGCCGAGGCACGGATCGCCTGCCAGGTGCCGGCGGTGATCGGCGTACCGGCATCGATCGAGTAGTAGCCGAGCTTGCCGTCGATCGTCTCGGGCAGCACCCGGCGCATGCCCGGCACCGGCCAGACCAGCGGCAGGGCGTCGTAAGGGCCGCGCTGGGCGGTCCATTCGGCCCAGGCCGTTTCCAGGAAGGCCACATAGTCAGGCTTGTGCACCCTCCGGATCGGCTCCAGGCCGAAGCTCTGCGGCGGCTCCACCGGGCCGATCCCACGTTCCTCGATCCGGGCCTTCACCAGGAAGGCGCGCTCCGGCTTCTCGAAGCAGGGCTGGAGCTTGCCGTCGATCAGCTCGGACTGGCCATGATGGCGCGCATGATCCGGGCTGTAGATCGTCCTCACCCGCCGACCTCCACTTCCTCCAGGCTGACATGGCCGCCGGACCAGGGACCCGGCCAGACCTCGAACGCACGCTCGCGGCGCAGGCGGCGGATCTCGCCGACCGGCAGGTCCTTGGCGATCAGCATGTCGCCGCCCCGCTCGCGCGGCTCCAGGAAGGCGAATACGCCGGTGTCGCCGAACGCCGCCTCGCATGGGCCGTACACGGCAGCACCGCTGAAATTGGTGCGCGGCACCTCCAGCGGAATCGTGCCGACGCAGCCGACCACGCCCACCAGTGCCCCCAGCTCGATCGCGCGCGCCTTGGCGCAGCCGAACACCCGGTAATAGCCGGACCGCTTGGCCGTGTTGGACGGGACCAGCAGGAGGTCGATATCAGCCTGGCCCAGGATCGGGGACAAAGCCGGCAGCTCGCTGTCCAGGCAGATCAGGATGGCGATGCGCAGGCCCCGCCAGGTGACCACCTTGAGGGTCGAGCCCGGGAACAGCGCCCAGTCGTCCGGATCCTTCTCGGACGGGACCAGGCAGAGCTTGTCCTGGGTGAACAGCGTGCCGTCCGGGAAGAGGAGATGCGCGCGATTGACCATGCCCGAGCCGTTGAGCGGCCGGGCCGACCAGGTGCCGGCGAGCAGGGCTACGCCGTGCTTGGCCGGCAGGTCGCGCACCTTGGCGAGCAGGCCGGCGCCGCTCTCGGCCATGAAGCCCGGCTCGGCGGTGGGGGCTGGCGGGGTGGTCGCCCAGAGCAGGGTCTGCTCGACGTTCCACTCAGGCAACACCAGGATGGACGCGCCGGCCGCGGCTGCCTCGGCCATCCGTGCATCGATCCGCTCTGCCAGCTCGTCCAGGTCGCCCGGCAGGTCGCCCGCGTCATAGGCCCAAAGGGCCAGGCCGATCCGTTCCAAGGCAATCTCCCAAGGTCTGCTGGAGCGCCACGGCTATAACCGTGCTGCCGCGACGGTCAAAGGTAGGGGGCCGGCAGCGCGTCCCATCTCAGCGTGGCTGTGCTGCCGACACACCGTCCAGCACTGTCGCTTCGGTCCGGCACGGGCGGTGAAGCTGCTCTGGCGTCAGGACGATCTGTCGCGCCGGTTCTTTCCAGCCGGCAAACACGCTGCGGCTGGGCAGCAGTTCCAGATTGGTGTCCAAATAGGTGTTGAACACCAGCCGGTAAAGGTTCGTGAGGTTCAGGTCGGGCGGCAGCTCCAGCCGCCCGTCGCTCGAATAGACCGCCAGCAGCGGCGAGAAGCGCTCGAACAGGCAGCTCCGCTCTACCGAATCCTGGTCGAAATGGAGCCCGCCGCCATGGTCGCCATGGATGATGATCAGCTTGGGATCCGGGACCCGTTCCACCAGCCGCTTCGCGTAGCGGAGCACCAATTCGTTGGTGAAGGTCAGCTTGTCGACATAGCCGTCCCGATAGATCCGGCGCCGCCCAGGTTCGTCCTTGGTGAAGTGCGATCCGTCGCGCAGGCCGGACGAGCCCCCGGCCGGTGCCACGTGCCTGCCCTGCGGGTCGACATCGAATGGCGGATGGGGGGCAAGTACGTGGACATAGAGAAAGAAGGGTGGTGTCAGGCCGTTCTCGTAGGGTTGCTCGAACATCGCCCGGTCCAGGCTCGGCAGACCGAGGCCGAGAAGTTGCGCGACATTGTCGAGCAGGGTCTCCTCCAGCAGGACCTTCTCGAAGTTGCTGAGCGCGTAGGGGGCCAGCAACCGGTCGACCCGGTCCATCCGCACCGGATCGTAGCGCACGTCGAAGGCCGCGGTCTGATAGCCGAGCCTGCCGAGAGCGGTCATCACCGGGTTGTGCCGAAACCGCTCCGAAAGTGCCTGGCGCAGGTCGGCTGGCTGCTCGGCGGGCAGGAGGTCCTCCAGATAACTGCCCGAGAGCACGCTGCTCATCACCAGCAGGGTCTGGTTGTACGGCGCGGTCGCCTGCCCGGCGATCTCGAAGCCGAGCCCGCGCAGCCCGTCCAGGAACGGCCGGTTGTCGAAGCCGTAGAGCTCGGCCAGCACGTCCTGCCGCCCGTAGCCGTCCAGTACGATATGTACGATGCTGGGCGGCTGGCCGATAGGACTGGCCGCGCTGAACGGGGCATCTTGCTCCCGCTCGGCTGCCGGGTGGCGCCCGGCGGTGAAGGCCTGGGCCTCCTGCTCGACCAGGGGCGCCAGCGGAAAGGCCAGCATGATCAGCGTCGCCAGGTTGGCGATGCGTGCCATATCCGGTCCGGGCCGTGCGAACAGGAGGATCGGAGCGATCAGGACGAGCAGGCCGGCCAGGACGTAGAGCGGCGGCGGAGGCGCCATCGCCAGGCCGATCAGCCCGTCGAATACGGGGTCCAGGGTCTTGAAGTAGCAGACCAGGACGATGCCGAGCGCGGTCCACAGGGCGGCGCGGTGCAGGTCGCGCAGCAGCAGCCAGAGCACGCCCATTGCCAGGAGAGTGCAGGCCACGCCCACCAGGACCGGCCGCACCGCCACGCCGGCCTCGGGCACGGCGAGGCTGCGAGTCAGCAGAAAGAGAGGAAAATGGGCGGCGAGCAGCAGGGGGTAGAGCGGCAGCGCTGACAGTTTTTGGAACAAGGTTGCCTCCCCCTCGGGCAGTTGACGACAGCCCGATGACAGCGGGCCCGATCGACCGAGAGACGTCAACATTCCGATTGTGGCGGCACATGGGTATGTCTTGGGCGCAGGGCGGCGGTGATGCCGGTGAAAGCGGTTGTGGATCCAGCCGTGGCGGCCTCATCCTGGACGGAACATTTCTCCAGGTCGTTGCGTTGGATGCTTTCGAGCCCCGCCATCGAGGCCGATGGCGTCCGCACCCTTCGCGGCCGGGAGTTCTCATGAGGATCGCAGGCGGCAGACTGCCACGACGCGGACCGTCCACATGATGCCGGCCTGACGACGTCCCCTGGTCAGGATCGGCTGCGTGCTGCTCATCCTCCTCGGCATCGTCGGGATCATCCGCAACGGTGTACTGCCCGGGGACCGCGCCTTTTTCGACTTCAAGGTCTTCTGCGCTGCCGGGGAGCTCTGGCGCGAGCGCGTGTTACCGTATGACGCGACCAGGTTCTGGGCCGAACTCTCCAGGTTCAGCCCGGAGAGCCGTGAGCACAATCGCAAGCTCCAGGCGATCCATGTCTATCCGCCCCAGGCCTCGGCCTTCTTTGCGCTGCTCACCCGGCTGCCGATCGAACGTGCTGCCCGCATGCTGCTCGCAGCCAACGTCGCCCTGACGGTGCTGGTGCTGCTGATGATGGGGCGGATCCTGTCGTGGTTCCGGCCGATCGGGCTGGTGGAACTCGCCTTTCTCGCGACCCTCCCGAGCGTTGGGCTCTACATCAACCTGCGCAACTCGCAGTGGGGGATCCTGGTCCTGGCTCTCCTGCTCGCCAGCTTCATGCTCGAGCGGAGCGGTCGGCGTGGGGCTGCCGGCCTCGCCCTGGCGCTGACATCCTTCAAGCCGTCGTTCATGCCGCTGTTCGCGCTGTACCACCTCCTGCGCGGGAACTGGCGCTTCGTGGCGGCAGCAGCCCTGGGTCTGGCCGCCCTGAGCATTTTACCGCTGATCCTCACCGGGCAGCCGCCACTGACCAGGCTGCTGGAGTTCCAGCATGCCCTGGCGCTGCGCGACGCACCCGGCGAGTTCCTGTCGACCCATCCGCGCGAACGGTTCACGATCAACTACAACATGATCCATCTGGAGGCGCTGCTGCTGCGCCTGTTCGGCGGGCCGTCGGCTCTGGCCAGCGCCACGGTGACGCTGGCTTCGGTGGCGATGGTGGCTGGCACGGCCTGGGTGCTGCGGCAGGCGCCACGCACGGAGCAGGATCACCTCCTGGATTTCGCGATCGTCTCCGCTCTGTCGGCGGTAGTGATCTACCACCGCATCTATGACCTGTTCCTCCTGTCCCCTGGATTCTTATGCCTCTACCTGCGGGCCGCCGGCGACGTGGAGCAGCGCGGCCGCTGGCTCTGGCTCTGGCTCTGGGCCGGCGTCCTCATAGCCTTCCTGCTGCTGTGCACCCGCTTCAACGGCTGGGCGACGGGCTGGGTATCCGCGACGCCCCAGCTGCGCGACTCCCCGCAGGCTCGCGCCCTGCTGCCCATGCCCTGGCTGGTCATGGCGATGCTGCTGGCGTTGCTGCAACTTCGCCGCTCGCCGGCTGGCCTCGCAGCCAGGCAGCTGGATCATCGCCAGGATGCCCGTCAGCCCGCATAGGGCTGACGACGCTGCAGGATGTCTGCCGATCTAGCCCAGCTCGTCCTCCGGCTCGTCCAGCGCCGCACGGGCGACGTCCGGGGGGAAACCGTGGCGCAGGAGGCGGGCGAGGTCGGCCTGGCGGTTGGGCGCGCGCTCGGGTTCGGGCCGGTGCCAGCCCAGGCGGCGCTTGCGCACGAAGGTGCGGGCGGCCGCGAGCTCGGGCTCGGGAATCTCGTCGGCGACGGCCTCCAGGGCGGCGTCCGCCGTGTCCCGATCCACCCCCTGGCGGGCCATGTGGTGACGGATGCCCAGCCGGGACACGCCGCGCCCGACCAGGCTGCGACCGCGCCCGCGGGCGAACGCGGCGTCGTCGACATAGCCGAGTTCCACCAGGCGCTCGAGCGCCAGCTCCACCGGGCGCTGGTCGAGTTCGGCCGGGTCGGCGCCCGGCTCGGGCGGACGGAGCTTGGCCAGCCGGCGCAGGAGGATGCGCCGGACCGAGGCCTGGCTCGCCGAGATCCGCGCCAGATAGCGCAGCCCGGCGGTCACCAGCTCGCGGACGATCCTGGCCTCGTCCTGGTCCGGCAGGCCGTCGCTCACTTCTTCAGGCGCGTGAACACCCGGTTGCGCAACTCGCGGGTCTTTTGCGAGCAGTCGCGCGCGGGCCTGAGGCGGTCGGCATACTCGTTGGGCATGACCACGGCCGGGTCGCTGCTCAGCGCCTCGTCCATGAACTCGGCCGAGCCCTCGATGGCGTTGTTGTAGCCGGTGAAGTTGGAGGCCTGCGCGATGTTCTCGGGCTTCATCACCCAGGCGAGGAACTTCTTCGCTCCCTCCTGGTTCGGCGCACCCTTCGGGATGACGAAATTATCCTGCCACATCGAGATCCCCTCCTTGGGGTAGACGTAGACCAGGCTCGGCAACTGCTCCTTGGTGCGGTGCGCGGCACCGTTCCACTGCTGGTGCATGATCACCTCCTTGGCGATCATCCGCTCGATCGTGCCGTCCGACTGGTACATGGCCAGCACCGGCTTCTGCTTCTCCAGCACCGCCAGGATCTTCTGCGCGTCCTCGGTCGATTCGCTGCACTGGTCCAGGCCCAGATAGAAGGCGGCGGCGTTCCAGAGCTCGATCTCGTCGTTCAGCGCCGCGACCTGGCCGTTGAGCTCGGCCGGCGGCTCGAAGAACGACTTCCAGCTTTCCTCCAGCTTGCCGCCCGGCACCCGCTCGCTGTCATAGCTGAACCCGGTGGTCCCCCACATGTAGGGCACGCTGTACTTGCGGCCGGGGTCGAACCAGGGGTCGGCGAAGTTGGCCTGGATGTTGGCGAAGGTCTCCAGGGTCGAGGCGTCGAACGGCTCCAGCAGGTCGGCCTGGATCATGGTTGAGACCATGTAGTCGCTCGGCACCACGATGTCGTAGCCGCTGGCGCCGGCCTGCAGCTTGGCGAGCAGGGTCTCGTTGGAATCGTAGACGTCCAGTACGACGCTGGTGCCGGTCTCCTGCTCGAACTTCTTCAGGAGTTCCGGTGGGAAATAGTTGCTCCAGTTGTAGAAGTTCACTGTGTCCGCGTGAGCGGCTCCACTCGCCGCGCCCAGCGCCACGACCATGGCTGCCGTCGTCGCCACCAGCCTGTTGCTCACCTGTCCGTCCCCATCGCCCGTTCGTGCATGGGCCGATCTTGGCCCTGGAAGGGATGGGACGGAAGGCGGTTCATGGCTGGAGGCGTGGCTGCTTCCAGTGACCCGGCCGACGGTTCGCCGGACACGACCATCCGCACTGCGCGACAGCTTGCTCGCTTCCGGCAACACCTGAGTCGAGCTGTGCCATTTCTGGCAAAGCCAAGCTGGACGCTGGCTTGCTGCCAGTAAAAATTCGGCCTCGGCTATACCGAGGCAGAAGAACTCGTGACGATGCGGCCGGGACGGCGGCATCGTCGGAATTTGCTTTGCGCTCGTGGACACAGGCCCGGAGAGAATGATGTCGCCATTTGCACGGCTTGCCGCGCTTCTCGCCCTGCTGCTCGGCATTGCCAGCGCCACGCCCACGGCCCGTGCCCAGGAGGGCGAGCCGGTCCGGCTCGCGTCGGGCATCAGTTACCAGCTTATCACGCGCTGGGACGTGGACCGCCTGAACCAGATCCTGGAGGTCGATACGCAGGCGTTTGCCGGGATCGCGACGCGCTACACCCCGGCCATCAACGCGGTCCGGCTGTTTCGCGTCTCCTATCCATCCGTGATCCCGGAGCATGGCAACCGGCCCACCGTCGCCACCGGCCTCCTGGCGGTGCCCGAGGTGGAAGGGACGGCCCTGCCGATGGTCTCCTACCAGCACGGCACGGTGTACGGCAAAGAGGAGGTGCCTTCCTTCCCCGAGCAGTCGCCCGAGACTCAGCTGATGATCGCGCAGTTCGCGGGCCAGGGCTACCTGCTGATCGGGGCCGACTATTTCGGCATGGGCCAGTCCGAGGAGCCGGAAGGCTACATGGTGAAGGGCAGCCACCAGCAGGCGACCTTCGACATGCTGATGGCCAGCCGCGCCGTTCTGGCAGACCTGAAGCTCGACAATGACAAGCTGTTCCTGGCCGGCTGGTCGCAGGGTGGCTTCGTCACCATGGCCTTCCTGGAGAAGCTCGAGCAGGCCGACGTGCCGGTGCAGGCGGCCGCCACGGCGAGCGCGCCGGTAGATGTCTTCGTAGCGCTCAACGGCTTCCTCAACTTCCCACGGAAGAACGACGCGTCCTGGGTGACGACGCTGTTCATCCTGTCGTCCTTTTCGTTCGAGCACTATTACGGCGTGCCGGGGCTGGCGCGGTCGCTCATCAACGACGAGCATTACGAGATCTCGCGCAAGGCTTATGAGCGGCAGCCCTTCGATCCGGCAGACGTCCCGACTGACTTGCACCGGCTGATCCGC
>NZ_DATMFZ010000138.1:0-4508 GCF_035556675.1 Geminicoccus sp. | reverse complement strand
AGGCCACGAGCCCGGGCGAACAGGAGATGGCGCTCGCCCAGCTGCGCCAGCACCGAGGCGCGCATCAGGCGCAGGTTGATGGCGGTCGACATCAGCGCGGTGGCGATCGCCGGCAGGACCAGGTGCTCCAGCCCGCCCCGGCCCATCGGCGGCAGCCAGCCGAGCTGGACGGAGAAGACCAGGACCAGGAGGAAGGCCAGCCAGAAGTTCGGGATCGAGGCTCCGAGAAAGGCGAACAGCCGGGTGAGCTGGTCCGGCCAGCGGTCCTTGGTCAGTGCCGCCAGGATGCCCAGCGGAATGCCCACCACGATCACCAGGAACAGCGCGGCGCCGGCCAGCTCGAGCGTGGCCGGCAGGTAGTGGAGCAGCTCGTCCAGCACTGGCCGCCTTGTGACCCAGGACGTGCCGAGGTCGAGCCGGACTGCACCCGCCAGCCAGTGAAGGTACTGGACGGGGATCGGCTGGTCGAGGCCGAGCTCCATCCGGGCCTGCGCCAGGGCGGCCTCGGTCGGCGGGATCTGGGCCAGGCGCAGATAGTCCAGCGCCGGGTCGCCCTGGCCCAGCCGCAGCACGAGGAACACCGCCACCGAGACGATCAGCAGCAGCGGCAGGAGGGCAAGGATGCGGCGGAGCGCGAAGCGCAGCATCTCAGAGACTGGCCGAGGCCGGCCGGAAGGTCTCGAACGGGATCTCGTTCACGGTCGGGCCGAAGCCCACGTCCTGCAGCCCGGGTCCGGCGACATAGCTGGAGGTCGTGTAGGAGATCGGCAGGTAGACCGCCTGCTCGTGCAGGGTCGTGAGCAGCCAGGCATAGGCCGCGCGCCTGGCTTCCTCGTCGGTCTCGACCAGCACCGCGCTGATCCGCCGGTCGATCTCCTCCTTCATCGGCAGGCCGGACTGGGCCTGGAAGTCGGCATGGGTCGGCACGCGCATCCCGCTCATGAAGGAGTGCGGGTCGTAGGGAGCCCCCCACGTGTCGCCGAAGATCATCCCGAACTCGCCCGATCGCTGGCGGGCGGTCATGCCGCTCTCGTCCATGCCCACCAGCCGGACCTCAACGCCCAGTGTCCGCAACTCGGCCTGCACCGCCTCGGCCAGCGCCTTCTGCACGGAATCGGAGCCGACAAAGCAGAGGTCGAGTTCCAGGGGCTGGCCGTCCCTGGCCCGCATCGCCCCCTCCTCGGGCCGGCGCCAGCCAGCCTCCTCCAGCAGCGCTTGCGCCAGCTCACGGTCGAACGCGAAGGGCTCGAGCGGCACGTCGGTATAAGGAAAGTTGCGGGCGAACAGGGTCTCGGCCGGCTGCTCCAGGTCCAGCAGCACGTTCTGGACCAGGGACCGCCGGTTGACCCCGTGCAGGATCGCCCGGCGGACCCTCAGGTCGTCCGTGGGCGACCTGCCGCTGTTGAGCGCCAGGTTGCGCGATGCCAGGGGCGGCGAGACCTTGCAGGCAAAGCGCGGATCGGCGGCAAAGCGCTGGTACGCCATGGCGCTCAGCTGGTCGCTGCCGAAGACCAGGTCGATCTCGCCGGTCTCCAGGGCGAGCGCGCGCGTGTTCGGGTCGGGCACGACCTTGACCAGCAGCTCGGCGAAGGCGGGCCTGCTTCCCCAGTAGGTCTCGTTGCGCACGAACCGGTCATGCTCGCCGGGTGCGGTCTCCACGAGCCGCCAGGGGCCGGTACCCACGGGCGCGAAGCCCGCCTCGCCTTTGGCCAGTACGGCAGGGGACAGGAAGCGGACCGGGCGGATCAGGGCCAGCTCGAACAGGACCGGGTAGTAGGGATCGTTCAGCCGGATGCGCACGCGGTCCGGTGCGACTGCTTCGACCGCCTGGATCTGCGCGATCAGTTCCAGCCAGCCATGCTGCGCCCGGTCCGCGACCAGGGCATCGAGATTGGCCTTGACCGCCTGGGCGTCGAACGGCGTGCCGTCGGTGAAGGTGACGCCCTGACGCAGGGTGAAGTCCCAGGTCCGGCCGTCTGTGCTCACCGTCCAGCCGGTGGCCAGCCAGGGCTCGATCCGGCCGCCCTCCACGTAGCGGACCAGCGGCTCGTAGACCATCGCCTGGGCGAACATCTGGTTCGGCGCGTAGCCGTGCGGGTGGAGCGGGCCGACATTGCGCGCGAACGAGTAGACCAGCGCGTCCCGCGAGGCGGCGCGGGTCGGGAGGCCCGGCAGGGCGGCCAGCGCGGCACCGGCCAGCAGGAGCTCTCGGCGCAGCATGGGCGGGCTTCCACTTCCGCAGGACGCAGGCGCCGCCCGTCACGCCCGGTGGTCACGGGCAGGCTCGGCCAGCGTGGGTATGAAGTTTCGTGAAAAACCTCATACCGATCAGCCGGCCGGCCTGTCCAGCCGCTTGTCCCCTGCCCTCAGCCCGGCACGGGCGCGTCCTCGCGCACCAGCCCTTCCCGCTTCAGCTCCGCCCAGAACTCCGCCGGGATGTCGGTACGGAAGATCGCGAGGTTCTCTTCCAGCTGCGCCACCGTGCGCGTGCCCGGGATGTTCGACACGATCGCCGGATGGGCCAGGACGAACTGCAGGGCGGCGGCCTTGAGGGGGACCTGGTGGCGCTGGCAGACCGCCTCGATCCGCCGGACCCGCTCCATGATCTCGTCCGGTGCGGGGCGGTAGTTGTACTTGGCACCGGGCACGGCACCGGTGGCGAGGATGCCGGAATTGTAGCCACCGCCCAGCACGACCGAGGCGCCCCGCTCGACGCACAAGGGCAGGAAGCCGTCCAGCGCCTCCTGCTCCAGCAGCGTGTAGCGCCCGGCCAGGAGGAAGCAGTCGAAGTCGTGGCGCTTCAGTCCCTCGTGGCAGACCTGCCACTCGTTGACACCCAGCCCCACGGCCTTGACCACGCCCTCGTCGCGCAGCTTCAGGATCGCCCGGGCGCAGCCGTCCATCGCCTGCTCGAACACTTCCGGCTGCTCGTCGCCGAAGTTGAACCGGTCGACGTCGTGGATGAACAGGATGTCGATCCGCTCGATCGCCAGGCGCTGCAGGCTGTCCTCGAAGGCACGCATCGTGCCGTCATAGGTAAAGTCGAACTGGAGGCGGAACGGACCGGCATTCACCCAGGGGGCGAAGTCGATCGAGTCGCGCCTGGCCGGCACCAGCCGCCTGCCGACCTTGGACGACACCACCAGCTCGTCGCGCGGATACCAGCGCAGCCCATGGCCCAGCCGAAGCTCGCTCAGCCCATGGCCGTAGAGCGGGGCCGTGTCGAAATAGCGGACCCCGGCATCCCAGGCGGCGCCGATC
The DNA here is from genome assembly GCF_035556675.1 of Geminicoccus sp. Classification (GTDB taxonomy): domain Bacteria; phylum Pseudomonadota; class Alphaproteobacteria; order Geminicoccales; family Geminicoccaceae; genus Geminicoccus. The sequence goes on along the minus strand of NZ_DATMFZ010000138.1, from coordinate 1,247 downwards.
ATGGCGGCACTGGTTTCCTCGGTGATCGGCTTCAGGAAATTGCCGATCGGCGCTGCCCCGAAGCCGAGCTGGGTCACTTCGAGGCCGCTTCTCGGCATGCGGCGCTTGGCAACGGGATCCATCGTTCCTCCCCTCCTGGTCGTTCAGGTAACCGTACGGTTACTTGATGAGGCTGGCAAGCCGCGGCAGGGCGCTGGACGGGGCAAGGATCTTGCTGTTTCGTGGGCGCCTGCGAGCTGCCCGGAGACAGGCTCATGGCCCATGCGCATACCGAACCGCCAGCCCCCGTCGCCCTGCGGGTCAAGGCGATCGAAAGCCTGCTGGTGGAGAAGGGCCTGGTCGATCCGGCGGCCTTGGACGAGCTGGTCGACCTGTTCGAGAACCGGCTGGGTCCCCGCAACGGCGCCAGGGTGGTGGCGCGGGCCTGGACGGACCCGGCCTATCGCCAGCGCCTGCTCGCCGACGGCACGTCCGCGATCGCCGAGCTCGGCTTTTCCGGCGCCCAGGGCGAGCACATGATCGTGCTGGAGAACACCGACCGGGTCCACAACGTCGTCGTCTGCACCCTGTGCTCCTGCTACCCCTGGCCAGTCCTGGGCCTGCCGCCGGTCTGGTACAAGTCGGCGCCCTACCGCGCGCGGGTGGTGATGGAGCCGCGCGCCGTCCTGGCCGAGTTCGGGCTCGAGGTGCCGGACGAGGTCGAGGTCCGGGTCTGGGACAGCAATGCCGAGCTGCGCTACCTGGTCCTGCCGCAGCGCCCGCCCGGCACTGAGCATTTGAGCGAGGCGGAGCTGGCAGAGCTGGTCACTCGCGACTCGATGATCGGCACCGGCCAGCCGCGACGGCCCGGCCAGGCTGCGGGAGCGGAGGGACCGGCATGAACGGCGTCCACGACCTGGGTGGCATGCACGGCTTCGGGCCGGTCGTGCGTGAAGAGAACGAGCCGGTCTTCCACGCGGAGTGGGAGCGCCGCGCATTCGGCCTCCTGAATCTGCTGGGCATGGAAGGCCATGCCAATATCGACGAGCTGCGCCACGCGATCGAGCGGATGGGACCTGCCTACCTCACCACCAGCTATTATGAGCACTGGCTGGCCGCGATCGAGATTCTGGCGGTCGAGAAGGGACTGGTCACGCAGGCGGAGCTGGACGCGCGCGTGGCCGCGCTGCAGGCGGGGAGCTGACGGGATGGCCCGGATCACCAGGGACCAGATCGAGCCGGCGATCCGCCAGGGCGGCAGCTACCGG
>NZ_DATMFZ010000137.1:0-2715 GCF_035556675.1 Geminicoccus sp. | reverse complement strand
CCGAACATCCTGCGCTACAAGGGCATCCTGGACGTGAAGGGCAGGGACGAGCGCTTCGTGATCCAGGGCGTGCACATGATCCGCGACGGCGGCTTCCAGCGGGAATGGAAGGCCGGCGAGCCGCGCTGGAGCCGGCTGGTGCTGATCGGCCGCCACCTGGACCGTGCGGCGCTCGAGACGGCGTTCGCCGCCTGCGTGACGCAGTGATGGCGGCAGCTCCGCGTCTGCCCGCCTCGATCGTCGGGGCCGGCGCCCCCGTCGTGGCGATCCATCCGCTGGGCGATCTGGTGGCGGCGGCCCTGGGCGACGGCCGGGTCTGGTGGGGGGATCGGTCCGACATCGCGGCGAAGCCGGTCGAGCCCACGGCCTCCCATGACGGCGGGCTGCTCTCGGCAGCCTCGGCCCATGACGGCAAGGGCGTGGTCACGGGCGGCGATGACGGCCGCGTGGTGCGCTCGGTGCCGGGCGAGGCGCCGGTCGAGCTGGCGAAGGTGCCAAGGCGCTGGATCGCGGCCGTGGCGACCGATCCGGCCGGCGGCAACACCGTGTTCGCGGCCGGCAAGGAGGCGCACGTGCTGGGCCGGGACGGGCGGGAGAAGGCGGTGTTCGCCGACCATCCGTCCACGATCGCCAGCCTGGCGCTGGACCCCAAGGGCAAGCGGCTGGCGGCGACCCATTATAACGGCGTCAGCATCTGGTGGACCGAGCTCGCCAAGCAGGAGCCCAAGCGGCTGACCTGGAAGGGCAGCCATCTCAAGGCGGCGTTCGATCCGACCGGGCGCTATCTCGTCACCACCATGCAGGAAAACGAGCTGCATGGCTGGCGCTTGGCCGACGGGCAGGACATGCGCATGTCGGGCTATCCGGCCAAGCCGCGCACGCTGGCCTTCTCGCCGGACGGCAAGAAGCTCGGCACCGGCGGCTCGGACACGCTGGTGGTCTGGGACTTCACCGGCAAGGGGCCGATGGGCAAGGCGCCGGAGGAGCTGGGCGAGTATACCGACGTGCCGATCACCGCGGTGGCGTTCCACCCCTCGGTGGCGATCGTGGCGGTGGGCCATGCCGACGGCTCGGCCAAGCTGCTCTCGTTCGGCTCGGACCGGACCATCCCGCTGGACAGCCCGGGTGCGGACATGGTGACCGCCCTGGTCTTCTCCAAGGATGGCAAGCGGCTCTATGCTGGCACGGAGGATGGCGGGCTCGCCTCCTACCTGATCGCCGAATGATCTAGGCAACTGTCCGGGCGGGCGACCCGGCTGCTCGGGTGGCTTTCCCATGCGTGCCGACATTCGCGAGACCCTGCGTCTCGCCCTTCCTGTCATGGTCGCACGCGCCGGCATCCTGGTGATGGCTGCCGTCGACACGATCATGACCGGGCGGTTCGGGGCCAGCGAGCTGGCCTTCTACGCGGTCGGCAACGCGCCCTTCATCCTGTTCATGCTGCTGGGCATCGGCCTCGCCACCGGCACGGTGGTGCTGGTGTCCCAGGCGATGGGGGCGGGGCAGGCCAGCGAGACCGGGCGGATCTGGCGGATCGCCTGCATCGACACGGGCCTGCTGGGTGTGGCGACCGGCCTGCTGCTCCTGCCGGGCGAGACCATCCTCGGCTGGCTGGGGCAGAGCCCGGAAGTGGTGGTGGGCGGTGCCGCGGTCATGCGCGCCTTCGCCCTGGCGATGCCGGCCGTGCTGCTGTTCTCCGCCACCAGCTATTTCCTGGAGGCGATCGGCCGGCCCCATGCCGGGATGGTGGTGATGTGGGCGGGCGTGCTGCTCGACGCGCTGCTGAACTGGCTCCTGATGTTCGGCCCGTTCGGCCTGCCGATGCTGGGGGCGCAGGGGGCGGCACTGTCGACCTCGATCACCCGCTGGGTGGGTGCCCTGGCGCTGATCGCCTATGCGCTCGGCTTCAAGGGCCATGCCCGCTACGGCGTGCGCGGCCGGCTGGGGCCGGTCTGGCCGGTGCGCCGCCAGCTCCTGCGCATGGGCCTGCCGTTCGCCGCCTCGCAGGGGCTGGAAAGCAGCGCCTTCCAATTCATCCTGGTGATGGCCGGCTGGCTCGGCACCGTGCAGCTCGCTGCCCACCAGGCGGTGATGAACCTGAACACGCTACTCTACATGCTGACCCTGGGTGTGGCGACCGCGACCTCCGTGCGGGTGGGCCATGCGGTGGGCAAGGGTGCCAAGGACCGGGTGAAGCGCGCCGGCTGGGTCGGGGTCGCCATCGGCCTGACCATCATGCTGTGCTTCATGCCGTTCATCCTGGGGCTGCGCCTGCCGATCGGCTGGCTCTATGCCGCCGACCCGCTGGTGGTGGCGGCGATCGCCACCGCGTTGCTGGTGGTCGGCCCGACCATGCTGGTGGACAGCGGGCAGGGCATCGTGACCGCGGCCCTGCGCGGTACCGGCGACACCTGGGTGCCTACCGCGATCCATGTCAGCTGCTTCTGGCCGGCAATGGTCGGCTCGGCCTGGCTCTTGGCCTTTCCGGCCGGATTCGGCCTGATCGGGCTGTGGCTGGGCTTGCTGATCGGCCTGGCCCTCGCATTTCTCTGTCTGAGCCTGCGCTTTGCCGGGCGCACCCGCCGCATCGATCAACTGGCACGAGCAACATGACCGAGCTTCCCCGCCTCTTCGACCGGCGGGCCGTGCACCGCAACCGCATCCGCGCGCTGGCCGACCGGGAATATCAGCCGTTTCTCCTGGACGAGGTGGCGG
>NZ_DATMFZ010000136.1:0-8813 GCF_035556675.1 Geminicoccus sp. | reverse complement strand
TCCGTCCAGATCGGCCGCAAGACCTCCAGGACGTCCTTCGTCGCGATGCGCCGCACGTCCAGGTCACCCAGGATTGGATAGGCATAGGCCGCCAGCGTGGCACCCCATTGGTACGCGTGCTTGGCGTTGCGCCACCCTGGCCGCTTGCTTTCGATCAACGCCTCGGCCGCATCCCGGAAGGTCAGGACCGATTTGCGGCTTCGCTCGGCCAGCGGGTCGACACCCTCGGCCTTCATCGCCCGGGCCGCCTGGGCCTTCTCCCTGGCCTTGGCAAGCGACACGTCTGGCCAGCCTCCGAGGCCGAGGTCACGACGCTTCCCGTGCAGCTGGTAGCGTAGGACCCACGACCTGGCGCCGGTCGTTTTCACCACCAGCCGTAGGCCCGCGCCATCCTCGTAGATCCCGGGCCCGGCCATCTCGACCTTCCGGGCCGTCAGCATCCCAGACCGCCGCGCCATTCCGCGTTCCCACATTCGTTCCCACATTGAGGACCGGATTACCAGGAACGAGCGCGAACGCCAACGAACTGTGTCCGGGCTAACCCTCTGAACTGACGGCGGTTATGCGGATGGCCGCGAACGACCACGAACCTCGAAAAATGGCGGAAGGCGGACTTCCCCTCCGCCAGGCACCGCCGATTACCGCACAGATTAAGCGGATATTCCTTTTAATATCAGCCGGATAGATCGCCACGTCGCGATCGGCCCACGAGAGGGGTTCTCACATGCTCAGTCAGGTGAGGAGGCCCACTAATATAACCGCCGACGACGCGCCATGGCCTGCTTTGCTTTTGCTTGGGCATGACCGGATTAGGGCTGGGTGTCGCCGGTCAGGTCTTGGTGGCAGTTACGCAGATAGCTGCCCTTCTGCAGTCGACCTCATCTCGGTCACCCCAAACTCACCGACGGCTTCCCGAAAGCCGCCGTTCCCGCACGCCCAGTTGTCGGCGTGGTCGGCACCGATTCCAGACGGTCTGGTTTCTGGCAAATCTTGCGGTAAGGGGCAGTCAGCAACCGGCCAATGTTGGCTGTCAGCGCTGATGTCCTGCAGCCCAGAAGTGGCCATTCGTTCAGCTTTGCGGATAGAGGGCAACTGCGGCTTCTGCCCGTAGCCACTGCACGGTGGCAGCAATCTCGGGTGCAGCCTCACCTGTCTGTGTCAGAACGTGATGGCGGAAGCCGGCGATCAATGGGCCGAACGGTTGCACCAGTTGGCCAGCCGCGAGTTCATCCTTCACCAGCGCCAGGCTGGCCAGAGCGATGCCTTGCCCGGCGACCGCCGCCTGGATCGCATGGCTCTCGTCGGAGAAGCGGAGTTGGACGGGCTCCATGGGTTCCGTCAACCCAGCTTCGGCGAACCAGCGCGTCCATGTCGGATTGTCGGAATGCCGCCGCCGCCATTGGAAGTCGATCCGCGGCCACTGAGCGAAATCGGCAACGCTCGCGACCTTCAGCATCGGGTTGAAGACCGGCGCAAAGCGATCCGCGAACAGGGGCGTGACGGAAAAGCTCGGATAGGGGCCCGCACCATAGCGGATCGCGATATCGACCCCGGCCGAGTCGAGATTGACCACGTCGTCGGACGCCTGAAGCTGCAGGTCGATATCCGGATGCAGCGTGCGGAAAGCAGTCAGTCGCGGGATGAGCCAATGTGCCGTGAAGGCGATTGTGGCGGAAATCGTCACCTGCGCGCGGCTCCGGCGGCGCATGAGGCGCTCGATTACCTCCGCAAACGCATCGAAGCCATCCCGCAACACAGGATAGAGCTGCGCCCCGGCATCGGTCAGCACGACCTGCCGGGTACGCCGCTCGAACAAGACGATCCCGGCATGTTCCTCCAGCGCGCGGATCTGATGGCTGACAGCAGCGGGCGTCACGGCCAGTTCGCTCGCCGCCCGCTTGAAGCTGCCATGGCGGGCCGCGGCTTCGAAGGCGCGAAGCGCGGACAAAGGCGGGAGGTGTCGAACCATGGATGAATTCACCTAGTCTATCGAGTGACGATTTGGAGTTTGTCGTGAGTGCTTTAATGCACGATCTTCCAGTCATTAACCTGGGTATCGGTTAGTTTTTCTTAATCGTAGCCTCAGAATCCCAAGGAGTAAAAATGATGAAACTGGAACGTGTCGTCACCACGCCGGACAATTATGCGCCCTTCCTGCTGTCGCAGGGGATCAGGTTCGGTAATCTGCTTTTCGTCTCTGGTCAGGCTGGTGCGGGCGAGGACGGAAAGATCGTCGAAGGCGGTTTCCGCGCGCAGGGCGAACAGGCGTTCGCCAATCTACGCCGCGTGCTGGAGGCCGGCGGATCGAGCCTCACGGACGTCATTAAGGTGACGATTTTCGTCACCAACATGGGCAATTTCCAGGAGGTGGTCGAACTGCGCCGGAAATTCTTCTCCGAACCCTACCCGGCCGACACGATCGCCGAGGTCAAGGCGCTCTACAATCCCGCGGTGATGATCGAGATCGAGGCAATCGCCGCGATCCGCGATGTGGAGGGCAAGTGATTGGCCGCGTCCGCATCCACCGGGGAGCGCCCCGACACGGCACGCCTCTTCAATCCGCTGAAGATCGGGCAATTGGAATTCCGCAACCGGCTCGCGGTTGCGCCGATGACCCGTGTCAGCGCCACTGCGGCTGGCCATGCCACGGCTCGGATGAGCGACTATTATGGCGGCTTTGCCGAGGGCGGCTTCGGCCTTGTCATCACTGAGGGTCTTTACACCGATCAGGCCTTCTCGCAGGGCTATCTCTTCCAGCCCGGCCTGTCGGATGACACACAGTGCGAGGCCTGGAAACCGATCGTCGAGCGTGTCCATGCGGGCGGCGCGCGCTTCGTCGCGCAACTCATGCATGCCGGTGCACTCAGCCAGGGCAATCGCTTTCGTGACGACACGCGCGGTCCGTCGGCGATCCGACCGGTCGGGCATCAAATGGCGCTCTATCGTGGATCGGGGCAGTATCCGCTGCCAGTCGAGATGACCAAGGCCGAGATTGACGAGGCGATCGCGGGTTTCGCGGCGGCCGCGGTCCGCGCCCGCGAAGCCGGTTTCGACGGCGTGGAGATCCACGGCGCCAATGGCTATCTGCTCGACCAGTTCCTGACCGAAGGCGTCAACAGGCGCGCGGACGCCTATGGCGGCGGGGCTGCGGCACGCCTGCGGATCACGCTGGAGACAGCCGAGGCGGTTCGCGCTGCGGTTGGTCCCGACTTCACGGTTGGCATGCGGAGTTCACAGGGCAAGGTCAACGACTTCGTCCACAAATGGCGCGGCGAGGACGAAGCAGCCGAAATCTACGGCCTGCTGGGCCGGCTTGCGATCGACTATCTCCACACCACCGAGTTCGAGGCGTGGCGCCCAGCCTTCAGCGATGGCCCCAGCCTCGCCAGCTTAGCCAAGCGCCATAGCAGCCTGCCGGTACTGGCGAACGGGTCGCTTCACGATACGGAGCGCGCGACCGAAATGTTCTCTGAGCATCAGGTCGACATGATCACACTCGGCCGCGGTGCGCTAACGCATGCAGACTGGCCGCACCGGGTCGCGCAGGGTAAACCTCTCGCCGAGTTCGACCGCCGGATATTGTCGCCCCTCGCCGACCTCGACAACGTCGATCGTGTCCGGTCGAGTGGATAGCAGCGGTCCAACTGGAGCATTCCCGCGCGACAACCCGGTAAAGTCTGCTTCCATCGCGTTGTCGCCGAAGCTCGTTGACCAGATGAAAGACGGCTTTCCTGGCGTAGTGGCCCGAAACCTGCCAGTCCATTTCCCACTTCCTGGCCGCCATTCGAACCGGCAGGCAATGCGAGCGCTTCCAAGAAATCTTCGAAGCAGCTTAAACGGCAGGGGTTGTAAGAAAGTGGACATCTGACGGCTGTCAGGCAACTCAACGTTCATCTTGTACCTATTTTGGAGGGGCATGGATGACTAGGGAGTAGACATAGTTCTCATCGCTATCCCGCACGTCCCGCCAGATCCTCACTCTAAAACCTTGAAATCTTTAGCTGCCTACTGTGGATCTCTGACCCTGTCCCTGTATTCCGCAATCATCCAACGGTGGTTCAGGGCGAAGCTGCCGGACCCCCGGATCGTCGTCCACTCGACCTTAACCAGGATGCGGGCATCCTGCAGGCATGACGCACCTGCCCGACCTGCCTCGTCCTGTCATCAACCGCCGGTACCCAGCCCGAAAGGCTGGTGGACCCAACCTGCTCTTTGACCTGAACGAGCCGGTCCTCATGCGCGGCCTGCTGACCCAACTGCTCCACCATGCCGATCTGGTGGGCTCAACCGCCGTGGCCGTGCCGTTGTCCAGATCCGAGCCGCTGTGCCCGTCTGGCTGCTAGGTGTACGGTCCCGGGATGTGGTGTGACGGGGCGAGCCTGAACCGGTCGGGCTCTTTACCCAGGCTTGGCAGATAAACTCGTAGGGGGTGAGGCCACGCAGGGTCTTCAGGCACCGGGCATGGATGTAGGCATCGACGAACAACTGCAGGGGCGCCCTTAGCTGGCCGTGGCTGTCGTAGTGGTAGCGCTTGACCGTCGCATCCTTGATCGTGCGGTTCATGCGCTCGACCTGCCCATTGGTCCATCGATGGCCAGCAGGCCATCGCTCCGGCTCCTGCGAGGACCGCAGGCAGGCGCCGGCGGAGGAGGATGGGGCAGTCTGCTGCGAGACAAGGGTGGAATGGCGGCCCACATGACGCTGCAGAGCTCGAAGGGCCGTCGCGTCCGCACCCGGACGGCTACCACGGCCGCCTCCTTCAGCTCCGCCAGGACGGTGCTCTTCCGCTGCGCGGGGCCGGTCGGCAGGTCGAAGGTGGAGGAGCGCGAGCGTCATTTCCTCACCGTCTTCCGGTCGAGCCCGAGCTGGCGTGCCAGTGTGGCGGTCGGTTCCTGGGAGGATTGGATCTGGGCTCGGACGTGCGCCCTGGCCGTGGCGCTGCCGGGGAGCGCCCGTGCCATGGGATGTCCCCCACGATCTTTGCGAGATCGGGCCGTTCATGATACTCCGGGACCAAGCACCCGCGCCTAGTCTTCGACGGATTCCCACGCCGCGTCTGGATTGTAGGTCCGCATTTCCGGGCCGATTTTCCCGCTGCGCTCGCCCATGTCGCGCTCCAGCACGGTGCCGGCCTGGTTGACCACGAAGGTCATCACCCCGCTCTCGCCGTAGCGGGCCGGCCAGGCGACCATGGCGAAGCCGGCGATCATGTTGCCGTTGATGACATAGTCGTAGGCGCCGCCGGGGACGTTCTCGCCCTGCCGGGTCATGATCCGGTAGTGGTACCCGTAGAACGGCGTGCCTGCCTCCCGTCGCTCGGCGTCCACGCCGGCCTCGGCGAGGAAGGGGCCGAAGGGGCTGGGCGGATCGCCTTCCTCGACCGGCCAGTACAGCCCGTCATGGGTCCCGGGCGTGCTCGCCATCCTCTGCGCATATTCGAGCACCTGGTCGCCGTCGCGATCCTGGGAGGTATACTCGACCTGCGCGTCCACATAGGCGCGCAGGACGGCGATGGCCTCCAGCTCGTTGCGACCCACCAGGCGGTCCGCCAGGACCTCGACCCCTTCCTCGCCGTCGAAGCGCCAGCCATCCCCTTCCTTCACCAGCGGCGCCGGCAGCGGCCATGCCTCCAGCCCCACGTTGAGGATCAGGCGGTCGGCACCGTCGGGGACGAAGGACATGGACTGCCTGGCTGCCGCCACGAAGCGCTGCCGGTCCCGCTCATTGGCCTCGCCGCCCTGACCGGCGGCCAGATCGGCGAAAGCCTGGCCGAGGATGGCGACGAGCGTCGGCTGGTCCTGCGCCTCGAACGCCGCCACCAGCGCCTCGCCGGCCGCTTCGGGATCGGGAAAGACCCGCTGTTCCTCCTGGGCCAGCGCCGGCGCTGCGGCCAGCAGCAGCGGCAGGGCCAGGAGGATGTCCCGGCTCCAGTTCCGCTTCGGTCGTCCGCTCCACATCGTCGTCTCCCCCCTGCCTAGCGTCCGCGGCTGCCCCGGCCACGCTGACCTTGCGCCGCCGACCTGCCGCCCCGGCTGCCAGCGCCGGACAGCCCGCTCCGGCTGCTGCCGCGCGAGCTTGCGACCTGGCGCGAGGAGGACGGACGGCTGCTCACCGACTGGCTGCGCGTGCGCGAGGGTCGGCCGGCTGCCTTCTGCCGGCTCTTGGTGCCGCGGATCTCCTGCTTCCTGACGGTGGAGCCGCGTTCGACCCCGCCGAGCGCGCCGCGGCTCGCCTGGGTGGTGCCGACGCTGCGCTTCTTGGCCGGCCGACTGGCCTGCGCCGCCGAAGCCTGTCGCTGCCGGGGCAGGGAGGCCGTCTGCGTCTTGGGACGCGGGGCATTGGCCTGCGTCAGGCGCGGCTGGGTGCCCTGGCGGGCAGCCGGTGCTGCCGCCCGGGTCGAGACAGGCGAGGGGGTTCTGGCCCGCGCCTGCGCCCGCGTCGCCGCGGGCGCCACCTGCGAGCGCTGGGCCAGCTTGGCCTGCGCATCCTTGGCCTGCGCCCGACGCTCCTGATCACGCTCGACCTTGGCGGCCTGCCGGTCCTCGCGCGCCGCATTCGCGTATTGCTGGCGTTCCGTGCGTGCCTCGCTGGCCATCTGCTGGCGTTCCGCACGAGCTTCACCGGCGGCCTGCTGGCGTTCCCCGCGCGCCTCGCTCGCTGCCTGCTGGCGCTCGGAGCGGGCCTGTTCCGCATATTGCTGCCGCTCGCGCTGCAGATCCTCCCGGTTCTCCCCGACTTCCTGGGCTACATTCTCGAGATCATTCTCATCATAGTGGGAATGCCAGTCGTCATCGTCGTCATCCTCGCCGATGACATAGCCGAGAATGCCGCCGACCAGCGCACCGCCGGCAAAGGTCCCGACCGTGGACCAAGTGGAATCGGTCGCGGGATAGGCGACCGGTGCTGCATAGGTCACCGGCGCCGCATAGGCCGGGGGCGCCGCCACGGGCGCCGGGACCTGCTCGACCACCTGCGCCGGCGCGGTCTCGACCACATGCCCCTCTGCTGGTGCCGCTTCCGGCGGCGGGGCCGGCTCCTGGCTCGCTTCCACCGGCGCTTCCGCCACTGGTTCCTGGGGAGCAGTCTCCGCCTCCGTGGCGGCCACCTGGGCAGCCGGTGCAGCTCCTCCTGCCGCTGGCGTGGATGCCTCGACCAGGGCGGCGGGATCGTAGACCGGCACGTAGATCCCGGCGGGGTCGGCCGGCACGATCCGGATGATGCCGTCCTCGGTCACCACGGTCTGCCGCTCGTTGCTGACCAGGACACCGGCCGCCTGGAACTCCGAGCGGACCTGCTGGATGGAATCCTGCAGGTCGGGCAGCCGGGTCAGTACCGCCTCGCCCGTGGCCTGCACCCAGTCCAGATGCTCGTTCATCGCCTTGAGCACGGTCGGGAAGGCGAGGAGGTTCTGCACGGCGGGATCCCAGCGCGGGTCCGGCGCCAGCGTCGGGTCCTTCGCGTAATCGTCGAGGAAGCGGGCGGCCATGACGATGTCCAGCGGGACGACCGAGGCCTGCAGCACCGCTGCCAGGACCGGATCGGGAAACAGCGCCACCGGCGCCATCAGGACATCCAGATCGGCCGCCGCATCGCTGTCCGCGTCGGTTTCAGCCAGTGCCGCGGCCGGCGAGGCCGTGCCGGCCTCCGGCGCCTGCCCGGCCGGCTGGGCCAGTGCCGCCGGACTGGCGGAAAGGAGCAGGAGCATGGCCAGCACCGACCCGATGGAGGATGCCGACCGCTTCCCTTGGCCTTCGCGCGTCATCGACCTGCCTCCGGTCATGTCCGTGGATCCGATGCCGGCGATGGGTCCTTGGCGGGCCAGGATCCGAAGGATCCGCCCGGCCCTTTCGCCGCGACCCCGCCCTCGTCCGCCTGCACCGACGGGGTGGCGGTCTGCGGATGGCCGCCGTGCAGCCAGGCCAGGAAGAGCTGGTAGCCCAGCGCCAGCACGATCGGGCCGACGAACAGGCCGATCAGGCCGTGCACCAGCAGCCCGCCCAGCACGCCCAAGAGGATCACCGGCAGCGGCACCTCGCTGCCCCGGCCGATCAGGAGGGGCTTCAGCACGTTGTCGAGCATGGCGACGCCGATGCACCAGACGAGGTAGATGCCGCCGGTCAGCGTGCTGTCGGTCGAGAAGACATAGATCACCGTGCCCAGCAGCACGATCGTGGGCCCGATCTGGACCAGGCAGAGCAGGAAGCAGATCAGGGCCAGGATGGCCGGCCAGGGCACGCCGACCACCACGAAGCCGATCCCGGCGATGGTGGACTGGATGAGGGCGGTGCCGAACACGCCGCGCACCACGTTGCGGATGGTGTTCTCGGCGAGCAGCGCCAGCCCGGGCCCCCGTTGGCCTACCAACCGGGTCGTGATCTGGACGGCCGTGCGGTGGCCGCTGGCCGAGCGGGGCAGGATCAGGCCGGCGATCACGGCGGCGGCGATGAAGTTGAGCAGGCCCAGCCCGAGCCCGGCGGTCAGGGACAGGAGCCAGCCGGCGAGCAGGACGAGTTGCGGCTGCACTTGCTGCACTGCCGTGGCGAAGCTGCTGGAGGCCAGGGTCCAGAGCTGGAAAAGCTTCGGGCCGACCAATGGCCAAGTCGCGAGCTCTGGCGGCGGTGCCGGAACGACGATGCTGTTCGACGCGACCTTGCCCGCGAGCTCGCTGAGATTGCCGACCAGGATGGTGGTCAGCATGGCGACCGGGGCGATCAGCACGACCAGGATCAGCAGGGTGAGCAGGCTGGCCGCCAGCCCGCTGCGCCCGCCCAGCCCGTTGCGGATGCGCACGAACCCGGGATGGGCGGCGACCG
>NZ_DATMFZ010000135.1:0-10213 GCF_035556675.1 Geminicoccus sp. | reverse complement strand
GAAATGGGTGACGCTGGCGGTCGCCACCGGCAGGCCGCGGATCGGGGATACGATGTCCACCGAGCGGGACGCCAATGCGATCTGCTCGACCAGGCTGGTGTGCCGGTCGGCCTCGCCCAGCTCCAGGGCGATCACCACGTGCGGGGTGCCCAGCTCCGGCGGCAGCAGGCTCGGCCAGGGCAGGGTGTTGAGGACCGGGAGCTCTTCCTCCTCGACCTTGAGATAGCGCGGCGCGTCTGATCCGGGCGGCACCAGGAAGGCGATCGGCTCGAAGCCCAGCATCGGCTCGGACTGGAGTGCGGCTGCGGCATCCACCGCGTTCGGGCCGATGCCGACGATCACGGTCGGCCGGCGCCAGGCACCCAGCGCCATCAGCGCGTGCTTGGCGGCCATCCGGGTCAGCGGGATGGCGATCACCAAAAAGCCCCAGTTCGCCAGGAACCAGTGGCGCGACATCTCGGTGCGCGACAGGAACAGGCTGGCAGCGTCGATCAGCGCCATCACGCCCAGCACCGAGAGGACGTCGCCCACCTCCAGCCAGAACGGCCGTCGCCTGGCGTAATGGCCGAGCTTCCAGAAGGTGCCGACGGCGACCAGGGTGAGCGCCGCATAGATCCAGGGTCGCTCGTCGGCCGACATGTGGCCGAGCAGGACCGGCGGCAGGGCTTCCTCGACCGAGTAATAGGCGACCGCCCAGCGGGTGCACCAGAAGGCGAGGGCGAACAGGCTGGCGTCGAGAAGCGGGAAGAACCATGCTTCCCGGGCAGACCGGCGAGCACGTGCCGCGACTTCGAACCGTTCGAGCGTAGACGCCATACCGTTCATTCACCCGCCGGTACCGGGCCGCGGCGACGACCTTTGACACCGGTAGCAAGCATCGATGAAGGCTCTGTTAGAGCGCGCACGCCTTCGGCGCCAGCATTCTGCATTGCCATGGCAGCTAGAACACTGAAGCCGTGGCGCGGTTGCATACGTGTCGATAAAGCTGGGCATGCGCATCCACCATCCCGTCCAGGCGCGCGACCCGCGCCACGGCGAGCCGGGCCTGCTGCGCCATGGCTGCCGCGAACGGCGGATCGGCCAGGAGCCTGCCCAGGTCTTCGGCAAAGCCCGGGACGTCGTGCGGGTCCGTGCGCAGGAGGCCGGACACGCCTTGCTCCACCAGTTCGGGCACTCCACGCACCGCCGAGGCCACGACCGGCACGCCCATCGCCATGGCTTCTGCCAGTGCCAGGGGCAGGCCCTCCCAGAGCGACGGCAGCACCAGGGCCGCTGCCCGGCGGAGCTCCGCCAGGGCCTGCTCGCGTGGCAGGGCGCCGGTGATCCGCACCCGCTCCGCCACGCCCCTGGCCCGGGCGCGCGCATGGACGGCATCCTCCAGCGGTCCGCCGCCGATCATGACCAGCCGCGCGCCCTGCAGTGCCGGATGGGCCAGGATGTCCACCGCGAGCAGCGGGTTCTTCTGCGGAACCAGCCGGCCCAGGAACGCGATCAATCCGGGCTCGGTGGGCCCGGCTCCGGGCAGGGCCGCCAGGTCCAGGCCGTTATGGATGACGCCGTCCTCCGGCCGGCCCGGGTCCAGCCGCCATCGCCGCGCCAGGTTGCGGTCCGCCGCGCACACCCAGACGATCGCCGTGGCGCGCCTGCCGATCACCCGTTCCGCCAGCGCGCCGGCCAGCCTCTGCGGCCAGGGCTTGGTCGCGAAATGGTAGCCATGCACCGTGTAGACGAAGGGCACGGACCGCGGCGTCCGGGCGACCGCCAGGCCCGCGCGTCCGCCATGGGCATGGACCAGATCGGGGCGAACCTCGTCGATCAGCCGGCGCAGCCGTACCGGCGCGCTCCGGTCCAGCCGGGAGCGCCACAGGTCGAGCGGACGGGCCGTCAGGCCCGCGGCCGAGGCGGTAGCGAGCGCATGGCTGTCCGGCGCGCTCGCGACGATGCTCTCGATGTCGTGGCGGGCATGCAGGCGGAGGCACAGGTCCAGCACCACGCTGGTGCCGCCGCCCGGCCGGCCATCCGCCACGATCTGCAAGACCCGCATCACTTGTCCCCCGCCCCCTGGGAGGGGCATGGTGAAGCTGAGGTCAAGAGCCGGAGCACGGGATGGCGCTGGAACAGGTCTTTCCGCTGATCGCGTCCCTGGCCCTGCTGGTCTGGCTGTCGCCCACCGTGTTCCGGATGAGTCCGCGCACCCGGGAGTTGACCAGCAAGGTGGCGCTGGGCCTGATCGGGCTGGGGATCGTGCTGGCGCTGGCCGCGTTCTTCATGGGCTAGGGCCATGGGAGGATCACACGATGGACCGGCTTCTTCTTCGCGTTTGTCTGGCGCTGGCGCTGCTGGCGTGGCCGCTGGTGGCCGGCACCGCCCGTGCCGCGGAAGAGAGCGCCTGGGACTTCGACTTTAAGGCGCTGGAGGGCGGCGACCTGCCGATGCGGCGTTTCGCCGGCCAGCCGGTGCTGCTGGTCAACACCGCCTCGATGTGCGGGTTCGCCTACCAGTTCGAGGGACTGCAGGAGACGTGGACGACCAACCGCGATGCCGGCCTGGTCGTGCTGGGCGTGCCGTCCGGCGACTTCGGCGACCAGGAATATGGCGAGAGCGGGCAGATCAAGCAGTTCTGCGAGGTGAACTTCGCGGTCGATTTCCCGATGACCGAGAAGGAGCATGTGCGCGGGCCCGAGGCACACCCGCTCTATCGCTGGCTGCTGGCACGGCTGGGCCCCTCGGCGGAGCCCAAGTGGAACTTCCACAAGATCCTGATCGGCCGGGACGGCCAGCCGGTCGCGGCCTGGCCCAGCCGCACCGAGCCCGGTGCCCCGGAGGTCCAGGCGGCCATCCAGGCGGCACTCGAAGGCTCAGGCGAGGCCAAGTCGGGCGGGAGCTGAGACTTCGCCGGTCAGGACCCGCTCGGCCAGCAGCCCGCTACCGAAGCCCATCCAGTAGCACAGCTCGGCCGGCCGGTTGATCCGCCACAGGCAGAAGTCGGCGCGCTTGCCGACCTGCAGCGTGCCGCGATCGGCGGCCATGCCCAGCGCCCGCGCGGCATGGGCGGTCATGCCGAGCAGGGCCTCGTAGGGTGTGAGCCCGAACAGGACGCAGGCCAGGTTCATGGCGAGCAGTGGCGAGAGCAGGGGCGAGCTGCCGGGATTGGCATCGGTCGCGACCGCCATGGGCACGCCGTGGCGGCGGAACAGCTCGACCGGCGGGCGCTGCCGCTCGCGCAGCAGGTAGAAGGCGCCCGGCAGCAGGACCGCGACCGTGCCGGCCGTGGCCATGGCCTGCACACCCGCCTCGCTCGTGTACTCGACATGATCGCAGGAGAGCGCACCGTAGCGCGCCGCCAGTGCCGCACCGCCGCTGTCGGAGATCTGGTCGGCATGGAGCTTGACCGGCAGGCCCTTGGCCCCTGCCGCCTGGAACACTCGCTCGGTCTCTTCGGGGGAGAAGGCGATCGTCTCGCAGAACGCGTCCACCGCGTCGGCCAGACCCTCCTCCGCTACCCGGTCCAGCATCGGCCCGCAGACCAGCTCGACATAGGCGGCGCGATCCATGTCGGCCGGGAAGGCATGGGCGCCCAGGAAGCTGGTCACCACCGAGATGCCGCCGTCCCGTCCGAGCGAGCGCGCCACCCGCAGCATCCGGAGCTCGGTCTCGATATCGAGCCCGTAGCCCGACTTGATCTCGACCGTGGTCACGCCTTCATCGGCAAGACGCCGGAGGCGGGCGCTGGCCAGGCGGCGCAGTTCCTCCTCCGAGGCGGCACGCGTGCCGTCCACCGTGCGCCGGATCCCCCCGCCCCGCCGGGCGATCTCGGCATAGGGGACGCCTTCCAGCCGCTCCTCGAACTCGCCGCAGCGCTCGCCGGCGAACACCAGATGGGTGTGGCAGTCGATCAGCCCCGGCAGGATCCAGCCGCCGGCGCCGTCATGGGTCTCGGGCGCCGTCCCCGGCAACTGGTCGCGCGGCCCCAGCCAGGCGATCCTGCCATCCCGTACCGCCAGGGCGCCGTCGCGGATCTCGCCACGGTCCGGTGCGCCCGGTACCATGGTCGCGAGCTGTACGTTCACCCATATCCGGTCGAAGCGTTCCATCTGCCGGCTCCGGCCGCTGCTCTTCAGGAATGCTCCCTAGCAGGAAGTTCCGAGGCTGGCCAAACCGGGCGCGATCATGGGGGGACGAAGGCGGCGGATCGGGCTTGCTACCCTGCGCCTGTGGTCGGGCGCATTCCTGTTCCTGTTTGTCGCCACCCATCTGCTCAACCATGCGCTGGGGCTGGTCTCGCTCGATGCGATGGAGACCGGCCGCACGGTGTTCGTCGCGTTCTGGCGCTCGCCGGTCGAACTCGTCCTGCTGGCAGCATTGCTGCTCCACCCGGCCGTCGCGATCGTCCGGCTGCTCCAGCGGCGCACGTTCCGCCTGCCGCCCATGGACTGGCTGCAGGTGGGCCTGGGCCTGCTCATCCCCTACTACCTGACCATCCACGTGCTTGGCACCGGCGTGCTGCACAAGGTCCAGGGGCTCGATGACAGCTACGCCTACCTGCTCAACCTGATCTGGCCGGGCGGGATGCAGCGGCAGACCGAACTGATGCTGGTGGTCTGGGGCCATGGCTGCATGGGGATGTACCACCGCCTGAAGCTGGAGCCCTGGTTTCGGAGTGCCACGCCGGTCCTGCTCACGCTCGCCGTACTGCTGCCCACGCTGGCCTTCTTCGGCATGCTGAACGGTGCACGCGAGCTGGCGGCGTGGGCAGCGGCCGATCCCGCCGGGATCGCGGCCCTGGCGGCGGCCGAAAACTGGCGGGAGCCGGCGGAACGTGCCTGGATCTATGTCCTGGAGAGCCGGCTGCTCCTCCTGTTCTACGGCACGATCGCGCTCCTGTTCCTGGCACGGCTGGCGCGTCAGGCGATCGTGGCGCGTACCGGGCCGGTCGCGATCGAGTTCCCGGGCAACCTGCTGGTGCGGGTCCCGCGCGGCACCTCCGTGCTGGAGGCGGCCGAACAGGCGCGGCTGCCCCATGCCTCGGTATGCGGCGGGCGCGGGCGCTGCTCGACCTGCCGGGTCCGGGT
The DNA here is from genome assembly GCF_035556675.1 of Geminicoccus sp. Classification (GTDB taxonomy): domain Bacteria; phylum Pseudomonadota; class Alphaproteobacteria; order Geminicoccales; family Geminicoccaceae; genus Geminicoccus. The sequence continues at coordinate 5,141 of NZ_DATMFZ010000135.1, read as the reverse complement.
CGGCCGGGGCAGCGACCACCTGCCGCCGCCTTCGGCCCAGGAGGAGCGGGTGCTGCGCCGGATCCAGGCCAAGCCCGACGTGCGCCTCGCCTGCCAGCTCCGGCCGACCCATGCGCTGCAGGTGACGCCGCTGGTCGCGGCCGGTCACGCTACGGAGGAGGTCAGCCGGCCGATGTTCCCCAGGCACGGCGTGGAGCGCGAGCTGGTCGTGCTGTTCGCCGACCTGCGCGGCTTCACCATGCTGGCCGAGCACCGGCTGCCCTATGACGTGGTATTCCTACTGAACCGCTGGTTCGCTTTGTCCGGCCAGGCGATCGAGCAGGCCGGCGGCCGGGTCGACAAGTTCATCGGCGACGGGGTCATGGCCCTGTTCGGGCTGGACCACGGGCCGGAGGAAGGGGCGCGCAACGCGCTGAAGGCGGCGCAGGCGATGGCCGTGGGCCTGAGCCAGCTCTCCTACGAGATGCGCGGCGAGCTGGGGCAGGCGACGCTCCGGATGGGAGTGGGCATCCATGCCGGCAGCGCCATCGTGGGCCAGCTCGGCTGGGGCCATGCGGCCGGCCTCACCGCGATCGGCGACGTGGTCAACGTCGCGAGCCGGCTGGAGACCGCCTGCAAGGAGCTGGCGGCCGAGGCGGTGATCTCGGCGGAAATGTTCCGCCTGGCCGGCCTGGAGCCGCCGAGCACCCCGGTCCCGCTCGAGCTGCGCGGTCGTCGCCGGCCCCTGCCGGTGGTGGCGGTGCCGCGGCTGGCCGAGCTGCGCCAGACGAACCTGGCCAGCGCCTAGGCGAAGGCCGGCTGCGCCGGGGCTGCCCCGACTTCCTCCAGGCCAGGAAGATCCGGCATGGCGCACCGCCCGTACTGCGCATCCCACCAGGCGAGCAGGAGATAGGTGGCAAGGGCATCCCGGAAGAACTGCGGCAGCGTGTCGGTGGCGACGCGGATCGTCCGGGCGTTGGCAGCCGGGGGATGATCCTCGACCAGGTATGGCAGGCCCTGGCGCTCCGCATAGGCGATCGCCGAGGCGAGCGTGGGAAAGGTCAGCTCGACCTGGGCCAGGGGTTCGGGAACGGGATTGCTGTCCGCCTCGCCCGGCAGGTCGGAAGATGGACGCTCGAGCATCAGGTGCCAGCGCTGCCGGCCGGAATGAATCGGTACCGGACGAGGCGGAAGCGGCTGGAAGATCCGCGCGATCGTGCCCGGCGGGAAAGGCCGGCGCTGGTCATCGGGTCTGAACAGATGGTCGGTGACTTCGATCTCCATGGCTGGCTCCTCCCGAAGAAGGTGCGGGCGCGGCGGCCGCCGCGCCCGCTGGCCATCAGTGCCTGGTCTCGGCCTCGGATGCCGCGTTGATGGCGATCCGCTTGGTCCTCGCCTGGGCCTGGGCAGTCTTCGGCAGGGTGATGGTGAGCAGGCCGTTCTTGAAGCTGGCGCTCACCTTGTCCTCCTCGACCTCGTAGCCCAGCGGGATCCGGCGCTCGAACCGGCCATAGTAGCGCTCGCTGAACTGGCGCTCCTTGTCCTCGGTCTCCGAGCGCTTCTCGCCGCGCAGGGTCAGCATGTCGCCGTCGAGCAGGACCTCGATGTCCTTCTCCTCGAGGCCGGGCATCTCGGCCACCACCCGGATGTCACCGTCGGTTTCCGAGACCTCCACGCTCGGCCAGGCTGTGGCCCAGCCTGTCATCCGGCCGAGCGAACGCGGCAGCTCGAAGCCACGGAAGGCCTCGTCGAACAGCCGGTTCATCTCCCGGTGCAGCGTGGAGAAGGGGTTCTGCTCCTGGTCGCGGTAGAGGGTCGGGGCCTGGTTCATGGTGCGGCCCCAGGGGATGAGATCGCGCATGTTCATGGCTCTTCTCCTTCTTTGCAGCAGGAAGCAGGTCGGGCGTCAGGCTGCCTGACGCTGGTTCTCGATCTGCTTGGACTCGGGCTTCGGCAGTGCCTCGCTCCCGATCTCGATCCGCCGCGGCTTCATCGCCTCGGGCAGCTCGCGGACGAGCTCGATCGTGAGCAGGCCGTTCTCCAGGGTCGCCGACTTCACCTCGACATGGTCGGCCAGTTCGAAGCGACGCTGGAAGGCGCGGCCGGCGATGCCGCGATGCAGGTACTGCCCGTCATCCGGACCGGACTTCGTGCCGCTGACGACCAGGAGGTTCGGCTCCAGGGTCAGGTCGAGTTCGTCCCTCGAGAACCCGGCAACCGCCATGCTGATGCGGTAGGCATCCTCGCCGGTCTTGACGATGTCATACGGCGGCCAGTTGTCGATCGCCTGCAGACGGCTGGCGCTGTCGAGCAGATCGAAGACCCGGTCGAAGCCGATGGTCGACCGGAAGAGTGGCGTGAAGTCGAGTGCTGTTCTCATAGCCATATCCTCCACTGAGCAACATGGGTACGAGAGGCGCCCAAGTACTGGCGCCCTTGGGTCTGCCGGCCCCGCATGGGCGTCCGGCACCCGGCCATCTGGGCATTCTCCCATCGTTTTCAAGAGGTTGCCGAGGCGCATGACGACCGATTCCGGGCGAACGGCTTGACGCCGGCATCCCCGCCCACCAAAGCTGCTGGCAGCATCGAGAAAGGCGACATCCCGTCGATGAGCGGACCCGCACACGCCCTGGTCGCCGACGACATCCACAAGACCTTCGGCTCCCTCGAAGTCCTCAAAGGCGTCTCGGTGACCGCCGACAAGGGCGACGTGATCGCGATGCTGGGTTCCTCGGGATCGGGCAAGAGCACCTTCCTGCGCTGCCTGAACCTCCTGGAGATGCCGGACCAGGGGCGGATCGTGGTGGCCGGCGAGGAGATGCGCCTCGTCCCGGACCGCGCGGGCAAGCTCAAGGCAGGTGACCGTCGGCAGATCGAGCGGCTGCGCACCCGCCTGGGCATGGTGTTCCAGCAGTTCAACCTGTGGTCGCACATGACCATCCTGGACAACGTGATCGAGGCGCCGGTCCATGTGCTGAAGCTCGGCCGGGCCGAAGCGCTGGCCCGGGCCGAGGCGCTGCTCAACAAGGTCGGGATCTGGGACAAGCGCGATGCCTACCCGGCGCACCTGTCCGGCGGGCAGCAGCAGCGCGCCGCGATCGCCCGGGCGCTCGCCATGGAGCCGGATGTGCTCCTGTTCGACGAGCCGACCTCGGCGCTGGATCCGGAGCTGGTCGGCGAGGTGCTGCGGGTGATGCGCGACCTGGCGGTGGAAGGGCGCACCATGATCGTGGTCACCCACGAGATGGGCTTCGCCCGCGAGGTGGCCGATCATGTGATCTTTCTGCATCAGGGACGCATCGAAGATCAGGGGCCGCCCGACCAATTCTTCGGCGCGCCAAGGTCTGAGCGGGTCAGGCAGTTCCTGTCGGGCAAGCTGAAGGGTTGACCCGGATGCCCGATCGGGGCATCGCTGCATACTCAACCAGTTAGCGGGTTTCGCTCATGCGCCGACCAACCATCGCTGCGTTCGTCGTGGCTCTCGGCCTGGCCTTCTCGGCCACCGCCTTCGCGCAGCCCCAGGCCATCCTGCGGGTCGCGGTCGACGGGAGCTACCCGCCCTACAGCATGGTCGACAAGAAGGGCCGGCTGTCCGGCTTCGACATCGAGATGGCCGACGAGATCTGCAAGCGGCTCGCGGCCAAGTGCACCAAGGTGCAGTTCACCTGGGACCAGATCCTGGACGCAGTGAAGTCGCAGCGCGCCGACATCGTGGTCGCCTCCACCTCGATCACCGATGGGCGGCGCCGGCGCGGCATCGCGTTCAGCCAGCGCTACTACCATACGCCTGCCATGTTCGTGCGCCGCAAGGGCGATTCGGTGGAAGGGGTCTGGAAGGCGCTGCGCGGCAAGACGATCGGTGTGCAGGCGAACACCACCCACGACCAGTTCGTGACCTCCGAATTCACCGCATCTGCCAAGATCGCGCGGTTCAAGACGCTGCCGCAGATGGTGGACGCGCTCGTGAAGGGGCAGGTCGACGTCATCCTGGCCGATGCCTGGGCGCTCGACCAGACCGCGATCAAGGGCAAGTACGGCAAGAAGCTGGAGTTCACCGGCCCGGCCTATAACGACCGGCGCTGGTTCGGCGAGGGGATCGGGGTGATCCTGCCGCAGGACGACCCGGCGCTGAAGGCGCGGATCGACGAGGCGATCGTCGCGATGCGCGAGGACGGCACCTACATGAAGATCGCCGGCAAGTATTTCTCGTTCGACCCGTACGGGAACTGAACCTGGCCCCAGCAGAACCTGGCCCCAGCAGAACCGGGCCGCCTGCAGTACGGCCCGGCCCCTGCTACTTGATGATCGGCAGGGACTGCTTCTGGAAGGTGAAGCTGTCGAAGCCGTCCCAGTAGTTGATGGTCAGGAACTTGGTGCCATGGCAGACCGCCGCGGTTGGACCGTACTGGCGGGCAACCATGACGCCGCCGTCGGAGAAGATGTCGAGCGCCACCTTCTCCGCCTGTCTGACATCGAAGTTCTGGTCCAGCGTGCAGAACTGGTTGGGCCCCGGCTGGTTGCGGCAGAAGGTACGGTCGCTGAAGGTGCGGGTTGCCTCGCCCGATAGGGCCGGGAAGCGTATGTTGAGACTGGTCGTGAATGGCGGCCGGCCGCCGCCGCTGCTGGGCAGGTAGATGATCTTGCCTTTGCCGAGCGAGCCGGTGCCGTAGTTCACCGTCCATCGGCCGTTGGCCTGGTAGTTCATCGCCCATTTGAACGCGACCGTGTTGCCGGGGTAGGCGTTCACCCAGGCGACCAGGTCGTTCACGAGTGGCGCGCACGGATCAGCCTGGGCGGCGGCGGGCAGTGCCAGCCCTGCTGCCAGCACCGCTGTCGCCAGTCGTGCGGACGTGCGGGTTCGACATGAGCTCGTTCGAGTGCTCATCTTGGTATCCCCTGAATGTCGATTGGCCGGAACGGATCCGGCGTCGAATTCATTAGATACGATACTTGGTCTTGTCTGTGATGCGCAGCACTACTTGTTGAAGTTCCGTCAGTGTGCGTCGGGCGACGGCCCTGCGGCCTTCGGCTTGTGCACCAGCGGCATCAGCAGGAGTGCGAGGAAAAACACCGCCGACATCAGCAGGAAGGCATCGGCATAGGTGAGCACGCTGGCCTCGCGCTCGGCCATGTTGAAGAGCGTGCGCAGCGCGGCCTGGTCG
>NZ_DATMFZ010000134.1:0-3923 GCF_035556675.1 Geminicoccus sp. | reverse complement strand
GGGACGCGGCAGCACTGCAGGGCTTGGCGAAGACCTATCTGGCGCCGGAGCGGGCGCTGCGCGTGCTGATCGTGCCGGCCACGCCCGACTGACTGCTCAGCGGGCCAGCGCCTGGGCGAGCGCGCTGCGCAGGTCGCCGCGCAGGAACGGTTTGCGCACCACCGGCGCGTCCGGGTAGGTGCGCTCCAGGCTGCCCGGGTCGTGGCCGGTGGCGAAGACGAACGGGATGCCGCGCCGGCGCAGGAGGTCGGCGATCGGAAAGCTGCGCGTTTCCCCGCCCAGGTTCACATCGAGCACCGCCACGTCGAAGGCGGCCTGCTCCGCTGCGGACATGCCGGTTTCGAGCCGGCTCGCCACGTCCACGACGGTAAAGCCCAGCTCCAGCAGCATGTCTTCCAGGAGAAGGGCGACGAGGCTTTCGTCCTCGACCACCAGAACACGACGACCCATCCTTTTTCCGGTCCGGCTGCCCTGGCTTGATATATGTTTCAGTGGTGGGGCACGACCAGCCCGCCCACCAATGGCGGCTCCTCGGCCGGGAGCGGTGCGTGCACCCGGCACACCAGCCCACCCGGCGTGAAGTCCAGCGCCACCTCCCCGCCGAATTCGCGGGCAAGCCCGCTCTCGATCAGGCGGGTGCCGAAGCCGCGCTGCCCGGGTGGCTGCACCGGCGGGCCCCCGGCTTCCCGCCAGGTCAGCTCCAGCTGCTCGGCCTCGCCGTCGCCCGTCACCTGCCAGTCGATCCGCACCGTGCCGCCTCTGGCCGAGAGTGCCCCGAACCGGAGCGCGTTGGTGCACAGCTCGTGGATGCCCATGGCGAGGCTGAGCGCCATCTTGGGCGGCAGCCGGACCGGCGGGCCCTCGATCGTGAAGGCATCGTCCTCCGGCGCACGGAACGGCTCGATGCCGGACTGGACGATCTCGTCCAGGGGTGCCGCCAGCCAGTTGGACCGGGTGAGCACGTCATGGGCGCGGGACAGGGCCACCAGGCGCCCCTCGAACTTGGCGAGCCCCACCCGCACGTCGACGCCGGCACGAAAGCTCTGCATCGCGATGGACTGGATCGTCGCCAGCGTGTTCTTCACCCGGTGGTTCAGCTCTTGGATCAGCATCTCCTGGCGCCACTGCGCCTGCTTTTGCTGCTGATCGTACTGGTCGGCCTGGCTCAGCGCCCGGCGCAGGGACAATTCGGTCTCGACATGGTCGGTGACGTCGATCCCGCTGCCGAAATAGCCCAGGAAGCTGCCGTCGTCGTCGAAATAGGGCGCGCCATTGTCCCGGATCCAGCGATACGTGCCGTCATGGCGGCGCAGCCGGTAGTCCATGGTGAAGCGCTCGCGGGCGTCGAAGGCGACCGTGTAGATCTCCAGGCAGCGCGCATGGTCGTCGGGATGGACCCCCTCGGCCCAGCCATGCCCCAGCTCCTGCTCGAGCGTCCTGCCGGTGAACTCCAGCCAGGGCTTGTTGAACCAGTCGCACTGCTTGTCCGGCCCGGCCCGCCAGATCAACACCGGCGCATGATCGGCCAGCAGCCGGAACCGGCGCTCGCTGACCGCCAGCGCTGCCTTCAAATCCCCCTGAGGCCCAGCCTGCTCCATCCACCTTTCGCCAAGAAAATGTTTACCCGGAACCGGTTACCAGCCCCCGGCTGCCGAAGCCATGCCCGCTCCCTCAGGCTCCGTAGCCACCATGAGCGACAGGCGGCCGCGAACCGGCCGGTGCGTATCGCTGGCTGGAGGAATGTCCGCGCCATGAAACGTCCGGCAGGGTCGTCGGTGCCCTGCCGGCGCATTCTGGTCCTCCCATGTGTCGTGTCAGCGGGAGACCGCAGCGAAGCAGGCGAACACCAGGGGGCAGGGCAGACGGACGCGCACCGGCATCCCCAATCGGCAGCCGCTGCATGAACGAATGATGCAGACGGTCTCCTGCCTCGACGCCGCCATTCGCACCAAAGCGTCCAGGGTCGCGATCTGCACCAGCACTTGTGCTATGGTGAACGAAACGTCCGCCGCCAGGGGCTTCGCAGCAGGCCTGGCAAATCTGCGAAGCGAATTTGCACAAACGAACCCGAGAACGCAGTTTTATCTTTTCAATTCAACAGGTTGTCTGATTTCAGGATACCCTGAGGAGGGACGCGAACGCCCCTCCTCAAGTCATCCCTTGCGCCGTACGGGGATCCATCGACGGGCGGCTACGGTGCCTGCTCATCCCGCCCAGTTGGCCGGCCGCAGGCTCTCAGGCCCGCACCGTCTCCAGGCCCTTCCAGTCGAACTCGATGCCGTGGCCCGGATCGTCCGGGGCGATGGCGAAGCCGTCCTGGATCTGCAGCGGCCGGGCGATGAAGCGCTCCAGGCCGAAGCCGTGCGCTTCCAGGAAGGAGCGGTTCGGCGCGGCGGCGAGCAGGTGCACGGTGACGTCGTGGGCGCCGTGCGAGGTGACCGGCAGGTTGAACGCCTCGGCCAGGTGGGCGATCTTCATGAACGAGGTGATGCCGCCGCAATTGGTCACGTCCGGCTCGGGATAGGTGACGCCGCCGGACGCGATCAGGTGGCGGAACTCCCAGAGCGTGCGCAGGTTCTCGCCAGCGGCGATCGGCAGGCCGCCTTCGCGCACCACCCTTGCATGGCCTGCCACGTCGTCGGGCGAGATCGGCTCCTCCAGCCAGGTCAGGTCATAGGGCTGGAAGGCGCGGGCCGCCCGGATCGCCTCGTCGGCGGACCACTTCATGTTGGCGTCCACCATGAGCGGGAAGCCGTCGCCCAGGTGCCGGCGCATCGCGGCGATCCGCTCCACGTCCTCGGACAGCAGCTTGCGGCCGACCTTCATCTTGATGGCGCGGAAGCCCTTGGCGAGGTTGGCCTCGGTCTGCTTCAGCAGGTCGTCCAGCGGCAGATAGAGGTCGATGCCGCCGGCATAGCAGGGCACCTTGGGGTCGTTGCCGCCCAGCAGCTTCCAGAGCGGCTGGCCGGCGCGCTTGGCCTTGAGGTCCCAAAGGGCCATGTCGAAGGCCGAGAGCGCCAGCACGGTGGGGCCGCCGCGGCCGCCATAATGCAGGTCCCACCAGAGCCGGTTCCACAGGAACTCGATCCGGTCGGCATCCTCGCCGGCCACCAGCTCCGCGATCTCGCGGGCCAGGACGTCGTGGATCGCACCGCCGTTGCGGCCGACCGTGTAGCTGTAGCCGACCCCTTCGGCGCCGTCCGCATCGGTGACGCGCACGGTCAAAAGCTCGAAGTCGCGCATCACGCCATGGGTGCTGTCGGTGAGCGCGGTGGGCAGGGGGATCCGGTAGTAGCCGGGCTGCACCGACGTGATGGCGGGCATGGGACGGTCCTTCCAGTCAAGGGGTATGGAGGGTCAGCCGGTCGCCTCGCGGCCCACCAGCTTGGCCTGCAGGATCACGACCAGGAGCAGGAACAGGCCGCGGATCACCGACTGCCAGTAGGCGGACAGGCTGATCCAGCCGAGGCCGTTCTCGAAGTTGAGGATGTTGAAGATCAGGCCGAGCAGGAGCGCACCGGCCAGCGTGGATTCGACCGAGCCCTTGCCGCCGGTGAGCAGCGTGCCGCCGACCACCACCGCGGCGATCGCGAACAGCTCCCAGCCCACGCCCTCGATCGGCTGGCCGGCGCCGAACTGTGCGGCCAGGATCACGCCGGCCAGGCCCGCCAGCACGCCGCTGCCGGCATAGACCAGGAACTTCACCCGGTCGGCGGGCAGGCCCATCATCCGGCTGGCATCCTCGCTGCCGCCGATCGCCAGCACGCTGCGGCCGAACGCGGTGAGGTTCAGGAGGATCGAGCCCAGCACATAGGCGATGGCCGCGATCCAGGCCGGGACCGGGAAGCCCAGCAGGTCGCCCTGGCCCAGCTCGACGAAGGCCGTGTCGTAGGACACCGAGACCGACTGGTTGCCGGCCAGCA